>NZ_CM174460.1:0-315000 GCF_057838075.1 Metabacillus sp. KH_069
ATGGAGAATATTGATGAATTATGGAGCAAAGCTTTATCAGAAATTGAAAAAAAGCTGAGCAAGCCCAGTTTTGAAACATGGCTTAAGTCCACTAAAGCCCATGCTCTTAAGGGAGATACATTAACAATCACTGCACCTAATGAATTTGCGCGTGACTGGCTTGAATCCAGGTATCTGCATTTGATTGCCAATACCATATATGAGCTTACAGGCGAGGAATTGCTGATAAAATTTATCATTCCCCAAAATCAGAATGAAGCTGATTTTATGCCAAAATCACCTATAAAGCCGATGACTAAAGAGGAAGAACAGATTGAGCTTCCGCAAAATATGCTAAATCCGAAGTATACGTTTGACACATTCGTAATCGGTTCAGGAAACCGTTTTGCCCATGCAGCTTCTCTAGCTGTAGCCGAAGCACCCGCGAAGGCGTATAATCCGCTTTTCATTTACGGGGGAGTCGGACTTGGAAAAACGCATTTAATGCACGCTATTGGCCATTATGTGATTGATCACAAGCCTAACGCGAAAGTTGTTTATTTATCATCAGAAAAGTTCACAAATGAATTTATCAATAGTATTCGTGACAACAAAGCGAAAGACTTCCGCAATAAATACCGAAGTGTCGACGTGCTGCTTATAGATGATATTCAATTTCTTGCAGGTAAAGAACAAACTCAAGAGGAGTTTTTCCATACGTTTAATACGCTCCATGAAGAAAGCAAGCAAATTGTGATCTCAAGCGACCGTCCTCCAAAAGAAATTCCAACCCTGGAAGACCGTCTTCGTTCCAGGTTTGAATGGGGTTTAATAACTGATATTACACCGCCTGATCTTGAAACAAGAATTGCCATCCTCAGAAAGAAAGCAAAGGCTGAAGGTCTTGATATTCCAAATGAGGTTATGCTCTACATCGCCAATCAAATCGATTCAAATATCCGTGAGCTTGAAGGGGCACTCATTCGAGTTGTAGCTTATTCATCTTTAATCAATAAGGATATAAATGCCGATCTCGCAGCAGAAGCACTGAAGGATATTATTCCAAGCTCTAAACCGAGAATGATCACGATTGCTGACATCCAGCGCATGGTCGGTCAGCATTTCAGTGTAAAACTAGAAGACTTTAAAGCAAAGAAACGCACGAAATCAGTCGCGTTCCCAAGACAAATTGCCATGTATCTTTCAAGAGAATTAACGGATTCCTCTTTGCCTAAAATTGGCGAAGAATTCGGAGGCCGTGATCATACGACAGTTATTCATGCCCATGAAAAAATTTCTAAGCTGCTTCAGGCTGATGATCAGCTTGTTAAACAGCTAAAAGAGATCGAAAGCATGCTGAAGGGCTCTTAAAAAAGCTTGCACTTATAAAAATTAATATGGATAATGTGAATAACCAAGCACGATTCATACACAGTCTGTCCACAGGTGGATAGGCTGTGTTTCCTTTCGTCAACAGAGTTATACACATTTCCACAGGCCCTACTAGTACTTCTACTATTTTTTCTTTAAATAATATATATATTAAGTGGCTCAAAGAAATATGCTCCCATACGAAAAAAAGGAGGATTTCCCTAAATGAAATTTGTCATCCAAAAAGATCGGTTAGTTCAAAGTGTTCAAGACGTGATGAAAGCCGTATCTTCAAGAACAACCATCCCGATTTTGACAGGAATTAAAATTGTTGCAACAGAAGAAGGTGTCACACTTACAGGAAGTGATTCTGACATCTCTATTGAATCGTTTATCCCAACTGAAGAAAACGGCAAAGAAATCGTTGAAATCAAACAAACTGGAAGCATTGTTCTCCAGGCTCGTTTTTTTAGTGAAATCGTTAAAAAACTTCCGAAGGAATCGGTAGAAATAGAAGTTCTTGGCCACCATATGACCGTCATCCGCTCAGGCAAAGCAGAATTTAACCTTAACGGGCTTGATGCAGAAGAGTATCCTCATTTGCCGCAAGTAGAAGAACATAATAGTTTTAGAGTGCCGACAGATCTTTTAAAAACAATGATCCGCCAAACGGTATTCTCCGTCTCAACTTCAGAAACGCGTCCTATTTTGACAGGGGTCAACTGGAAGCTTGAAAATAGAGAGTTAATCTGTATTGCAACAGACAGTCACCGATTGGCGCTCCGCAAAGCAAAAATCGAAACAGAGACAGACAGCTCTTATAATGTCGTTATTCCGGGAAAAAGCTTAAATGAATTAAGCAAGATTCTTGCAGACACAAGTGATGAAATTGAAATAGTGATTACAGAAAGCCAAGTTCTTTTTAAAGCTGAAAATTTACTTTTCTTCTCAAGATTATTGGACGGAAACTACCCGGATACAACAAGACTTATTCCTGCTGAGAGCAAAACAGATATGGTCCTTAATACAAAAGAATTTCTTCAGGCCATCGACCGGGCATCACTTCTTGCAAAAGAAGGAAGAAATAACGTAGTAAAGTTTTCAACCCTTGAAGAAGGTATTGTAGAAGTTTCTTCAAACACTCCGGAAATCGGAAAAGTCATTGAGGAAGTTCAGACTCAGGAGATTACAGGAGAAGAATTAAAAATCTCATTCAGTGCAAAATATATGATGGATGCATTAAAAGCACTTGAAGGAACGGAAATTAAAATCAGCTTTACGGGTGCAATGAGACCGTTTTTAATCCGCACTCCGGAAGACGATTCCATTCTCCAATTAATTCTTCCTGTTAGAACGTATTAATTAAACAAGCTGCTGGCACAAGCTGGCAGCTTTTCTTTTCCTTTCGCGGGACCTTATACCCACCTTGTGTTCACGTGAGACGGACACAGTTATTCTTGATAACGAACAAGGCAAATGTGAAGAGATTAAAGGTTTAAATAGGTGTTGTGAAAGTATGGATAAGTTTAGTAAAATTAACTGTTGGAGACTTAAAGAAAGAAGGCGATCTGCAGTGTCAATTAAGCCAGTGAAAATTGAGACAGAATACATTACACTTGGACAGTTCCTGAAGCTTGCTGAAGTTATTCAATCAGGCGGCATGGCTAAATGGTTTTTGCAGGAATATGCGATTTTTGTAAATGGCGAGCCTGAAAACCGCCGGGGAAAAAAATTGTTTGCTGATGATACGGTTGAAATTCCGGACTTTGGCTCTTTTATCGTGAAAAACTAAGGCTTGCAGGCCATTCATATATAGAATGATCACTCTCTTTGCAAAAAGAGCAAAAACTAAAGTTGGTGAACGGATTTGTTTATCAAAGAATTAACGCTGCGGAATTACAGGAACTATGAAGAACTGACCGTAGAGTTTGAAAATAAGGTCAATGTTATTTTAGGGGAGAATGCCCAAGGCAAGACAAATGTGATGGAAGCCATCTATGTATTAGCCATGGCAAAGTCCCATCGCACCTCAAATGACAAAGATCTTATCTATTGGGACAAGGAATATGCTAAAATAGAAGGCAGAGTAGAAAAGTACAGCGGCTCAGTCGCCATGCAGCTCGTTGTCTCGAAAAAAGGGAAAAAAGCGAAGCTGAATCATATTGAACAGCAGAAATTAAGCCAGTATGTAGGGGCAATGAATGTCATTATGTTTGCACCCGAGGATCTCAATCTCGTAAAGGGAAGCCCTCAAATCAGAAGGCGTTTTATTGATATGGAAATCGGACAGGTGTCACCTGTCTATCTTCATGATTTAAATAGATTTCAAAAAATTATGCTGCAGAGGAATCAGTATTTAAAGCAGATGCAGATGCGCAAACAGACGGATCGAACGATGCTTGATGTCCTTACTTCACAGCTTGCAGAGTCTGCCGCAAAGGTCATTTTAAAACGGATTGAGTTCATAGAGAAACTGCAAAAGTGGGCCCAGCCGATTCATACAGGCATAAGCAGAGGGCTTGAAACGTTAACAATTGAGTATAAAGCATCTGTCGATGTATCAGAAGAGGCAAGTTTGTCGAAAATGATAGAAGCATATGAAGAGAAGTTTGATAAAATAAAAGATAGAGAAATTGAGCGCGGCGCAACCCTTGCAGGTCCACACAGAGATGATCTCTTATTTTTTGTAAATGGGCGTGATGTGCAGACATTCGGTTCCCAGGGACAGCAGCGGACGACCGCACTATCGCTGAAGCTTGCAGAAATCGAATTGATCCATGAGGAAATTGGAGAATACCCGATTTTGCTGCTTGATGATGTTTTATCAGAACTCGACGATTACAGACAATCTCATTTATTGAATACGATTCAAGGGAAAGTGCAGACATTTGTTACAACAACAAGTGTTGAAGGCATTGACCATCAGACGCTGAAAGAAGCAACGACATACCGTGTTTCAAAAGGCAGGCTGACACGCTGAAAAGAGGTGGTTTTTCTTGTATATTCACCTGGGAGATAATTTTGTGATTCCCTCAAAGGAAGTTGTCATGATTATTGATCATCATTCTTCAAAAACATCCGGCATTGTCAGTGAGTTTTTAGAAAAACATCAGAATCATACAGTCAAGCTTGCGAGCGGAGAGACAAAATCAATTGTTGTAACCACAGATAAAATCTATTTTTCCCCTCTTGCATCAGGCACGTTGAAAAAACGCGCAAAATTCACATTTGACATAGATATGGTTGCGGATGAACCATTCAAAAATCATTCTTAATAAGCCCTTAAGAAAAGTGTAGGTGATCATAGTGGCGATGGAACAAAAACAAATCGAACAGCAAACTTATGATGAAAACCAAATACAAGTATTAGAAGGCTTAGAGGCTGTCCGGAAACGTCCTGGGATGTATATTGGATCAACAGCAGCAAAAGGTCTTCACCATCTCGTTTGGGAAATTGTTGATAACAGTATTGACGAAGCCCTTGCTGGTTACTGTGATGAAATCAACATTATTGTTGAAGAAGATAACAGCATTACCGTAAAAGACAATGGACGCGGTATTCCAGTAGGGATTCATGAAAAAATGGGACGTCCTGCCGTTGAGGTCATCATGACCGTTCTCCATGCCGGAGGAAAATTCGGCGGCGGAGGATACAAAGTATCCGGCGGACTGCATGGTGTAGGTGCATCAGTAGTTAACGCGCTTTCGACTGTCCTTGAGGTTACTGTTTACCGTGAAGGGAAAATCCATTATCAGAAGTTTGAGCGCGGAGTGCCTGCTGGTGATTTGGAAGTCATTGGAGAAAGTGAACTGACAGGGACGACAACTCACTTCTGTCCGGATCCGGAAATCTTTACTGAAACGGTTGAATATGATTTTGATACGCTTGCAAATCGGTTAAGAGAGCTTGCTTTCTTGAATCGGAATATTAAAATCACGATTGAAGATAAACGCGAAAACAAACGCAAAAAGGAATACTTGTACGAAGGCGGAATTAAATCCTATGTCGAGCATTTAAACCGCACGCGTGAAGTCATTCATGAAGAGCCTGTCTACATGGAAGGCGAAAAGGACGGCATTACAGTTGAGGTTGCCCTGCAATACAATGATTCTTATACAAGCAATATCTATTCTTTTGCCAATAACATTCATACGTATGAAGGCGGAACTCATGAAGCTGGATTTAAAACAGCCCTCACTCGAGTCATTAATGACTATGCCCGTAAAAATGGTGCATTTAAAGAGAGTGATGCCAACTTGACTGGTGATGATGTGCGTGAAGGGATAACAGCGATTATCTCTGTTAAACATCCTGATCCGCAGTTTGAAGGACAAACCAAAACAAAATTAGGCAACTCTGAAACGAGAACTGTTACTGATAACCTTTTCGCAGAAGGATTTGAGAAGTTTTTGCTGGAAAACCCTTCAACGGCCAAGAAAATCCTTGAAAAAGGATTAATGGCTTCTAGAGCACGTCTTGCAGCGAAAAAAGCGCGTGAATTAACACGACGCAAAAGTGCGCTTGAAATTTCAAATCTGCCCGGAAAACTTGCGGACTGTTCATCTAAAGACCCTTCTATTTCTGAATTGTATGTGGTTGAGGGTGACTCTGCCGGAGGTTCTGCTAAACAAGGCCGCGACCGTCATTTCCAGGCAATCCTTCCGCTTAGAGGGAAAATCATCAACGTTGAAAAAGCCCGTCTGGATAAAATTCTTTCCAATAACGAGATCCGCACGATCATTACCGCTCTCGGAACAGGGATTGCAGAGGATTTTGATATTTCAAAGGCCCGTTATCATAAAATTATCATCATGACAGATGCTGACGTGGATGGAGCCCATATCCGGACCCTTCTGCTTACATTCTTTTACCGCTATATGCGACAAATCATTGAAAATGGATTTGTCTACATTGCGCAGCCGCCTTTATATAAAGTGCAGCAGGGTAAACGAATTGAATATGCGTACAATGACAGAGAAATGGAGAAGCTGATGGCGGAACTGCCGGCTACTCCAAAACCGGGCATCCAGCGCTACAAAGGTCTTGGGGAAATGAACCCTGAGCAGCTTTGGGAAACAACGATGGATCCGAATACAAGAACATTCCTTCAAGTAACGTTAGAAGATGCGATGGAAGCTGACGAAACGTTTGACATCCTTATGGGTGACAAAGTAGAGCCGCGCCGAAACTTCATCGAAGGAAATGCACAATACGTAAAGAATCTGGATATTTAAGAATCCAGAGTTACTCATAAAGAAAAGGCAAAGCAGAAAAACTGCTTTGCCTTTTCTTTTTCTCCAAGCTTATTAATTCACAAGTAGCCCACTACTTTTAAACTCGTCCTGCATATCTTTTTAAAGTAAGTAGGCAATTTATCTAAGCAGGAGGCGTAAAGATGAATAATCAGCAGTTTTATCATCAAGATGACATGCGGCGTCCATTCGGCAGACCGGGATTCGGATTCGGCAGACCTGGATTTGGTTTTGGAAGACCAGGTTTTGGTTTTGGGAGACCTGGATTTGGTTTTCCGTTTGCAACTGGATTTTTGGGAGGGCTTGCAACAGGAGCATTATTAACACCTGGATATGGCTATGGCTATGGTTATCCGTATCCGTATTATCCGCCGTATCCATATCCGTACTATCCATATTACTAATATCAGCCGAAAAACATCCGAAAAGGATGTTTTTTCTTTTTAAATTCAAAAATTTTTAATAGTATGTGATCCATATAAAAACTCTCTCCGTTAGTCCAAGTGTAAATACCCAATAAACTAAATGGAAAAAGGAGAGAATTTAAAATGAAGATGAAAAAAGCCCTAATTGCGGTACCCCTCAGTTTTTCCCTGCTGATTCCGGCATTTGGCACAGCGAGCGCTGAAGATCACGGCGGAGGTCATGGAGGCAATCACGGCGGTATGGTTTCATCAGACGTTTCTAACCCTGCTATCGATCTTCGTGCATCACTTGATGCGATCCTCTCAGAACATGCATACTTAGCAGTTGTTGCTATGCAAAAAGGAATTGACGGCAAAGAGGATTTTGAAGCAGCAGCGGGCCAGCTTAATAAAAACACAGAAGAATTATCAGCAGCAGTGGCATCTGTTTACGGTGAAGAAGCTGGAGCGCAATTTAAAGATATATGGAGCAGCCATATTGGATACTTTGTAGATTATGTAACAGCAACTGCTGAAAACAATGAAGAAGGAAAAAAACAGTCATTAGCTGAACTGGACGAGTACAGAGTTGAGCAAGCAGGCTTCCTTGATACGGCAACTGAAGGACGTTTAAAAGCGAAAGATCTTGAAGAAGGATTAAAAGTTCATATTGATCAATTAATCTGGGCTTTCGAAAGCTACAGAACGGGCGAATATGATAAAGCATATGACAACATCACAGAATCTATGCACCATATGTTCGGAGTCGGCAAAGGATTATCATGGGCGATTACCGATCAGTACCCAGATAAATTTGAAAATACATCAGTGGATACACCAGCTGCAGACTTGAGAGCAAATTTAAACCAAGCATTCTCTGAGCATGCAGCACTTGCAGCACTAACTATGCAAAAAGGAATTGACGGAGCAAAAGACTTCGAAGCAGCAGCAGGAGCATTAAATGAAAATACAGATGATTTAACAGCAGCAGTTGAATCTGTTTACGGGGCTGAAGGTGCTGCACAATTTAAAGAAATATGGAGCAGCCACATCGGATACTTTGTAGATTATGTAACAGCAACAGCTGAAAACAACGAAGAAGGGAAAAAACAGGCTGAAGCGGAATTAGATGAATACCGTGCAGAACAAGCAGCATTCCTTGATACAGCAACAGAAGGACGCTTAAAAGCGGCTGACCTTGAGGCGGGCCTTAAGGAGCATGTTGATCAATTGCTGAATGCATTCAACAGCTATACAGGCAAAGATTATCCTGCAGCTTATGAAAATATTCACGTGGCATACACGCATATGTTTGGAGTAGGCCAGGCAATGTCATCTGCGATTGTTGATCAGTTCCCTGAAAAAATTGAAGGTGAAAAACCATCTGAAATGCCTAAAACAGGCTTGGGGGGCATGAGCGAAACAAACAACAGTGCAATCTTATGGAGCGTTTTTGGATTTATCCTGGCTTCAGTTTCGATTGCGATGATCGCTCGCCGTAAATCTGTCAATAACTAAGAAGGATGAAACGGGGGACAGAGATGTCCTCCTTTTTTCTTCCCGAATTTCAGTAAGAGAGGAGAAAATCATCTAATGAGATAGATAGAAACTCTTCTTTTATTCAGTCTTATTCTTTCAGCCTGTACAGCTTCAGGACAGCTGGATGAAAAAGAAGGAGATAAGACGAGACGGGTCTCAGCACAGCTGAGGCAGGCGACACAGCTTCTTCAGCCTCTTTATCACCCCCGGAAAAATGCCCCGGTTGACAAAATTTTTCACTATGCATAAACAAGCAAACTTAACTTCATTACATAAACCGGCACATTTAATCAAGAACGCACACATGACAAAAGATTGGTTATCTATACGGAATTAAAAGAATCGCAAAACTAGAATCCCTGCCTCAATAGGCGGGGATTCTTTAGCTGAATCGCATTTTTATCTGAATTTGACGTGTAATGTCATAGGTTTATTGATATAATGGAGAGTAGGCTATTATTTAATTTTATACAGCCATACATAATCAGTTTGATATTTTATCAACAAAGATTTATAAGATCCAAAGTTTCCGGAGACCTTTAACTCCCGTTTTTTTTATGAGATTAGAAAGTTTAAATATATGTACATCTTTGGCAAGCTCCGGCGCCTGTATTCCCGGTCAAAACGGGCCTTGGCGCTTCCGCTTTTCTGGTTGGAGCTATATAGATTAGGGAGGTTCAAACATGGAAGAAAATAAAACTCCTCAAGTAAAAGAGATAAATATTAGTCATGAAATGCGCTCATCTTTCCTGGATTATGCGATGAGTGTTATCGTTTCGCGTGCGCTTCCCGATGTTCGTGACGGGTTAAAGCCTGTTCATCGCCGTATTTTATATGCAATGAACGATTTAGGGATGACATCTGATAAACCGTTTAAGAAATCTGCCCGTATCGTCGGAGAAGTAATCGGTAAGTATCACCCGCATGGTGACAGTGCCGTTTATGATTCAATGGTCCGCATGGCTCAAAATTTCAACTTCCGGTATATGCTTGTAGATGGACATGGAAACTTCGGTTCTGTCGATGGCGACGGAGCTGCAGCGATGCGTTATACAGAGGCGCGCATGTCCAAAATTGCGATGGAGCTTATCCGCGATATCAATAAAGATACTATCGACTATCAGGACAACTATGACGGTTCGGAACGTGAACCGGTTGTTCTTCCTTCCCGTTACCCTAACTTGCTGGTAAACGGTGCGGCGGGTATCGCAGTCGGCATGGCAACAAATATCCCTCCTCATCAGCTGGGAGAAGTCATAGACGGGGTACTGGCTGTAAGCAAGGACCCGGATGTAAGCATTCCTGAGCTGATGGAGATCATTCCAGGGCCGGATTTCCCGACAGCTGGTCAGATTATCGGCAGAAGCGGGATTCGCAAAGCCTACGAAACAGGGCGAGGTTCTATTACAATCCGCGCTAAGGTAGAAATCGAAGAAAAAGCATCAGGTAAAGAAGTAATCATCGTAAGAGAACTTCCTTACCAGGTAAATAAAGCGAAGTTAATTGAAAAAATTGCTGAGCTTGTGCGTGACAAGAAGATTGAGGGCATCACCGATCTGCGGGATGAATCAGACCGCAACGGAATGCGCATCGTCATTGAAGTGCGCAAAGATGCCAATTCAAATGTTCTATTAAACAATCTATACAAACAGACTGCCCTTCAGACAAGCTTCGGCATCAATATGCTTGCCCTTGTAAATGGACAGCCTCAAGTATTGAACCTTAAACAGTTCCTGGTCTACTATCTGGATCATCAGAAGATTATTATCCGCCGCCGTACAGCGTTTGAACTTCGCAAAGCGGAAGCACGCGCACATATTTTAGAAGGTTTGAGAATTGCACTTGATCACTTGGATGAAGTCATCTCCCTGATCCGCAGCTCTCAGACAACGGATATTGCGCGTCAAGGCTTGATGGATAACTTCTCTCTATCTGAAAAACAGGCACAGGCGATTCTTGATATGCGTCTGCAGCGTTTAACAGGACTTGAAAGAGAGAAAATCGAAGAAGAGTACCAGGGGCTTGTGCAGCTGATTGCGGAATTAAAAGCAATCTTGGCTGACGATGAAAAAGTTCTTGAAATTATCCGCGAGGAATTAGAAGAAATCAAGGAGCGTTTCAATGATGTTCGCCGTACGGAAATTGTGTCGGGCGGAATTGAAATGATCGAAGATGAAGATCTGATCCCTGTTGAAAATATCGTTATTACTCTTACTCACAACGGCTATATTAAAAGACTGCCAATTTCAACGTACCGCAGCCAGCGCCGCGGAGGCAGAGGGATTCAGGGTATGGGTACGAATGAGGATGATTTCGTAGAACACCTTCTAACAACATCTACTCATGACACGATTCTTTTCTTTACGAATAAAGGGAAGGTTTACCGTGCAAAAGGGTATGAAATTCCAGAGTACGGAAGAACAGCTAAAGGACTTCCGATTATTAACCTTCTGGAAATAGAAAAAGGCGAATGGGTGAATGCCATCATCCCTGTTTCTGAATTCGTTGACGATTGGTCATTATTCTTCACAACAAAAGAAGGAATATCTAAACGTTCTCCTTTGACACAATTCGCGAACATCAGAAAAGGCGGCTTGATCGCAGTGAACCTGCGTGAAAACGATGAACTTATTTCTGTCCGTTTAACAGATGGAACGAAACACATCATGATTGGAACGAAAAAAGGAATGCTCATTCGTTTCCCTGAAACAGATGTCCGCTCAATGGGACGTACAGCAACTGGTGTTAAGGGGATTACCCTGGATTCTGATGACGAAGTTGTCGGAATGGAAATCCTTGAAGAAGATGTCGATGTCCTTGTAGTAACACGCAATGGATTCGGCAAACGCACGCCTGCAGCTGAATACCGGATTCAAAGCCGCGGCGGTAAAGGGATTAAAACATGTAACGTCACGGAAAAAAATGGCACAGTGATTTCTGTTAAGCCTTCTACAGGAGAAGAGGATCTCATGCTGATTACAGCAAGCGGTGTTCTTATCCGGATGGCGATCGACAGTATTTCGACAACCGGCCGTAACACACAGGGTGTTAAGCTGATTAAACTTGGCGATGAAGAACACGTTGCTACAGTCGCTGTTGTAGAAAAAGAAGAGCTCGAACCGGAAGATGCCGAGCTTTTGGAGAATGAAGAAGGATTAAAGGAAGATTCATCTGCAGAACCAATCTCAACTGAAGAAGACTCTGTAGAAGACTCCTCTGGTGAACCGGATACAGAAGAATAAGCAAATGAAAGACATAGCCTTTAAGCTATGTCTTTTTTTATTTTAAAAAACCATTTTCTACTAAATGGAATCGTTTATAATATGGATGGGAGGGATTCATGTGAGAGTCCATATTAATCAGCTGTCTGAAGGATGCATACTGTCAAAAGACGTATTTTCAATGTCGCACAAACCTTTGATGCGCAGCCAAACCATCTTAAATCAAGATCTTCTGCAAATTCTGCAGGCTTTTTTAATAAATGAAGTAGAAGTAGAGCCATTCTTTGAAAATGGAAATGCCTATAAACCTGCTGGGGAAATCCTTGATTCTTCTGCAGTTGAAAAAATAACAAATTCAAATCAGAGCACCCATTTTGAAGGACTGTATAAAAATGCTGTGCAAGCCTTTAAGCAATTGTATCTAGACTGGCAATCCGGCGCATTGGTTGATATCTCAAAAATCAGAAATCTATTAATTCCTGTTGTTGAGCAGGGACTGAAAGAACCTGATAAAATATTGAAAACCTACAAATATACAAAAGATGAAGATCATCTTTACCACCACTCAGTATCTGCAGGGTTAGTAAGCGCTTATTTAGGAAAGAGTATGGGCTTTTCCTATGGAGATACGATTCAGGTTGCTATGACGGGTCTGCTGTGTGACTGCGGCATAACAAAAGTAGAGCAGCAGGGGTTTCTGACTAAAAAGACAGCTCTAACAGACAAAGAGTTTAAAGAAATCAAGCAGCATCCTGTTCACAGCTACAAAATGCTGAAAAATATCGTTTCGTTAAAAGAGGCTGTTAAGCTGGGAGTTTTGCAGCATCATGAGCGCCTTGACGGGAGCGGGTACCCATTAGGAGCAAAGGCTGATCAGCTTCATCCCTTCGGCAAAATAGCGGCTCTCGCTCATGCATATCAGGCGATGGTCTCCGAAAGGCTGCACAGAAGCAAACAATCGCCTTTTAAAGTCTTAGAACAGCTCATGCAAGATGAGTTTGGGAAATTTGATCTGAAGGCACTGAACGAATTGAAGAAGGGGTTACTAAAACTAAGTTCAGGAACAACTGTCAGATTGTCAGACGGCAGAATAGCAGAGATCGTATTTATAGAAGATCAAGATCCGACCAGACCTCTTGTAAAAATAGAAGAAACTGAGGAAATTCTTGCACTTAAAGGACAAAGTCACCTTTTTATAGAAGAAATCATTTAAGAGCAAACTTTTTGCTCTTTTCTTATTGCTTATTTTAATAGGTGCTGATATAATTCTATAAGTCAGTAAGAAACCTTCTACATAAAGCAGTTAAAGAAAATTATTTTTTAAAAAATGATTGACACAAACTCGGTAGAAATGGTATATTGAAAGGGTCGCTTCGAGAGAATGTGACACAAAAAGTTCTTTGAAAACTAAACAAAACCAAAAGCGTACCAAACGTTTTAAATTTTTGAAGTCAGCAACAAATTGAGTCACAAATTTTCTTCGGAGAGTTTGATCCTGGCTCAGGACGAACGCTGGCGGCGTGCCTAATACATGCAAGTCGAGCGGACTTGCTGGAGCTTGCTCCAGCAGGTTAGCGGCGGACGGGTGAGTAACACGTGGGCAACCTGCCTGTAAGACTGGGATAACTCCGGGAAACCGGAGCTAATACCGGATAGTATCTTGAACCGCATGGTTCAAGTTGGAAAGACGGTTTCGGCTGTCACTTACAGATGGGCCCGCGGCGCATTAGCTAGTTGGTGAGGTAATGGCTCACCAAGGCAACGATGCGTAGCCGACCTGAGAGGGTGATCGGCCACACTGGGACTGAGACACGGCCCAGACTCCTACGGGAGGCAGCAGTAGGGAATCTTCCGCAATGGACGAAAGTCTGACGGAGCAACGCCGCGTGAGTGATGAAGGTTTTCGGATCGTAAAACTCTGTTGTTAGGGAAGAACAAGTGCGAGAGTAACTGCTCGCACCTTGACGGTACCTAACCAGAAAGCCACGGCTAACTACGTGCCAGCAGCCGCGGTAATACGTAGGTGGCAAGCGTTGTCCGGAATTATTGGGCGTAAAGCGCGCGCAGGCGGTTTCTTAAGTCTGATGTGAAAGCCCCCGGCTCAACCGGGGAGGGTCATTGGAAACTGGGAAACTTGAGTGCAGAAGAGGAGAGTGGAATTCCACGTGTAGCGGTGAAATGCGTAGAGATGTGGAGGAACACCAGTGGCGAAGGCGACTCTCTGGTCTGTAACTGACGCTGAGGCGCGAAAGCGTGGGGAGCGAACAGGATTAGATACCCTGGTAGTCCACGCCGTAAACGATGAGTGCTAAGTGTTAGAGGGTTTCCGCCCTTTAGTGCTGCAGCTAACGCATTAAGCACTCCGCCTGGGGAGTACGGTCGCAAGACTGAAACTCAAAGGAATTGACGGGGGCCCGCACAAGCGGTGGAGCATGTGGTTTAATTCGAAGCAACGCGAAGAACCTTACCAGGTCTTGACATCCTTTGCCACTTCTAGAGATAGAAGGTTCCCCTTCGGGGGACAAAGTGACAGGTGGTGCATGGTTGTCGTCAGCTCGTGTCGTGAGATGTTGGGTTAAGTCCCGCAACGAGCGCAACCCTTGATCTTAGTTGCCAGCATTCAGTTGGGCACTCTAAGGTGACTGCCGGTGACAAACCGGAGGAAGGTGGGGATGACGTCAAATCATCATGCCCCTTATGACCTGGGCTACACACGTGCTACAATGGATGGTACAAAGGGCTGCGAGACCGCGAGGTTTAGCCAATCCCATAAAACCATTCTCAGTTCGGATTGCAGGCTGCAACTCGCCTGCATGAAGCTGGAATCGCTAGTAATCGCGGATCAGCATGCCGCGGTGAATACGTTCCCGGGCCTTGTACACACCGCCCGTCACACCACGAGAGTTTGCAACACCCGAAGTCGGTGGGGTAACCGCAAGGAGCCAGCCGCCTAAGGTGGGGTAGATGATTGGGGTGAAGTCGTAACAAGGTAGCCGTATCGGAAGGTGCGGCTGGATCACCTCCTTTCTAAGGAATATATGAGGACGCTTTTGGTTTTTGTTTAGTTTTGAGAGAACTTTGTTCCCTCTAAATGAATAGTGAGTTTACCTTAGAGTAAGCGAAGAAACATTTGCGCGTACTTTTTTGTACGTCACAAACATTCTTTTATTCATTCTTATGAGATGGGCCTATAGCTCAGCTGGTTAGAGCGCACGCCTGATAAGCGTGAGGTCGATGGTTCGAGTCCATTTAGGCCCACCATCTCTTAAATTCATATGGGGCCTTAGCTCAGCTGGGAGAGCGCCTGCCTTGCACGCAGGAGGTCAGCGGTTCGATCCCGCTAGGCTCCACCAAGAAGTTGTTCTTTGAAAACTAGATAACGTAATTGATAACAAGTAATTCACTGAGATTTACGCTTACCATAATTAGTGATTTTCCAGACATTTATGTCTGAACAAACAACGAAATGCGAAACGCATCTAATGATGCGGCTGACCATTTAGGTTAAGTTATGAAGGGCGCACGGTGGATGCCTTGGCACTAGGAGCCGATGAAGGACGGGACTAACACCGATATGCTTTGGGGAGCTGTAAGTAAGCTTTGATCCAGAGATTTCCGAATGGGGAAACCCACTGTTCGTAATGGAACAGTATCTTTATCTGAATACATAGGATATTGAAGGCAGACCCGGGGAACTGAAACATCTAAGTACCCGGAGGAAGAGAAAGCAAACGCGATTTCCCAAGTAGCGGCGAGCGAAACGGAATTAGCCCAAACCAAGAGGCTTGCCTCTTGGGGTTGTAGGACACTCTATACGGAGTTACAAAGGAACGGGGTAGATGAAGCGACCTGGAAAGGTCCGTCAGAGAAGGTAAAAACCCTGTAGTCGAAACTTCGTTCCCTCCAGAGTGGATCCTGAGTACGGCGGGACACGAGAAATCCCGTCGGAAGCAGGGAGGACCATCTCCCAAGGCTAAATACTCCCTAGTGACCGATAGTGAACCAGTACCGTGAGGGAAAGGTGAAAAGCACCCCGGAAGGGGAGTGAAAAGATCCTGAAACCGTGTGCTTACAAGTAGTCAGAGCCCGTTAATGGGTGATGGCGTGCCTTTTGTAGAATGAACCGGCGAGTTACGATCCCGTGCAAGGTTAAGTTGATGAGACGGAGCCGCAGCGAAAGCGAGTCTGAATAGGGCGTTTTAGTACGTGGTCGTAGACCCGAAACCAGGTGATCTACCCATGTCCAGGGTGAAGTTCAGGTAACACTGAATGGAGGCCCGAACCCACGCACGTTGAAAAGTGCGGGGATGAGGTGTGGGTAGCGGAGAAATTCCAATCGAACCTGGAGATAGCTGGTTCTCTCCGAAATAGCTTTAGGGCTAGCCTCAAGTATGAGAGTCTTGGAGGTAGAGCACTGATTGGACTAGGGGCCCTCATCGGGTTACCGAATTCAGTCAAACTCCGAATGCCAAAGACTCGCTCCTTGGGAGTCAGACTGCGAGTGATAAGATCCGTAGTCAAGAGGGAAACAGCCCAGACCACCAGCTAAGGTCCCAAAGTATACGTTAAGTGGAAAAGGATGTGGAGTTGCTTAGACAACCAGGATGTTGGCTTAGAAGCAGCCACCATTTAAAGAGTGCGTAATAGCTCACTGGTCGAGTGACTCTGCGCCGAAAATGTACCGGGGCTAAACGTATCACCGAAGCTGTGGACTGTTCTTACGAACAGTGGTAGGAGAGCGTTCTAAGGGCGTTGAAGCTAGACCGTAAGGACTGGTGGAGCGCTTAGAAGTGAGAATGCCGGTATGAGTAGCGAAAGAGGGGTGAGAATCCCCTCCACCGAATGCCTAAGGTTTCCTGAGGAAGGCTCGTCCGCTCAGGGTTAGTCGGGACCTAAGCCGAGGCCGAAAGGCGTAGGCGATGGACAACAGGTTGATATTCCTGTACCACCTCCTCACCATTTGAGCAATGGGGGGACGCAGGAGGATAGGGCAAGCGCGCTGTTGGATATGCGCGTCCAAGCAGTTAGGCTGAGAAGTAGGCAAATCCGCTTCTCATATAAGGCTGAGCTGTGATGGCGAGGGAAATTTAGTACCGAAGTTCCTGATTCCACACTGCCAAGAAAAGCCTCTAGCGAGGTGAGAGGTGCCCGTACCGCAAACCGACACAGGTAGGCGAGGAGAGAATCCTAAGGTGAGCGAGAGAACTCTCGTTAAGGAACTCGGCAAAATGACCCCGTAACTTCGGGAGAAGGGGTGCTTTTTAGGGTTCATAGCCCTGAAAAGCCGCAGTGAATAGGCCCAGGCGACTGTTTAGCAAAAACACAGGTCTCTGCGAAGCCGCAAGGCGAAGTATAGGGGCTGACGCCTGCCCGGTGCTGGAAGGTTAAGGGGAGAGGTTAGCGCAAGCGAAGCTTTGAACCGAAGCCCCAGTAAACGGCGGCCGTAACTATAACGGTCCTAAGGTAGCGAAATTCCTTGTCGGGTAAGTTCCGACCCGCACGAAAGGCGTAACGATCTGGGCACTGTCTCAACGAGAGACTCGGTGAAATTATAGTACCTGTGAAGATGCAGGTTACCCGCGACAGGACGGAAAGACCCCGTGGAGCTTTACTGTAGCCTGATATTGAATTTTGGTACAGCTTGTACAGGATAGGTAGGAGCCTTGGAAGCCGGAGCGCCAGCTTCGGTGGAGGCATTGGTGGGATACTACCCTTGCTGTATTGAAATTCTAACCCACAGCCCTGATCGGGCTGGGAGACAGTGTCAGGTGGGCAGTTTGACTGGGGCGGTCGCCTCCTAAAATGTAACGGAGGCGCCCAAAGGTTCCCTCAGAATGGTTGGAAATCATTCGCAGAGTGTAAAGGCACAAGGGAGCTTGACTGCGAGACCTACAAGTCGAGCAGGGACGAAAGTCGGGCTTAGTGATCCGGTGGTTCCGCATGGAAGGGCCATCGCTCAACGGATAAAAGCTACCCCGGGGATAACAGGCTTATCTCCCCCAAGAGTCCACATCGACGGGGAGGTTTGGCACCTCGATGTCGGCTCATCGCATCCTGGGGCTGTAGTCGGTCCCAAGGGTTGGGCTGTTCGCCCATTAAAGCGGTACGCGAGCTGGGTTCAGAACGTCGTGAGACAGTTCGGTCCCTATCCGTCGTGGGCGCAGGAAATTTGAGAGGAGCTGTCCTTAGTACGAGAGGACCGGGATGGACGCACCGCTGGTGTACCAGTTGTCTTGCCAAAGGCATCGCTGGGTAGCTATGTGCGGAAGGGATAAGTGCTGAAAGCATCTAAGCATGAAGCCCCCCTCAAGATGAGATTTCCCATCACGTAAGTGAGTAAGAACCCTGAAAGATGATCAGGTTGATAGGTCTGAGGTGGAAGCGCGGTGACGTGTGGAGCTGACAGATACTAATCGTTCGAGGACTTAACCACAGTCTAATAAAGTGTAACATTTAAGTGAATCTTGTTATCAAACGTTATTTAGTTTTGAAAGAATAACATTCTTTCTTCAATTGCATATTGTCTGGTGATGATGGCAAAGAGGTCACACCCGTTCCCATGCCGAACACGGAAGTTAAGCTCTTTAGCGCCGATGGTAGTTGGGGGTTTCCCCCTGTGAGAGTAGGACGTTGCCAGGCACGCATAAAGGAGAACAGCAGAGATGCTGTTCTTTTTTTGTATGGAGCTGGGGAAGATGGCTCTATTTCTAACTGCCCCCGGCAAATCAATTCTTTTAAAAAGCAGAAAAAGTGCTTATTTTAAAGAACTGCACAAGCATACTCTCCGCAAACGGATATGAACTATCCAGTGCAGCAGTACTTAACACGCACTTACCCTTTTCCCCACAATTCATTCAAAAACGCAAGCGCAAACAGAGGTATTTTCTCTTTCGTGACTTCAAGAAAACGAACGATGAATACATAATCGTCCTGTGAATGGCTTAGCATCAGTTCGTACCACCACTCGGTTTCATATCTTGAGATCATGCTTAAGTTATACAGCAATAAGTAATGAGCCATAAATTCAGGCAATCCATTAAGATCGTTCAAAGATGCAGGCAAGGTATAATCGTCTGTTTGTCCATTGTACAGAAATGGCAGACTGTAGAAAGCGCTGAAGCGATCTGGCAGATGACATGTGATGTTGTAATCAGAACAGCTTTCTCCGCTTAATTGAAAATGATAATTCAGGTATTCAAGCAGCCTTTCCGGTGTCATATGATAAGAGGCTGCCGCTTCAACAGGAATATGTATTTGCTTGGTTTCATATCGGGATGCAATATGAACGTTTTTCTCTTTATGTCTGCTGAATAAATCGCTCAGTTCAGGTATTCTTTTTAAAAGCTCCTGCATAGAGTACTTATCATTTTCTACATGTTCAAGCTTAAATAAATGAGACGCTGCGTGAGCAAACAAACCATTTCTTTGTATCTTTACTTCATCCTGCAAAAAGCGGTATTGCTGCTTTTTCCGTTTTCTTGTTGAGACTCCATGTGCAAGCACGGATGAAGTTGCTGGATATTCAGGATCTAAAGTTAAAATACATGCTTTCATAAGCTGTGACATTCCGTAGAACAGGAGCATTGGCTGTACGGGCAGTGCGGCACTTGCAGATGAAAGATAAAAATTTTCAGCATGCTTTAGGTGGTAAACAAAAGGGTAGCTGTTTTGATAGGATAATTCGGCAGGTGAAGGCTGCTGATTTTTTTTATAACATTTTTCCAGGAATTTTTGGACCGTTTCTGTTGATTGATATGATTTTAACTGGTTCCAGACGGCTGTTTTCATCATCTTGCAGCTCCCCTTTCTTTTTTCTAAATTTTTAAACTCTTTTGCCTGTTCTTGACAGTAGGTTGGCTAGTTGTTAATCTACTAATAATATTTTGCCGTTAAGAGGGGGATTTAATGATGTGGGAAAGTAAATTTTTAAAAGAAGGCTTAACGTTTGATGATGTATTGCTTGTACCGGCTAAGTCCGAGGTTCTTCCAAGAGACGTGAACTTAAGTGTGAATTTAACACCAACATTAAAGCTGAATGTCCCAATCATTAGTGCCGGTATGGATACTGTTACCGAAGCTCAGCTTGCGATTGCGATGGCAAGACAAGGCGGAATGGGCATCATTCACAAGAACATGTCGATTGAACAGCAGGCAGAGCAGGTTGATAAGGTAAAACGTTCTGAAAGAGGCGTTATTACAAATCCATTCTTTTTAACTCCGGATCATCAAGTTTTTGATGCAGAGCATTTAATGGGTAAATACCGCATTTCAGGTGTACCTGTAGTAAATAATGTGGATGAGCAGAAGCTTGTAGGCATTATTACAAATCGTGACATGAGATTTATTCAAGACTTCTCGATCAAGATCTCTGATGTGATGACAAAAGAAAACTTAGTAACGGCAGACGTCGGAACAACTCTTAAAGAAGCAGAAAGCATTCTGCAAAAGCATAAAATTGAAAAACTTCCGCTGGTTGATGACCAGGGTGTTTTAAAAGGATTAATCACGATTAAAGATATCGAAAAAGTAATTGAGTTCCCTCATTCAGCAAAAGATGAGCATGGACGATTGCTTGTCGGTGCTGCAGTAGGCGTTACGGCAGATACCATGCTTCGTGTTAAAAAGCTGGTTGAGGCTAACGTTGATGCAATTGTGCTGGATACAGCCCATGGCCACTCAAAGGGCGTTATCGATATGGTCAGAACGATCAGAAACGAATATCCTGATCTGAATATTATTGCAGGGAATGTTGCAACAGCTGCCGCTACAAGAGAACTTGCAGAAGCTGGAGCAAACGTCGTAAAGGTAGGAATCGGACCTGGTTCTATTTGTACAACCCGTGTTGTAGCAGGTGTAGGTGTACCTCAAATCACAGCTGTTTATGATTGTGCGACGGAAGCACGCAAGCTAGGCATTACTATTATCGCAGATGGCGGAATTAAATATTCAGGCGATATCGTAAAAGCATTAGCATCAGGCGGTCACGCCGTTATGCTTGGCAGTCTTTTGGCAGGTACGTCAGAAAGCCCGGGAGAAACAGAAATTTACCAGGGAAGACGATTTAAGGTCTACCGAGGCATGGGTTCTGTTGGCGCGATGGAAAAAGGAAGCAAAGACCGTTACTTCCAGGAAGATAACAAGAAATTTGTTCCGGAAGGCATTGAAGGCAGAACTCCTTATAAAGGCCCTCTTTCAGATACGATTTATCAGCTGGTTGGCGGTATTCGCTCTGGTATGGGATATTGCGGAACGGCAAACTTAGAAGAGCTTCGGGAGAATTCACAGTTTGTCCGCATGACGGGTGCAGGTCTTCGCGAAAGCCATCCTCATGATGTACAAATTACAAAAGAATCACCGAACTATTCGCTTTCATAAGCGTTTCTAGGTCGATTTACCTGAAATGTAATACAATGTTCAATCTTTAGGACAGAGTCTCAGACTCTGTCTATTTTTTTTGATCATAGTGTGATAAAATCGACTTTGTTGTTTGTCACTCAGGTCAATAATTGAATATAAAAATAGATAAAAAAACGGTGGAGGTTATGAATTTGAGCAACATGAAGTTTAAGCGTTTGCTGTCCGTGCTGTTAGCTGCTGTTCTGGCAGTAACAGTTATTTTGCCGGCAGCACAGGCATCTGCGGCAGAAAATGATGCAGTTGGAGTGAATGCAAAAGGTGCAATTTTAGTAGAAGCGTCTACAGGTAAAATTCTATACGGGAAAAATGCAGACGATCTGCTTCCGATTGCAAGTATGGCTAAAATCATGACAGAATATTTAGTTCTTGAAGCAGTTGATAAAGGGAAAATCAAGTGGGATCAAACATACACCCCAAGTGATTATGTCTATAGAATTTCACAAAACCGCGGACTGTCCAACGTCCCATTACGAAAAGACGGTACATACAATGTAAAAGAGCTTTATGAAGCAATGAGCATTTATTCTGCAAACGGAGCAGCTATTGCTTTAGCAGAAATCGTTTCAGGATCTGAGTCTAATTTCGTGAAATTAATGAATGAAAAAGCTAAAGAGCTTGGTCTTAAAAACTTCGAATTTGTAAACTCAACAGGTTTAGAAAATGGAGATCTAGCAGGAATGCATCCTGATGGCACGACAGCAGATGCCGAGAATAAAATGTCAGCACGCGATATGGCGCTGCTTTCTCAAAAATTAATAAATGATTATCCAGAAGTATTAGAGACAGCAAGTACTCCAAGAAAAATATTCAGAGAAGGCACAGAAGATGCTATCAAAATGGATAACTGGAACTGGATGCTTAAAGGCTTGTTATTTGAAACAGAAGGTGTAGACGGTTTAAAAACAGGTTCTACTAAATCAGCAGGTTCTTCTTTTACAGCAACTGCTGAACGAAACGGCATGCGCGTTATTACTGTCGTCTTAAACGCTGCAAGTGATGACGGCAGCCTTCATACTCCTCGTTTTAAAGAAACGAAAAAAATGATCGATTATGCATATAACAATTTCAAGATGGAAGAAGTTTATCCTGAAAACTATCAAATCAAAAATAAATCTGACCTCTCCGTTGTGAAAGGAAAAGAAAAAGAAGTAGCTGTAGCAACAAAAGAGCCTCTTAACCTTGTTGTTAAGAACGGTGAAAAAGAATCATATGAGCCAAACTACGTCTTTGATCAAAAGAAGGTCAATGCAGACAATGAAGTACAGGCTCCTGTCAAAAAAGGCGAAAAAATCGGCTATATGACAGTAAAGTACAAAGGTAAAGGCCAAAATCTGGGCTTCTTAGAAGAAAAAAGCGATGCTAATGTTGATATCGTCACAAAAAGCGGTGTTGAAAAAGCCAATTGGTTTGTTTTATCCATGAGAGGAATCGGCGGATTCTTCGGCGGTCTTTGGGGAACGGTGACAGACACTGTGACAGGCTGGTTTTAATTGAAAGAAGACTTACTCAATATGAGTAAGTCTTTTTTCATATTTTGATATATTAGGTGCGAAACGGGAGGTTCCGCTTTTCTTATTGTCTAGCTCTACCGCCCAACTCCTCGGCCAGAACAAATCCGTCAGCAAAGGCAAAAAGCGCCTTCACTGCCGGATTCTTATCTGTCTGTCGGAGCTAAACGGGCGGTTCCACTTTTCTCATTGTCTAGCTCCGCCTCCTAACCCCTCAGTCAGAACAAATCCGTCAGCAAAGGCAAAAAGCGCCTTCACTGCCGGATTCTTATCTGTCTGTCGGGGCTAAACAGTCGGCTCCGCTTTTCTTTGTGCGAATTGTTTTAATAATCCCTTTAATTTTGATAGGATTTTTTAATAACTTAGGATAGAATAAGCTATATGTGCAAAATGAAATTTTACATAATATGAGGGGGATATAGAATGAATAACACAGGTACAGATCGTGTAAAACGCGGAATGGCAGAAATGCAAAAAGGCGGCGTCATTATGGACGTAGTCAATGCAGAGCAAGCAAAGATCGCTGAGGAAGCTGGAGCAGTTGCTGTAATGGCACTTGAGCGCGTTCCTGCTGACATTCGTGCTGCAGGCGGAGTTGCCCGTATGGCAGATCCTACAATTGTTGAAGAAGTGATGAAAGCTGTAACGGTTCCAGTTATGGCAAAAGCACGTATTGGCCACATCGTGGAAGCTCGCATATTAGAAGCGATGGGTGTCGATTACATTGATGAAAGTGAAGTATTGACTCCTGCTGATGAAGAGTATCATTTAAATAAACGTGATTATACAGTTCCATTTGTTTGCGGATGCCGTGATTTAGGTGAAGCTACTAGACGTATTGCTGAGGGAGCTTCTATGCTTCGCACAAAAGGCGAGCCTGGTACAGGAAATATCGTTGAGGCTGTTCGCCACATGCGTAAAGTAAATGGCCAAGTTCGCAGAATCATTGGAATGAGCACGGATGAATTAATGACAGAAGCGAAGCTGTTAGGCGCGCCTTATGAGCTTCTTCTTCAAATCAAGCATGAGGGACGCCTTCCGGTTGTAAACTTTGCAGCAGGCGGAATTGCAACTCCGGCAGATGCTGCTCTAATGATGCAATTAGGAGCAGACGGTGTATTCGTAGGTTCAGGTATCTTCAAATCAGAAAACCCTGCAAAATTTGCCCGTGCGATCGTTGAAGCAACAACTCACTATCAGGACTATGAATTGATTGCAAGTCTTTCAAAGGGACTTGGAACAGCAATGAAAGGCATTGAGATCTCAACTTTGCTTCCTGAGAACAGAATGCAAGAGCGCGGCTGGTAATGATAAAGGAGTAGAATACAATGCTTAAAATTGGTGTATTAGGCCTTCAAGGTGCTGTAAGAGAACATATCCGATCAATAGAGGCAAGCGGTGCTGAAGGAGTCGTTGTTAAGCGTCCTGAGCAGCTTGATGAATTGGACGGTCTTATTATGCCAGGCGGAGAGAGCACAACGATGCGACGCCTGATTGATAAATATGAGTTCATGGGTCCGCTGAAAGCTTTCGCTGAGCAGGGAAAGCCGATGTTTGGAACCTGTGCAGGCTTAATTCTTCTTGCTAAAAACATTGTGGGTTACAGCGAAGGACATCTTGGAGTAATGGATGTTACCGTTGAGAGAAACTCATTTGGGCGTCAGCGTGAAAGCTTTGAAGCAGAACTGAATATTACGGATGTTGCTGAAGATTTCGTTGGTGTGTTTATCAGGGCTCCTCATATTGTCGAAGTTGGAGAAGACGTGGAAATTCTGTCTAAACATAACGGAAGAATCGTTGCAGCACGTCAAGGACAGTTCCTGGGCTGTTCGTTTCATCCTGAATTAACAGATGATCACCGGATGACTGGGATGTTTGTGCGCATGGTTAAAAATACAAAAGCGAAATTAAGTGTATAAAAACCTTGCAACCGTATCAAACTTGTAGTAAATTATGAATTACTTAATTGAACATGAAAAACATGACGACAGGAAATAGTAGCAAGTGCTTCTTTCTTAGAGAGCCGGTGGCTGGTGAAAATCGGTGTTAGATCCTTGTGAATCCATCCTTGAATGAGATGTTGAAATCTTCGGAGAGTAGACATTTCCGGTACAGGCCGTTATCCTGCTTAAGAGGAAGGCAATCTGCCTTCAATTAGGGTGGCAACGCGGATATAACTTCCGTCCCTTTACCAGGGGACGGGAGTTTTTTATTTGCAAAAAAACATTAAAAGGAGTTTTGTCATGCTGGATATTAAATATTTGCGCGCTAACTTTGAAGAAGTAAAAGAAAAGCTGTCTCATCGCGGAGAGGATTTAGGGGACTTCAGCAAGTTCGAGGAGCTTGATCAAAAACGCCGTGAACTGATTTCAAAAGTAGAAGTTTTTAAAAGCAAGCGAAATGAAGTTTCAGGGCAAATTGCTGTTTTAAAGCGTGAAAAACAAGATGCCGATCATTTAATCAAGGAAATGCGTGAAGTTGGCGACCGCGTGAAAGAAATGGACGATGAGCTTCGCCGGGTTGAAGCAGAGCTTGAAACGTTAATGCTGTCTATTCCAAATATTCCGCATGAAAGTGTGCCTGTAGGCGAAACGGAAGACGATAATATTCTTCACCGTGAATGGGGAGGAGTCCCTGCATTCTCATTTGAACCAAAACCTCACTGGGATGTTGCCGATCACCTTGGGATCTTAGATTTTGAACGTGCGGGTAAAGTAACCGGCAGCCGTTTTGTTTTCTACCGCGGCTTAGGTGCACGTCTCGAGCGTGCGCTGATCAGTTTTATGCTTGATTTGCATATCGATGAACACGGCTATACAGAAGTGCTGCCTCCTTATATCGTAAATCGTGACAGCATGACTGGAACAGGCCAGCTGCCTAAATTTGAAGAAGATGCATTTAAAATTGCGGGCGAAGATTACTTTTTAATTCCTACAGCTGAAGTGCCTGTAACCAACATGCACCGTGAAGAGATTCTCTCTATCGATCAGCTTCCGGTCAATTATGCGGCTTACAGCTCTTGCTTCCGTTCTGAGGCTGGCTCTGCAGGCAGAGATACTAGAGGATTAATCCGTCAGCATCAGTTTAATAAAGTAGAGCTTGTGAAATTTGTTAAACCTGAAGATTCTTATGATGAGCTTGAAAAACTGACAGGACATGCAGAGAAAGTTCTTCAGCTTTTGGGTCTGCCTTATCGTGTGCTTAGAATGTGTACAGCAGATCTTGGATTTACGGCTGCAAAGAAATATGACATTGAAGTATGGATACCGAGCCAGGAAACATACCGCGAAATTTCATCTTGCAGTAATTTTGAAGCCTTCCAGGCGCGTCGCGCAGGAATCCGTTTCAGACGTGAGCCTAAAGGAAAACCTGAATTTGTTCATACACTGAACGGATCTGGTCTTGCGATTGGCAGAACAGTTGCCGCCATCCTCGAGAATTATCAGAAGGAGGATGGAACTGTTGTTATTCCTGAAGTATTGCGTCCATATATGGGGAATAGAGAAGTCATTTCACGATAATAATAACCATTCAAGAAGGGGCTAAAATCCGTTTTGGCCCTTCCTTAAATTTTTTTGAAAAAGTTTTTTAGAATCGTTGACAAGCCCAAAATCAATATGTTATATTAATTCTTGTCAGCAGGGAGGTATACCCAAGTCCGGCTGAAGGGATCGGTCTTGAAAACCGACAGGGGAGTCAAATCCCGCGGGGGTTCGAATCCCTCTACCTCCTCCATCTTACATATAAAATCCAATGTTTAGCGCATAAGTATTGGAGATTGATAAAACCTGCAGCATACATTGCTGCAGGTTTTTTGTATGGATTTTTTACTTAATATAAAAATAACTGCAAAAAAAATAACCGGAGTAAAACCGGTTATTTTTTAAGTAATCTTGTCTGCTCTATAAAATGCCCGACACGCTCGACAATCGGTTCAATTGATCCTTCGTTTGCCATAATGTCATAATCGTTTATGTTCAGGCGCAAAACAGGGCATGCATTAAAATTATTGATCCAATCCTCATAGCGGCGGTGCATCTCTTCCCAATATGCAATTGGAGTCTGCTGTTCCATCGGACGTCCGCGTTCTTTGATGCGGGATAAAATATCCTCAAGGCTGCCTTCTAAATAAATCAAAAGATCAGGATGAGGGAAATATGGTGTCATGACCATCGCATCGAATAAATTCGTGTATGTTTCATAATCGACTTCTGTCATCGTGCCTTTTTCATAATGCATTTTGGCAAAAATGCCAGTGTCTTCGTATATTGAACGATCTTGGATAAAGCCTCCGCCGTATTCAAAAATCCGCTTTTGCTCTTTGAATCTTTCAGCAAGGAAATAGATTTGCAGATGAAAGCTCCATCTTTCAAAATCCGCATAAAATTTATCAAGATAAGGGTTTGTATCTACTTTTTCAAATGAAGTGCGGAAATTAAGTGCATTTGCAAGGGCATTTGTCATCGTTGATTTTCCTACACCGACTGTTCCCGCAATGGTAATAACGGCGTTGTGGGGAATGCTGTATTTCTCTCTCAAGTTCATTTACTGGTAACTCCTTCATGTAAAGATTCATCCAGGCGTTTAAATATATAGGTTAAATCTTTTTCGTTTTGTACAAAATCAAGCTCATCTCCGCTGAATCTCAGTACGGGGATGGATGGGTGTTCTTTTTCCCATTGTGACATAGCCACTTCGTAATCCTCCGATAACTGCTTTAAATAGCCGGGATCGATCTTTTTCTCGATCTCCCTTCCGCGCATATCAATGCGGTTAAGCAATGTATCAAGACTTGCATTCAAGTAAATGATCAAGTTCGGCTTTGGCATGTCGCTTGTTAAAATCGAATAAATATCAAGGTATTTATCGTATTGTTCATTTTTAAGAGTGCGCTTTGCGAAAATAAGATTTTTATAAATATGATAATCTGCCACAACAGGCTGACTCTTTTTCAAAAATAACTGTGCAATATCTTCAAGCTGTTTATATCGATTACACAGGAAGAACATTTCTGTCTGGAAACTCCACTCTTCAATGTTTTCATAAAATTTGCCGAGAAACGGATTCTCATCCACAATCTCTTTCAGCAAATGAAATTGATAGTGTTCTGCTATCGCTCGTGCAAGCGAAGTTTTCCCAACACCGATCGGTCCTTCCACGGTAATAAACGGTATACCATTCATCACGGGTCCTCCTACGCAAAAAAATCTATCAAAACAGACAAATTTTATTGTATCACAGTGACAATATGAAAAGAGTAAGCTTTTTACAAAAAAGAAAAGTTTCCAATTATCCTCTCATAGCTGCACGGGTTTTATGCGGATGCACTAGGGTTTGCATCATTGCAGAAAAGCGTTATAGCTTTACTCAGCACTCTTGCTTCCATCTCTTCTTTTTCCGTATGATGTATTCGGAATAGTAATAATATTCATAAAATGGAGGGGTTTATATGCGTGAGGAAACAGCAGCGATGGACAGTCAGGTTGAAGATTTTTTTCCGGTGAAAGATGTTGATTATCTGGAAATGTATTCAGGCAATGCCAAGCAGTCGGCTCACTATTTCTGTACAGCCTTCGGTTTTAAAATCGTCGCCTATTCAGGACTTGAGACAGGGAACAGGGAAACTGTATCCTATGTGCTGCAGCAGCAGAAAGTACGCTTAGTTATTACAGGCTCTTTAAATGATACCTCACGCGTAGCTGAATTCGTCAAGAAGCATGGGGACGGTGTCAGAGACATTGCTTTAGTCGTGGATAATGTTGAAAAGGCTTACAATGAAGCTGTATCTAGAGGAGCTATTGCGATTACACCGCCATTTGAGCTGAAGGATGAACAAGGATCCGTTAAAAAAGCCGTAATTGGTACATACGGAGACACCATTCATTCTTTAATAGAGAGAAAAGAATACAAGGGTGCATTTATGCCGGGGTTTGAAGCGGCTGAAATGAAGATTCCTTATACAGAAGCAGGAATCATCGGAGTCGACCATGTTGTCGGAAATGTAGAGAGTATGCAGGAATGGGTTTCTTATTATGAAAAAGTAATGGGCTTTAAAGAAATGCGCCATTTTACAGATTCAGATATCAGCACAGAATATTCATCTCTTATGTCGAAGGTTATGCATAATGGAGGGCGGATTAAATTTCCTATTAATGAGCCTGCAGAGGGAAAACGCAAATCACAAATTCAGGAGTACCTTGAGTTCTTTAAAGGACCAGGTGTACAGCATCTTGCGATATTAACAGAAGATATTGTATCTACAGTTGCTATTTTAAAGAAAAATGGTGTGGAATTCCTGAATACGCCTGAGACTTATTATGAAACCCTCAGCGAACGTGTCGGAGACATTGATGAAGAGATTGATAAGCTGAAAGAACTAAATATTTTAGTAGACCGTGACGATGAAGGGTATTTGCTGCAGATTTTCACCAAGCCGATTGTCGACCGTCCGACAGTCTTTATAGAAGTGATTCAGAGAAAAGGAGCGAAAGGTTTCGGGGACGGCAACTTTAAAGCGCTTTTTGAATCAATCGAGCGGGAGCAGGAGCGACGCGGTAATTTATAAACACTTAATCCTCCTGAAAGCAAGGTGATAAAGATGGATGTCATGCCCGAGTCGCTTCACTGGAAAGACGCCTATAAATTAATGATTGGCTCGATCTTGCCAAGGCCTATCGCGTTCGTGTCGACTATTGATGAAAAAGGAGCGGCAAACTTGGCTCCGTTCAGTTTTTTTACCGCGATCTCAGCAGAACCGATGATGGTTTGCTTCTCTCCTATGAGAAAAGGGACAGATGGATCTAAAAAAGATACTCTCATCAATATTGAAAAAACGAAGGAATTTGTCATCAATATTGTGAGCGAGCAGATAGCAGAACAAATGAATTGCTGCGCAGGAGATTTTGAACCGGAAGTGGATGAATTTGTTCAAAGCGGGCTGACGAAGGCAAAAAGCAAGGCAGTTGCCCCTCCTCGCGTAAAAGAAAGCCTGGTTCACCTGGAATGCGAGCTGCATGAAGTCTTGCATTTTGGAGAGAAAGCGGGATCAGGCAGTCTTGTCATTGGCAAGGTGAAGCATATCCATGTCGATGATGCTCTTTTCTATGAAGGGAAAATTATTACTAGTCACTTAAAGCCGATCGGGCGTCTTGCCGGACACATGTATACAAAACCAATGACAGATACGTTTGAGATTATAAGAAGGTGAAATCTAAATGAAGTTTGTGACTTTTCAAACCGCGTCCGGCAGACAGGCAGCGGGATGGCTTCAGGGAGATGATCTGGTTATTGATATGCATGCTGTCAGCCGGGGTTTCCTGCCACAATCGATTCAAGAATTTTTAGCAGAGCATGAACGATATCTGCCATCTATTCATGCCATGAATCCGTTTAAAGAGGAGGAACAGGGAGTTTACAGGCTTTCAGAGGTGAAGCTGTCCGCGCCTATTCCAAGGCCTGTGAGCATTCGCGATTTTTATGCATTTGAAGACCATGTGAAAACCGCCCGCCGGAAAAGAGGGCTTGATGTCATTCCAGAGTGGTATCAATTTCCGGTGTTTTATTTTACAAATCACCTGGCAGTGAAGGGGCCAGATGAAAGGATTGAAGTGCCTCCGGGCTGCAGGGCTCTTGATTATGAACTTGAGATTGCCTGTGTTATTGGAAAGGAAGGGCGTGACATCCCGGCAAGTGAAGCAGACGCGTACATTTTTGGGTACTGCATCATGAATGACTGGAGTGCGCGTGATCTTCAAAGAGAAGAAATGAAAGTAGGTCTTGGTCCTGCGAAAGGAAAGGATTTCGCGACCTCGCTTGGACCATACCTTGTGTCAAAACAGGAACTTCATCCACATCAGACAGGAGATCGGTATGATTTGACGATGAAAGCGGCTGTTAATGGAAACGTGATATCAAAAGGGAATTTAAAAGATATCTATTATTCATTTGCTCAAATGATTGAACGGGCTTCTGCAGGTGTCACCTTATATCCAGGGGAAGTGATTGGCTCAGGGACCGTTGGAACCGGGTGTATTCTAGAGGTTGGGGAAGAAGTGCATCGATATTTAAGACCGGGAGATGAGATTGAATTAACAATAGAAGGTCTGGGCTCGCTGAAAAATAAAATTGCAGCTAAAAGCAGGTGAGAGCATGTATTATCGCGCGTTAGGCAAAATCCCGCATAAGAGACATACGATATTTAAAAAAGAAGACGGTAGCCTTTACCGGGAGCAGGTTATGGGGACGAAGGGGTTTTCAGGCACACAATCCATTCTGTATCATCACTACATGCCTACAGAGGTTGCGAAATCAGAGCTTCTTCATTCCTATCTCCCTGAATATGAACAGATGGATTCCTTGAAGCACAGGCATTTCTTTACAGACGCCCTGCAATCTAAGGGGGATGCTTTTGAGGCTAGAGAGTATATCCTTGGAAATGACGATCTCTTAATAGGCACAGTTCTTGCAGAAAAACCGATGGAATCCTATTACCGGAATGGTGATGGAGATGAATTGCTTTTTGTTCATTTTGGGAATGGAACGATTGAGACGATGTTTGGCGTCATCACTTATCGTCCGGGAGATTACATTAACATCCCAATCGGCACGATCTATCGTGTTGTTCCTGAAGCGGAAACAAAGTTCCTTTTTATCGAATCGTTCAGCCAGATTACAACTCCTAAACGATACCGGAATGAATACGGCCAGCTTTTAGAGAATAGTCCGTTTTGCGAAAGAGATTTTCGGGGACCGGAACAGCTGCTGACGTTTGAAGCAAGAGGCGAGTTTGAAGTGCTGACGAAATCCAGGGGCTATATGCATAAGCATACCTTTAACCACCATCCTTTTGATGTAGCGGGGTGGGACGGCTACTTGTATCCGTGGGCTTTTAATATCGAGGATTTTGAACCGATTACAGGACGGATTCATCAGCCGCCGCCTGTCCATCAAACATTTGAAGGCCACAATTTCGTTGTCTGCTCCTTCGTTCCGAGAATGTACGATTATCATCCTGAATCAATTCCGGCACCTTACTATCACAGTAATGTCAACAGCGATGAACTGCTTTATTATGTAGAAGGAAATTTTATGAGCCGAAAAGGGATCAAACAGGGGTCCATCACGCTTCATCCGAGCGGAATACCGCATGGTCCTCATCCGGGAAAAACGGAAGCAAGCATCGGGAAAAAAGAAACACTTGAGCTTGCAGTGATGATTGATACGTTCCGTCCGCTTAAAATCGTCAAACAGGCTAAAGAGATAGAAGATGCCGATTACATGTATACATGGGTTGAAAAATAAAGGCTTTTTTCGTAAACTTTGTTGCTTTTAGAATAAATGATTAAAACCTTAAGTGGATTGTAGCGGAAGGAACGGACAACATTTATCACCTAAACAACAATTTATGTGATGACAGCCATAATAAAAAAAGCAGCCGGATCAGGCTGCTTTTTAAGTTGGTGTTTTTACAACGTCGAAGTTATCTGCAATCAATAACCAGTTTTGCGGGAATGAGAGCCCGAGTTTCCAATAGCTCATTCCTCTCAGCTTTAATTCTTTCATTAAATCAAATTTAGCCTGTATGGAACGGGCATCCTCAAACCAGACTTCATGCTCTCTTCCTTCCTTATCGCGATAGTTGAAGTGAGGAGCCTGTGCTTTCATATCATATTGAATGGGGACATTATACTGACTTGCCAAACGGATGGCCTGCTGGGGGCTGATGGCTTTTGCAAATTCTCCCCCAGGCTTAAACGGCAAGGTCCAGTCGTATCCGTATAAATTCTGGCCCATCATGATTTTATTTGCCGGTATTTCAGTCAGGGTGTACTCAAGGACATCCCGAACCGGTCCGATCGGGGAGACAGCCATTGGCGGTCCGCCGCTATAGCCCCATTCGTAGGTCATCACTACTACAAAATCGACAATTTCGCCGTGTGCTTTATAATCATGCGCTTCGTACCATTTTCCTTTTTGATCTGCACTTGTTTTAGGAGCCAGTGCCGTAGAAATGAGCCAGCCTTCTTTCTTAAAGCGGGCTTTTGCTTTTCTTAAAAAACGGTTATAGGCTTCTCTGTCTACTGGCCTTAAATATTCCATATCGAAATGGATATCGCGGAAGCCGTATTTCTTAGCGGTTTCGACGATGTTATTGAGAAGCTTATTCTGGACATCCTGATTATTAAGAACGATTCGTCCTATTTCGTCGCTGAAACCCTCATCATCTAAATTCGTCACGATCATCATTAACGTGACTCTATTGTTTTTGGCGATATTAGCAAAGTCATTTAAGAGCGGCTCTTTTAGAGTGCCATCCTTTTGAATGCGGAAGCTGAACGGTCCGAGGTAGGTTAAATAGGGTGCTGCTTCCCGGGCGCTTTCTTCCAGTTCAGGACTTACCTGATTTCCGGATGGTTCAATATAAGCGTTGAATTCTGCTTTTTGTTTAGGGCGGTCGGGAATATAAAGCCTGAACCCTATTTGAAGCGGACTGTTGATCGAGATTTGGTTGACTTCAGATAATTCCTTTGGAGTTGAACCGTATCTCCTGCTGATTGACCACAATGTATCTCCTGGCTGCACCCAGTAAAAACGTCCTTTTATAGGAATGACGATTGTCTGCCCGATGACAAGCTGGCCTGGATTTGGTATTTCATTTGTCCGGATAATCTCTTCAGCGGTCGTGCTGTAAGCTTGGGCTATCCCATATAAAGTTTGTCCTTCCCGGACAATATGTATCTGCATATTGATTCCCCTCACTCATTCGTCATAATCTCTCTGTTACATCTTATGAAGGAACGAGCGTCAGCATGTTATATTTTTATTTGGCGGGAATCGCCTATATCTGCCTGAAGGACATTTTTCATCATGCGCAGAGCATATTCATTATCTTGTTTGTCATTTGAAGCAATGCAGTCAGACGGAACGGACAGTTTATATCCCCGCATATAGGCATCATTGGCTGAAAAAAGAACACAGATATTTCCGGCTATCCCGGTCAAAATAAGATGATCCACTTCCAGGTTGTCGAGAAGCATGTTTAAGGCAGTTCCATAAAAGGCTGAATGCATGGGCTTGATTAAGAAAAAGTCCGTATCATCCGGATAGAGCTGTTCGATGATGGGTCTGCTCAATTCATTTGTGCACTTTTCAGAAATCTTTTGAAAATCAGCCTGCCATAACTTATAATGATCATTTATATAAATGATTGGACATTTTTTCGCCTGCATTTTCTTTTTTAACGAAAAAATATTTTCAGAAACTTGTTTGGCTTCATCAGCCAGCACTTCACCATGCTTAAACTTAAAATTATTTATCATATCTATAATGAGCAGGGCACAGGTCTCTTTTTTATCCAAGGCGTCATCTCTCCTTTACAGAGATTAGCTTGTGCCATAATGAATAAATCTATAAGGAGTACATGATGGATAAGGACACGGTATACATGGAGCTTGCAATAAAAGAAGCATTAAAAGCAAAGGCAATCGGCGAAGTGCCAATCGGTGCGGTCATCGTACATAACGATGAAATCGTAGGATCCGGCTATAATCTGAGAGAAAGTGAGCAAAGGTCGATTGCCCATGCGGAAATGATTGCGATTGATCAGGCGTGCGCCTCAACGGGTACGTGGAGACTTGAGGATTCGACGCTTTACGTAACCCTTGAGCCTTGTCCGATGTGCGCGGGGGCAATTGTTCTTTCGAGAGTGAAAAGAGTGGTTTACGGCGCTGCGAGATCCGAAAGCCGGATGTGCGGGAACCCTTATGAATCTTCTGGATGAAAAAAGATTTAATCACCAGGTTGAAGTGACCAAAGGGGTCCTTGAAGATGAATGCGGCAATATGCTCAGCGATTTCTTCAGGGATTTAAGAAAAAAGAAAAAAGCTGAAAAGGCTGCTTCAAAAAATTTACAGTAGCTGGATATTGCATTTTTCTCTAAAAGACTATATACTAGGTTATGCGTCGTACTAAACGGCGCACCTTAATCAGGTATCAATTTTGCCGTGCTAAGCGGGGAGGTAGCGGTGCCCTGTACTCGCAATCCGCTCTAGCGAGGCCGAATCCCTTTCCCGAGGTTAGCTGTCTGTAGGGCCTGCCTTAAGTAAGTGGTGTTGACGTCTGGGTCCTGCGCAATGGGAATCCATGAACCATGTCAGGTCCGGAAGGAAGCAGCATTAAGTGGAATCTCTCATGTGCCGCAGGGTTGCCTGGGCCGAGCTAACTGCTTAAGTAACGCTTATGGACACTAATCGACGGAAGGTGCACGGCAGTTTAATTTATAATGAACAACCCATCCTCTTGCAGGGTGGGTTTTTTATTTTGTAAAGATAAGAAAGTATTTTGCACTTTGTTGTCTAGCTCCACCTCCTAGCCCCTCGGCCAGAACGGATCAGCAAGCATTGGCAAAAAGCGCCTTCACTGGCTGATCCTTATCTGTCTGTCGGAGCTAAACGGGCGATTCCGCTTTTCGGTGTTGTCTAGCTCCACCTCCTAGTCCCTCGGCCAGAACAAATTCACCCAAAAAGTCAAACCCGGATTTTTCGGGTGAATTCTTATCTGTCTGTCGGGCCTGACCAGTCGGTTCCGCTTTTCTTGTTGTCCAGCTCCATCGCCCAACTCCTCGGCCAGAACGGCTCATCCAGCAAAGGCAAAAAGCGCCTTCACTGGCTGATCCTTATCTGTCTGTCGGAGCTAAACGGGCGATTCCGCTTTTCTGTGTTGTCCCCTTTGTAAAATACTAATTCCATAAGGTATAATAGAAGAGATGAATTTGAAGGAGGGCGTTATGTGAGTTACCAGGCTTTATACCGTGTTTGGCGGCCGCAGCAATTTCATGATGTCGTAGGTCAAGAACATATTACAAGAACGCTTCAAAATGCCCTGCTGCAAGAAAAATTCTCGCATGCCTATCTTTTTTCCGGACCAAGAGGAACAGGAAAAACGAGTGCGGCCAAGATTTTTGCGAAAACAGTCAATTGCGAAAAAGCTCCGGTTGCGGAACCGTGCAATGAATGTTCTGCCTGCCTTGGCATCACGGATGGTTCCATCTCCGATGTGATTGAAATAGATGCTGCTTCAAATAACGGAGTAGATGAAATACGGGATATACGCGATAAAGTAAAATATGCACCGTCTTCGGTGAAATATAAGGTTTATATCGTTGATGAAGTGCACATGCTCTCAATTGGAGCTTTCAATGCCTTGTTAAAAACGCTTGAAGAACCGCCTAAGCATGTCATCTTTATATTAGCCACGACAGAACCCCACAAAATCCCGCTGACCATTATCTCCAGGTGTCAGAGATTCGATTTCAAACGAATTACAGCGGCTGCAATTGTCGGGAGAATGCAGGAAATCATTAAAGATCAGGAAATAGAAGCTGAAACTGCTGCCCTCCAGGTCATAGCCAGTGCAGCGGACGGAGGAATGCGTGATGCCTTGAGTTTGCTTGATCAGGCGATTTCCTTCAGTGATGAAACCGTGACATTAGACGATGCGCTGCTCATAACAGGCTCGGTCTCACAGGCGATGATAGGCGAATTAATTCATGCCATGTTCAATAAAAATGTATCTGGTGCTCTGCAGGCTTTAGATGAACTGATGAATCAGGGAAAGGATGCATCTAAACTTGTAGAAGATTTTATCTACTACTACCGGGATCTGCTGCTGTATCAAACAGCGCCGCAGCTTGAGGAAGTTTTAGAGCGGGTTACAGTTGATGAACAGTTTGTTGAATTATCTAAACAGATGCCTTCCGGTACCATCTACCATGCAATTGATGTGCTGAACAAAAGCCAGCAGGAAATGAAATGGACAAATCATCCCCGTATTTTCCTTGAGGTGGCAATTGTTAAGCTTTCCGAGCATGAGGCAAAAGCTGTTCAGCCTGGCGGAAGTGAAAATCATACTGAGCTTGAAGCAACAGTAAAGAAACTTGCAAATGAATTAGAGCTTCTTAAAAAACAGGGAATCACAATCAGCGGACAGCAAGCCACGCAAAGTGAACAAAAGGCCCCTAAAGCTGTCCGGAGCGGGTACAAAGTGCCGGCAGGCAGGATTCAGGAAATTCTGAAAGATGCTACTAAACAAAACCTGGCAGCTATAAAGAGCCGCTGGGGAGAGCTGCTTGATTATTTGCGCAGACAAAACAAGGTATCACATGCAGCCCTTCTGACAGACAGTGAACCTGTAGCTGCATCAGAAACGGCATTTGTGTTAAAGTTTAAATATGAAATCCATTGTAAAATGGTAGCGGACAACAACAATCAGGTCCGCAGCAATATGGAAGCCATTCTTTTGGAATTAACGGGACGAAACATGGAAATGGTTGGCGTTCCAGAACAAGAATGGGGTAAAATAAGAGAAGATTACATACGTGATCAGCGTCAGAATGAGGACGGCGATTCCCATGATGAAGACGAGGATCCGCTCATAGCTGAAGCAAAAAAACTAGTGGGTACAGATCTCATTGAAATAAAAGATTAATATTGGAGGAGATTTATTATGAACCGTGGCGGAATGGGCAACATGCAAAAAATGATGAAACAAATGCAAAAAATGCAGAAAGATATGGCCAAAGCGCAAGAAGAACTGGCTGAAAAAACAATCGAAGGAACAGCTGGCGGCGGAATGGTCACTGTTACGATTAATGGAAACAAAGAAGTCATCGATGTAAACATTAAAGAGGAAGTTGTAGATCCGGAAGATATCGATATGCTTCAAGATTTAGTTCTTGCTGCTACAAATGATGCTCTGAAGAAAATGGATGAGCTCACAAACGATACAATGGGCAAATTTACAAAAGGCATGAACTTGCCAGGCATGTTCTAGGAGGAATGGAATGCATTATCCTGAACCGATATCAAAGCTGATTGACAGCTTTATGAAACTGCCAGGAATTGGCCCGAAGACGGCCGTTCGTCTGGCTTTTTTTGTACTGAATATGAAAGAAGATGTTGTACTGGATTTTGCAAAGGCTTTGGTCAATGCCAAAAGAAATCTCACGTACTGTTCTGTGTGCGGCCATATTACAGATCAGGATCCCTGTTATATCTGTGAAGACCAAAGAAGAGATAAAACCGTCATTTGTGTCGTTCAGGATCCAAAAGACGTCATCGCAATGGAAAAAATGAAAGAATACTCTGGACTGTATCATGTGCTTCAAGGTGCAATCTCTCCAATGGACGGCATCGGACCTGAGGATATCAAGATTCCTGAACTGCTGAAAAGACTTCAGGACGATACGGTGCAGGAAATCATACTTGCTACCAATCCTAACATTGAGGGTGAAGCAACAGCTATGTATATCTCCAGGCTTTTAAAGCCGACAGGAATTAAAATGACGCGGATAGCACATGGCCTTCCTGTAGGCGGGGATCTGGAATATGCGGATGAAGTAACTTTATCAAAAGCTCTGGAAGGCAGACGCGAGCTTTAATATCGGGATGGCCGGAGAGGGGAAGTTTCATTGTTTTTTCGCAGAAAAGGCTGGCTCAGAAAAGAATATGATCAGCTGCTGGTGGATGATCTCATTTATATGAAAGATGATTGGAATCGCCAAAAACAGCTTGTTGATAAAAGTGTGGAGCCATCTCCTGAAATACTGTATGCATTAAAAGTTGCTCAATCTAAATACTTCTTCTTATTAAGAGAAGCAAAAAAAAGAAATATTACAATCGGCAAGAAATAGCTTGTTCTATTTTCACCAGGCTTTCATAGATATTTAGAAAGTAATAATGAAAGTGAGTGGTGGAATGGAACCCGTCTACGTTTTTTCCATTCTCGGAGGAATCATCATCCTGCTGCTTGTTGCGGGCGCACCGCTCAGATCCATGCGCTGGGCAGGTCAAGTGCTTGTGAAAGTTGTGATAGGTGCATTATTTTTATTCTTCATTAATGCATTTGGTACAAGCATAGGGCTGCACATCCCCATTAATCTGACGACTGCGGGTATTTCTGGATTGCTTGGTTTGCCGGGTGTTGCTGCATTAATCATTATAAAAATGGTGATCTTAACTTAGAACAGGCGGATTGTTTCGCTTGTTCTAATTTTTTTGTTGACACCCTTTAGATGGGGTGGTATATTAATAAACGTCGCTGATGACGTTACATAAAACTTTTTAAAAAAGTTGTTGACGAAACAGAGTGATAAATGATATATTAAAGGGGTCGCTTCGAGAGAACGCGGCACAAAAAAGTTCTTTGAAAACTAAACAAAACCAAAAGCGTACCAAACGTTTTAAATTTTTGAAGTCAGCAACAAAATGAGTCACAAATTTTCTTCGGAGAGTTTGATCCTGGCTCAGGACGAACGCTGGCGGCGTGCCTAATACATGCAAGTCGAGCGGACTTGTTGGAGCTTGCTCCAGCAGGTTAGCGGCGGACGGGTGAGTAACACGTGGGCAACCTGCCTGTAAGACTGGGATAACTCCGGGAAACCGGAGCTAATACCGGATAGTATCTTGAACCGCATGGTTCAAGTTGGAAAGACGGTTTCGGCTGTCACTTACAGATGGGCCCGCGGCGCATTAGCTAGTTGGTGAGGTAATGGCTCACCAAGGCAACGATGCGTAGCCGACCTGAGAGGGTGATCGGCCACACTGGGACTGAGACACGGCCCAGACTCCTACGGGAGGCAGCAGTAGGGAATCTTCCGCAATGGACGAAAGTCTGACGGAGCAACGCCGCGTGAGTGATGAAGGTTTTCGGATCGTAAAACTCTGTTGTTAGGGAAGAACAAGTGCGAGAGTAACTGCTCGCACCTTGACGGTACCTAACCAGAAAGCCACGGCTAACTACGTGCCAGCAGCCGCGGTAATACGTAGGTGGCAAGCGTTGTCCGGAATTATTGGGCGTAAAGCGCGCGCAGGCGGTTTCTTAAGTCTGATGTGAAAGCCCCCGGCTCAACCGGGGAGGGTCATTGGAAACTGGGAAACTTGAGTGCAGAAGAGGAGAGTGGAATTCCACGTGTAGCGGTGAAATGCGTAGAGATGTGGAGGAACACCAGTGGCGAAGGCGACTCTCTGGTCTGTAACTGACGCTGAGGCGCGAAAGCGTGGGGAGCGAACAGGATTAGATACCCTGGTAGTCCACGCCGTAAACGATGAGTGCTAAGTGTTAGAGGGTTTCCGCCCTTTAGTGCTGCAGCTAACGCATTAAGCACTCCGCCTGGGGAGTACGGTCGCAAGACTGAAACTCAAAGGAATTGACGGGGGCCCGCACAAGCGGTGGAGCATGTGGTTTAATTCGAAGCAACGCGAAGAACCTTACCAGGTCTTGACATCCTTTGCCACTTCTAGAGATAGAAGGTTCCCCTTCGGGGGACAAAGTGACAGGTGGTGCATGGTTGTCGTCAGCTCGTGTCGTGAGATGTTGGGTTAAGTCCCGCAACGAGCGCAACCCTTGATCTTAGTTGCCAGCATTCAGTTGGGCACTCTAAGGTGACTGCCGGTGACAAACCGGAGGAAGGTGGGGATGACGTCAAATCATCATGCCCCTTATGACCTGGGCTACACACGTGCTACAATGGATGGTACAAAGGGCTGCGAGACCGCGAGGTTTAGCCAATCCCATAAAACCATTCTCAGTTCGGATTGCAGGCTGCAACTCGCCTGCATGAAGCTGGAATCGCTAGTAATCGCGGATCAGCATGCCGCGGTGAATACGTTCCCGGGCCTTGTACACACCGCCCGTCACACCACGAGAGTTTGCAACACCCGAAGTCGGTGGGGTAACCGCAAGGAGCCAGCCGCCTAAGGTGGGGTAGATGATTGGGGTGAAGTCGTAACAAGGTAGCCGTATCGGAAGGTGCGGCTGGATCACCTCCTTTCTAAGGAATATATGAGGGCGCTTTTGGTTTTTGTTTAGTTTTGAGAGAACTTTGTTCCCTCTAAATGAATAGTGAGTTTACCTTAGAGTAAGCGAAGAAACATTTGCGCGTACTTTTTTGTACGTCACAAACATTCTTTTATTCATTCTTATGAGATGGGCCTATAGCTCAGCTGGTTAGAGCGCACGCCTGATAAGCGTGAGGTCGATGGTTCGAGTCCATTTAGGCCCACCATCTCTTAAATTCATATGGGGCCTTAGCTCAGCTGGGAGAGCGCCTGCCTTGCACGCAGGAGGTCAGCGGTTCGATCCCGCTAGGCTCCACCAAGAAGTTGTTCTTTGAAAACTAGATAACGTAATTGATAACAAGTAATTCACTGAGATTTACGCTTACCATAATTAGTGATTTTCTAGACATTTATGTCTAAACAAACAACGAAATGTGAAACGCATCTTAGATGCGGCTGACCATTTAGGTTAAGTTATGAAGGGCGCACGGTGGATGCCTTGGCACTAGGAGCCGATGAAGGACGGGACTAACACCGATATGCTTTGGGGAGCTGTAAGTAAGCTTTGATCCAGAGATTTCCGAATGGGGAAACCCACTGTTCGTAATGGAACAGTATCTTTATCTGAATACATAGGATATTGAAGGCAGACCCGGGGAACTGAAACATCTAAGTACCCGGAGGAAGAGAAAGCAAATGCGATTTCCCGAGTAGCGGCGAGCGAAACGGAATTAGCCCAAACCAAGAGGCTTGCCTCTTGGGGTTGTAGGACACTCTATACGGAGTTACAAAGGAACGGGGTAGATGAAGCGACCTGGAAAGGTCCGTCAGAGAAGGTAAAAACCCTGTAGTCGAAACTTCGTTCCCTCCAGAGTGGATCCTGAGTACGGCGGGACACGAGAAATCCCGTCGGAAGCAGGGAGGACCATCTCCCAAGGCTAAATACTCCCTAGTGACCGATAGTGAACCAGTACCGTGAGGGAAAGGTGAAAAGCACCCCGGAAGGGGAGTGAAAAGATCCTGAAACCGTGTGCTTACAAGTAGTCAGAGCCCGTTAATGGGTGATGGCGTGCCTTTTGTAGAATGAACCGGCGAGTTACGATCCCGTGCAAGGTTAAGTTGATGAGACGGAGCCGCAGCGAAAGCGAGTCTGAATAGGGCGTTTTAGTACGTGGTCGTAGACCCGAAACCAGGTGATCTACCCATGTCCAGGGTGAAGTTCAGGTAACACTGAATGGAGGCCCGAACCCACGCACGTTGAAAAGTGCGGGGATGAGGTGTGGGTAGCGGAGAAATTCCAATCGAACCTGGAGATAGCTGGTTCTCTCCGAAATAGCTTTAGGGCTAGCCTCAAGTATGAGAGTCTTGGAGGTAGAGCACTGATTGGACTAGGGGCCCTCATCGGGTTACCGAATTCAGTCAAACTCCGAATGCCAAAGACTTGCTCCTTGGGAGTCAGACTGCGAGTGATGAGATCCGTAGTCAAGAGGGAAACAGCCCAGACCACCAGCTAAGGTCCCAAAGTATACGTTAAGTGGAAAAGGATGTGGAGTTGCTTAGACAACCAGGATGTTGGCTTAGAAGCAGCCACCATTTAAAGAGTGCGTAATAGCTCACTGGTCGAGTGACTCTGCGCCGAAAATGTACCGGGGCTAAACGTATCACCGAAGCTGTGGACTGTTCTTACGAACAGTGGTAGGAGAGCGTTCTAAGGGCGTTGAAGCTAGACCGTAAGGACTGGTGGAGCGCTTAGAAGTGAGAATGCCGGTATGAGTAGCGAAAGAGGGGTGAGAATCCCCTCCACCGAATGCCTAAGGTTTCCTGAGGAAGGCTCGTCCGCTCAGGGTTAGTCGGGACCTAAGCCGAGGCCGAAAGGCGTAGGCGATGGACAACAGGTTGATATTCCTGTACCACCTCCTCACCATTTGAGCAATGGGGGGACGCAGGAGGATAGGGCAAGCGCGCTGTTGGATATGCGCGTCCAAGCAGTTAGGCTGAGAAGTAGGCAAATCCGCTTCTCATATAAGGCTGAGCTGTGATGGCGAGGGAAATTTAGTACCGAAGTTCCTGATTCCACACTGCCAAGAAAAGCCTCTAGCGAGGTGAGAGGTGCCCGTACCGCAAACCGACACAGGTAGGCGAGGAGAGAATCCTAAGGTGAGCGAGAGAACTCTCGTTAAGGAACTCGGCAAAATGACCCCGTAACTTCGGGAGAAGGGGTGCTTTTTAGGGTTCATAGCCCTGAAAAGCCGCAGTGAATAGGCCCAGGCGACTGTTTAGCAAAAACACAGGTCTCTGCGAAGCCGCAAGGCGAAGTATAGGGGCTGACGCCTGCCCGGTGCTGGAAGGTTAAGGGGAGAGGTTAGCGCAAGCGAAGCTTTGAACCGAAGCCCCAGTAAACGGCGGCCGTAACTATAACGGTCCTAAGGTAGCGAAATTCCTTGTCGGGTAAGTTCCGACCCGCACGAAAGGCGTAACGATCTGGGCACTGTCTCAACGAGAGACTCGGTGAAATTATAGTACCTGTGAAGATGCAGGTTACCCGCGACAGGACGGAAAGACCCCGTGGAGCTTTACTGTAGCCTGATATTGAATTTTGGTACAGCTTGTACAGGATAGGTAGGAGCCTTGGAAACCGGAGCGCCAGCTTCGGTGGAGGCATTGGTGGGATACTACCCTTGCTGTATTGAAATTCTAACCCACAGCCCTGATCGGGCTGGGAGACAGTGTCAGGTGGGCAGTTTGACTGGGGCGGTCGCCTCCTAAAATGTAACGGAGGCGCCCAAAGGTTCCCTCAGAATGGTTGGAAATCATTCGCAGAGTGTAAAGGCACAAGGGAGCTTGACTGCGAGACCTACAAGTCGAGCAGGGACGAAAGTCGGGCTTAGTGATCCGGTGGTTCCGCATGGAAGGGCCATCGCTCAACGGATAAAAGCTACCCCGGGGATAACAGGCTTATCTCCCCCAAGAGTCCACATCGACGGGGAGGTTTGGCACCTCGATGTCGGCTCATCGCATCCTGGGGCTGTAGTCGGTCCCAAGGGTTGGGCTGTTCGCCCATTAAAGCGGTACGCGAGCTGGGTTCAGAACGTCGTGAGACAGTTCGGTCCCTATCCGTCGTGGGCGCAGGAAATTTGAGAGGAGCTGTCCTTAGTACGAGAGGACCGGGATGGACGCACCGCTGGTGTACCAGTTGTCTTGCCAAAGGCATCGCTGGGTAGCTATGTGCGGAAGGGATAAGTGCTGAAAGCATCTAAGCATGAAGCCCCCCTCAAGATGAGATTTCCCATCACGTAAGTGAGTAAGAACCCTGAAAGATGATCAGGTTGATAGGTCTGAGGTGGAAGCGCGGTGACGTGTGGAGCTGACAGATACTAATCGTTCGAGGACTTAACCACAGTCTAATAAAGTGTAACATTTAAGTGAATCTTGTTATCAAACGTTATCTAGTTTTGAAAGAATAACTCTTTCTAGTTGCATATTGTCTGGTGATGATGGCAAAGAGGTCACACCCGTTCCCATGCCGAACACGGAAGTTAAGCTCTTTAGCGCCGATGGTAGTTGGGGGTTTCCCCCTGTGAGAGTAGGACGTTGCCAGGCACGCATAAAAGAAGAACAGCAGAGATGCTGTTCTTTTTTTTATGGAAAAAGAGAGAATGGTCAAGGGCAGCTGCGGATTAGGACGAAAGTTCAAAAATTGATCCAGCTTACATCAAAAAAAGTCTGGGAATGGCTCTTTTCTAGCTGCCTTCATCTTTATAAAGCTTTCAGCCCAGATATTTTTTTGTAGACATACACGATTTGTTAACACCATCATACAATTAGAGAGGGTAAGATAATTCGAAATCTTGTATACAACTTTTGATCTGTGGCAAAACTGTTTGTATGGAGGTGGAGAGCATTGAATTCGGAAGACTTAAAGAAACCGGCTGGGGAAACGTGTATTATCTGTGATACAGAAAAGGTGAAGGGAATTCATCTCTATACAAGCTTTGTTTGTACAGATTGTGAGACTGATATGATTCAGACCGAAACAGAAGATCCTAAATATAAATATTTTATTGATAAACTGCGGAGAGTGAAAACGCCGCCGCTCTATTCTTAAGCTGCCGGGTCAGGCGGCTTTTTCTATTGACCTTCAACTGATATAATAGCGGTAATACCTCATAAAGGACGGTTTTTGTTTAGATGGCGACTCCGCTGTATTCAGCTCTTAAAAAACATGCGATGAAGCGCCCGGTTTCGTTTCATGTACCCGGGCATAAATATGGACAGGTTTTTTCTCAAGAAGCAATAGAGGATTTTGAAGAGATATTAAAGTTAGATGCGACTGAGATTACGGGACTGGATGATCTTCATGATCCAAGCGGTCCGATTGCAGAGGCTCAGGAGCTTGCAGCAGCTCTATATAAGGCAGATAAAACATTCTTTTTAGTCAATGGTTCAACATCAGGAAATATTGCAATGATTATGGCTTGCTGTGAGAAAGATAAGCCGGTTTTAGTCCAGCGGAACAGTCATAAATCCATCATTAATGGAATCAGACTTGCGGGAGCTCGTCCTGTGTTTCTGGCGCCGAAATTTGATGAAGAACTGAGGGTGCCTTCTTATGTGACGCAGGAAACCATTGCTGAAGCGATAAAAGAATATCCGGACGCATCAGCTTTAATTTTAACGAGTCCGAATTATTACGGACTTGCGTGTGACCTCCATGGGGCAGTAAAGCTTGCACATGAAAAGAACATCCCTGTTTTGGTGGATGAAGCGCACGGGGCCCATTTTATACTGGGGGACCCTTTCCCGCAATCAGCATTGGAGGCTGGTGCAGATGTTGTTGTTCAATCTGCCCATAAAACGCTGCCTGCAATGACAATGGGTTCGTATTTGCATGTGAAAAGCACATTGGCAAATGCAGGCCGTATAGGCCGCTTTTTATCCATTTTACAGAGCAGCAGTCCGTCTTATCCAATTATGGCCTCGTTGGACTTGGCAAGAGACTATTTACAGGGTTTAAGATCTGCAGAAGCAGTTGATTCCATTTTATCTGCAATCAATTCTTTTAAAAATAGGATTAAGAAAATAGATGAGCTTTCGATTGTTCATTCTAGTGACAGAAACGCAAGTACTGATCCTCTTAAGCTTACGATTAAGTCAACTATTGGAATGTCCGGTTTTGAGCTTCAGAGTCACTTAGAGGCCTCTGGCATCTATACGGAGCTTGCAGACCTGCAGAATGTTTTGCTCGTCTTGCCGCTCTCAAGCAAGATAGTCCCTCATTTTGAGTTTACCGCTATAAACAGTACTTACACTGGGAAAAACGAGCTGAATCCTCTATTTTTACATACAGGCACCAGCCCTATCAGTATGCTCCCCCTATCCTATCATCAGTTAAATGGGTATAGTAGAGAGGTTGTATCTTTTAAAGATGCGGACGGCTTATTAAGCGGAGATGCTGTTATTCCATATCCGCCAGGAATCCCTCTTTTAATGGAGGGAGAAAGAATCACGAAGGAACATATCAGCCAAATACAGGCGCTGATTCAGGGCGGTGCGAGGTTTCAGGGCAGCAGGGCTCTGACAGAAGAAAAGCTTGCAGTTTATATAAAGAAAAGGTGATTGTAATGAAAGGGATTTTTATCACATTTGAAGGACCTGATGGTGCAGGAAAGACAACAATTCTGAATATGCTGTCAGAGGAATTCAAGGAAAAGGGAATAGAGGCAGTCTTCACCCGTGAACCGGGAGGAATCAGGATTGCTGAGCAAATCCGCGAAGTGATTTTAAATAAAGAAAATACAGAAATGGATTCAAGAACAGAGGCTTTGCTGTATGCAGCTGCAAGACGCCAGCATATTGTCGAGAAAGTCATTCCTGCCTTAAGTGAGGGAAAACTGATTATCTGTGACCGGTTTATTGACAGTTCCCTGGCTTATCAGGGGTACGCTAGAGAAATTGGTGTGGATGATGTTTATTCTATAAATATGTTTGCCATTGACGGTGTCATGCCTGAGGTAACTTTATACTTTGATATAGAGCCTGAGCGCGGACTATTGAGAATCAATGGCAGTGACAGCAGAGAAGTGAACAGACTGGATTTAGAGAAGATGGACTTTCATTTAAAGGTTCAAAAGGGCTATAAACAATTAATCGATAAATTCCCTGAACGGATAAAAGTCATCAATGCTGATCAGTCTTTAGAAGACGTCTATCGTGACGTAAAGGAAGTTTTAATTCCTTATTTAAAGTAAACGCTGATATAATAAGTAACAAGAATGTTACAATTACCATAAATGAAACAATGCTTTATCAGGTTTAAGCTGTTAAACTATAAGGAGGCATACCTATGAAAATGATTATTGCGGTTGTACAGGATCAGGACAGCAATAAGCTTTCAAGCGCATTGGTTGAACATAATTTCAGAGCAACGAAACTCGCAACGACTGGCGGATTTCTAAAGTCCGGCAATACAACATTCATGATTGGTACGGAAGATGCGCGTGTTGAGAAAGCCTTGGCCGTTATTAAAGAGAACTGTCAATCAAGAGAACAGCTTGTAGCTCCAGTATCTCCTATGGGCGGAAATGCAGATTCGTATGTACCTTATCCTGTTGAAGTTGAAGTTGGCGGAGCGACAGTCTTTGTGCTTCCGATCGAACAATTCCATCATTTTTAAGGCGTGGGAATAAATGAAGATCAATCAAGAGCTTCGTACAGGATTAGATAAGAGAAATGCCAATCAGAAAACATCAGCAGCCGGATCCAAGCCATTCTCAGAAATGGTGCTGAAACAAGAATCCAGGCTGCAGCTGCAGCAATTGAATACATTGATGGCAAATGTTGAAGAGGCTGGCCGGCGTATTGCGAAATCCAGGAATATGCGGGATCTTTCAAGATATAAATCGCTTGTCAGACGATTCGTACAAGAAGCTGTTGACTACGGGCTGAAAGTGAAGCAGTCCGGAAGCTTCGACTATAGCGGTAACAGCCGCTCGCTTATAACCGTAGAACAACTGGATCAGCATCTGATTGAACTGACGGAAAGTCTGCTCAATGAAGATCAGTCATCCATCGACATACTGGCAAAAATAGGTGAAATTAAAGGCCTTTTAATTAACCTCTATACGTAAAGAGTGATAGATATGACGATGAGTACTTGGAATGAGCTTGCTGATTATCAGCCTAAAGTACTGAAATTGCTGGGCAACAGTCTCGAGAAAAACCGGCTGGCTCATGCATACCTTTTTGAAGGAAGAAAAGGGACAGGGAAAAAAGAAATCAGCTTGCTTCTTGCCAGAAGCTTCTTTTGTGAAAATACCGAAGATTTCAGACCGTGTGAGACATGCAGAAACTGCAAACGCATCCATTCCGGCAATCATCCTGATGTTCATTTGGTGGAACCGGACGGGTTATCGATCAAAAAGTGGCAGATTCAAGATCTTCAGGGAGAATTCACAAAAACCGGCGTAGAATCAAGCAAAAAACTGTACATTATTTCGCATGCTGACAAAATGACGGCTAATGCTGCCAACAGTCTGCTGAAATTTTTAGAAGAACCAAATGCCAATACAATGGCTATTTTGATGACTGAACAAGTGCATCAAATTTTAAATACAATCCTATCAAGGTGCCAAACGCTCACTTTTATGCCGCTGCCTGTTTCAGCTATTGAGAAAGAGCTGTTAAAGCAGGAGGTATCCCCTAATTTTGCTAAGCTTGCAGCAAGAATGACCAACAATGTTGAAAAAGCACTCGAATTAAGTCGAGATGATTGGTTTGCACAGGCAAGACTTGTAGTGATAAAATTGTATGAAGTGATATCAAAGCGAAACGGACAGGCATTTGTCCAAGTTCAAACGCAATGGATGCCATTTTTCGCAGAAAAAGAACAGCAGGACATGGGCTATGACTTGCTCTTATATTTATATAAAGACATTCTTTCCATCCAAATTGGCAATACGGATCATGTTATCTATCAAAATCTGCTTCCACAGTTAGAACAGCACGCCATTCAAGTATCGAGGCAAATGGTCCTTGAAAAAATCACTTCTATTTTAGAAGCAAAAAAAAGACTCCAGATGAATGTGAGTCCACAATTACTGATGGAGCAATTGGTTTTATCTTTGCAGGAGGGATAAGATTGTACGATGTAGTGGGTGTCCGCTTTAAAAAAGCGGGTAAAATATATTATTTCGACCCTAATGGGCTTCAAATAGAAAACGCCGATTTTGTTATTGTTGAAACGGTAAGAGGCGTAGAGTTTGGCAAAGTAGTGATTCATAAGAAACAAGTTGGCGAGAATGATATAGTCTTGCCGCTTAAAAAGGTTCTTCGTGTAGCTGATGAGAAAGACCGCCTGATTGTAGACGAAAATCATCATGCTGCAAAAGAAGCCTACGAGGTTTGTCAGCAAAAAGTAAATGAGCACAGACTTGATATGAAACTTGTTGATGTTGAATATACGTTTGACAGAAACAAGGTTATTTTTTACTTCACCGCTGATGGACGCGTAGATTTCAGGGAATTGGTTAAGGATCTCGCTGCCATCTTCAAAACTCGAATTGAGTTAAGGCAAATAGGGGTCAGGGATGAGGCCAAAATGCTTGGCGGAATCGGGCCTTGCGGAAGAATGCTGTGCTGCTCCACTTTCTTAGGGGATTTCGAACCGGTTTCCATTAAGATGGCCAAGGATCAGAATCTTTCGCTGAATCCTACAAAAATCTCAGGGTTATGCGGCAGATTAATGTGCTGCTTAAAATATGAGAATGATGAGTACGAATCTGCTAAAGAACAGCTTCCGGATATTGGAGAATCGATCGGGACTCCAATCGGTATCGGAAAAGTAGTCGGGTTAAATATATTGGAACGGGTATTGCAGGTTGAACTTTCAGAAAAAGACCGCGTGGTTGAATTTACTTGGGAAGAATTAATGAAAGAAGGCGCAGTTCCAATGAAATCCACAGATTAATGAGGTGGAACAAGTGGATAAAAAAGAGATCTTTGAATCTGTAAGCAGTATGGAGGAACAAATCGGCTCTCTGTATCGACAGCTTGGAGAGCTGAAGCATCATTTAGGCGAGCTGCTTGAGGAAAATCATCATTTGCAGCTTGAAAATGATAACCTTCGCAGGCGTCTGAACGCGACTGCTGCAGCGGAAAAAAAGAAGCAGAATAAACAGCATACAGATAAACAGGCACTGGATTCAAAGATTGTGGACATTGGAGAGGGATACGACAATCTGGCCCGTCTTTATCAGGAAGGCTTCCATATTTGCAATGTTCATTATGGAAGTGTCCGCAAAGATGGAGACTGCTTGTTTTGTCTTTCCTTTCTTAATAAGAAATAAACTGGCTTTCCTGCTTAGGGGAAAGCTTTTTTTATCTTGCATAAACGGGCAATACATAGCGAATAAGTCAACAAACTAGGCTCTTTTCGTAACATTGTTGCTTTTAGACTAGATGTTAAACCATAAGTGGATTGTAGCGGAAGGAACTTGACTCCTGCGGGAAAATAGAGGGAAATGGGAGACCCCGCAGGCCTGAAGTGCACCCCTATTGTTGGACACACATCTAACAACAGGAGGTGTACTTCAATTGCGTAATTTTACATTAGAAGAAAAAATTCAAGCCGTACAACGTTATTTGAATGGTTTAGTAAGTTATCGAGAATTAGCTAAAGAGGTTGGAGTCGATCACTCCGTTCTCCGAAACTGGGTGATGCTGTTCAAACATCATGGTGACCAAGCATTCTCCTTTCCCTATACAAACTATTCGCCAGCCTTTAAACTGAGGGTAATTCAATTTACAAATGAAACGAATTACTCGATTCGAGAGGCATCGGCCATTTTCCACCTACCAGATCCTTGTATGCTCCGTAGGTGGAAGAAAAAGTGGGAGATTGGTGGTGAAGATGCCCTTAAAATAAAGGAAAAGGGGCCATCTGCCATGTCATCTCATAATCAAAAGAAAAAGAATAAGAAAGAAAATTCCTCTGACCCATCTATAGAAGAACTGAAAAAAGAAAACGAACTTCTTCGTATGGAGAATGCGTATTTAAAAAAGCTGCGAGCCTTAGTTCAGAAAGAATCAGTAAAACACTCAAAACGCAAGTAATCTATGAACTAAGGCACGAATTCCCTGTTAACCAACTGGTGAAGATTGCTGATTTGCCGAAAAGCACCTACTATCACCGCGTTCAATTATGGAAACAGCCGGATCCTGACCGCAAGTGGAAAAGGAGAATTCGCTTCATTTACCGTAAGCACAAAGGACGCCTTGGCCATCGCCGTATCACAGATGTCCTTCAAGCCAAAGGGTATATGATTAACAAGAAGAAAGTCCTTCGTATTATGAAAGAGATAGGGCTTCAATGCATCGTACGAATGAAGAAGTACAAATCCTATAAGGGCGGGGTCGGAAAAACAGCTCCAAACATCTTAAATCGTAAATTCAAGGCCGAAAAACCAAATCAGAAGTGGGTGACAGACATCACGGAATTTAAATTGTTTGGACAGAAATTATACCTGTCCCCTATTCTGGACCTGTTTAATGGCGAGATTATCACGTATACGCTCAATACAAGGCCTACGTTTGATTTAGTAGAGACGATGTTGATAGAAGGCCTACAGCGCGTGAACGAAAACGACGAACTCTTACTTCATTCTGACCAGGGCTGGCATTATCAAATGCCTCGATACCAGCACATATTAAAAGAAAATCACATTACTCAAAGCATGTCTCGAAAAGGAAACTGTTACGACAACGCCGTTATAGAAAACTTTTTCGGGATATTGAAATCAGAATTTCTGTACTTACAACAATTCGAGAGTATAGACCACTTCAAGAAAGAACTCGAAGAGTATATACACTACTACAATCATTTGAGAATCAAATCACGATTACAACGTAAAAGTCCAGTGTCTTATCGAACTAGTTTTGAGCAAGCTGCTTAGTAAATAAAGTGTCCAATTTATAGGGGGCAGTGCAGCCATGCCGAGGAGGCTCCCACCCTCCCCGCGGAAAGCAAGTTCCTGCAGCGGAAAGGAACGGACAACATTTATAATCAAAAACAACAATCTATGCGAAAACAGTAAAAAACTAACAATCATTGGAGAAAAAAGAACTCCACTGATTGAAGTTTCAATTTATGGATGAGGTATACTTTGTTAATACTAACAAAAAAGAAAGGATTTTATGATGGTTGATTTAATAGGAGATGAACGTCTCGATTATTTACTGGCAGAGGATTTAAGGATTATTCAAAGTCCGTCTGTCTTTGCGTTTTCATTAGATGCGGTTCTTCTTTCAAAATTTGCATATATGCCGATACAAAAGGGACGGGTCCTTGATTTATGTTCAGGGAATGCAGTTGTGCCGCTGCTGCTTTCTACAAGGTCCAAAGCGATGATTACAGGAGTTGAAATTCAGGAGAGATTGTTTCAAATGGCTGAAAAAAGCGTTGCCTATAATCAGCTTCAGGATCAGATTACCATGATCCATGGCGATTTAAAGGACATGCCGGCAGCACTCGGCCACGGGAAGTTTGATGTGATTACGTGCAATCCTCCTTATTTTAAAACGCCTAAGAAAGACGAAATGAATCAAAATGAACATCTTGCCATTGCACGTCATGAAATTCTCTGTACGCTTGAGGATGTCATTAAGGCCAGCAGCCAGCTTGCAAGAATGGGCGCCAAAATAGCACTTGTTCATCGTCCGGGAAGACTAATTGAAATGGTTGAGCTTATGAAAAAATATAAAATTGAACCTAAGCGGATTCAGCTTGTTTACCCAAAACAGGGAAAAGAAGCGAATACTTTATTAATAGAAGGAATTAAGGGCGGTCAGCCAGATTTAAAGATTCTGCCTCCTTTGTTTGTATATGACGAAACCAATGAATACACAAAAGAAGTAAAAGAGATTTTATATGGAGACAAGTAGCACTCATTTCTTTTATGTGCTTGAATGCAGGGATGGGAGTTATTATGCAGGCTACACAAATGATCTTCTGGCCCGCATTCAAAAACACAATGCTGGAAAAGGCGCTAAATACACCCGTGCAAGAAAACCAGTATCTTTGCTTTATAACAAGCAGTTTGAAACGAAAAGTGATGCTCTGAAAGCAGAATATTACTTTAAAAAGATGTCCAGGAAAAAGAAGGACGAATTTTTGAATGTGCCTGATGAGGAAAAGGTATGGGGATTTTTGCAGGGAGAGGATGATACGGATGCAGGAACAAAAAAGCTTTAATCAAGATACAGAGTGGGGTTCCCTTTACCTGGTCCCGACTCCTATTGGGAATTTAGAAGATATGACGTTTCGGGCAATCAACATTTTAAAAGAGGTTGATGTGATTGCCGCTGAGGATACACGGGAGTCAAAAAAGCTGTGCAACTACTTTGAAATTGACACACATCTGATCAGTTACCATGAGCACAACAAGGAGTCAAGCGGCCATAAAATCCTTGAACTGATGAAGCAGGGAAAAAACGTCGCATTAATAAGTGATGCCGGGATGCCGATTATTTCAGACCCCGGCAGCCAGCTTGTAGACGAAATATTGGCTGAGAACGGAAAGGTAATCCCTCTTCCAGGTGCAAATGCAGCCCTTACAGCTTTGGTGGCATCAGGAATTACCCCGCAGCCATTTTTCTTTTTCGGATTTTTGGAAAGACAGAAAAAAGAGAAGAAAAAGCAGCTGGAACAATTATCAAAGCGTACGGAAACGATGATTTTTTATGAATCTCCGCACCGGCTGAAGGAGACCCTGGCGGTGATGAGCGAAATATTGGGCAACCGCAGAATTTGCTTATCAAGAGAGCTGACAAAACGCTTTGAGGAATTCGTCAGGGGAACAATAAGCGATGCTGTAAAGTGGTCGGAGGAAAATCAGATTCGCGGCGAGTTTTGTTTAATTGTAGAAGGCCGAGATGAACATGACGTGGTTGCTGAAGAAGAGTGGTGGGACTCGATGACACTTGAAGAGCACGTCAACCACTATGTAAGTGAAGGGTATGCTTCAAAAGAAGCAATCAAGCAGGTAGCAAAGGAACGCAGCATTCCAAAGCGGGACGTTTATCAGTCCTATCATGTGGATCAATAAGAAAGTCTCCTTTTATTCTTTCTTATCTCTAAAAATAAAAGGACCTGACAATAGCTGTCAGGTCCTTTTTGAATGGAATTATTTTACTAAGTTGCTTTGAATTTCTTTAAGGATTTGTTCTGCACCTTCGCGGCTCAAAACTAATTTTCCGTTGCCTAGAGTGAAGTTATCATCAGATACTTCGCCAGTTACAGCACAAGTCATGTTTGGCTTATATTTTTTAAGGATAATTCTTTCATCATCCACGTAGATTTCTAATGCGTCTTTTTCTGCGATTCCTAATGTGCGTCGTAATTCAATAGGAATAACCACACGGCCGAGCTCATCAACTTTACGTACGATTCCTGTAGATTTCATGTTTATGTTCTCCTCCCAAAAATAGGTTCTCTATATGTTTTTTTCTTAAACTTCGTCATTATTCGACAAAATCTTCATCCTCATAAGCATAACAGTGTTTCCAATAAACGTCAATCCTCAAATATCCAATAGTTTGTCAAAAAAAGTGATTTTTTCTTAAACCCTTATGCACTAGGCATAATAAGAATATATACCCCTGATAAAAGGAAAATAAACTCATAAAAGGAAATTATTAATTATACATGTAATAGTATTAATTCAAAATATTGTTTATTTAATTATAACGATTGTTCGACAAGAATCAACAAGAATTATTGATTAGGAAACATTTGGCATACTAGAGCCATTCATATTATTCCTGTCCTCCTTTGTTTTTTTGTCCATAGAAGGTATATTTTCTTGATATTAAAGGCTAAGATGGTATCATAAAGAGTATAAATAACAATGATTAGTCGCTCTCGTCCATTGGGGCGGGGGCTTTTCTTCTCTAACCCAGAGACAGTCTTCATTACCAGGAGGGAAACGGATGGAAGGTCACAAAAAGTCATTTTATATTACAACACCTATTTACTATCCAAGCGGAAAACTACATATTGGACATGCTTATACAACAGTCGCGGGTGATGCAATGGCCCGTTATAAGCGCATGCGCGGTTTTGATGTGATGTATTTAACAGGTACAGATGAACATGGACAAAAAATCCAGCGCAAGGCAGAAGAAATCGGAGTAACGCCTCAAAAATATGTGGATGACATTGTCAGCGGCATTAAAAATATTTGGAGCAAACTCGATATCTCCTATGATGATTTCATCCGTACAACAGAAGACCGTCATAAAGAAATTGTAGAAAAGGTATTTGCAAAGCTTCTTGAGCAAGGGGATATTTATTTAGATCAGTACGAAGGATGGTATTGTACACCGTGTGAATCATTCTTTACAGAAAGACAGCTTGAAAACGGCAACTGTCCTGATTGCGGACGCCCGGTAGAAAAAGTAAAAGAAGAATCCTACTTCTTCAAGATGAGCAAATATGCAGATCGCCTTCTGCAGTATTACTCAGAGAATCCGGAATTTATTCAGCCGGAATCACGCAAAAATGAGATGATTAACAATTTCATTAAACCAGGTCTTGAGGACTTGGCGGTGTCACGGACGACTTTTGATTGGGGAGTAAAAGTGCCTGGAGATCCAAAGCATGTTATATATGTATGGATTGATGCACTGTCCAATTATATTACAGCTCTTGGATATGGATCAGAGAACGATGAAAAGTACAAAAAATACTGGCCTGCAGATGTTCATCTAGTAGGAAAAGAAATTGTACGGTTCCACACCATCTATTGGCCAATTATGCTGATGGCGCTTGATTTGCCGCTGCCGAAAAAAGTGTTTGCGCATGGATGGCTATTGATGAAGGACGGAAAAATGTCCAAATCAAAAGGGAATGTAGTAGATCCTGTTACGTTGATTGACCGTTACGGCCTTGATGCTCTTCGTTACTATTTATTAAGAGAGGTACCGTTTGGTTCAGACGGCGTCTTTACACCGGAAGGGTTTATCGAAAGACTTAATTTTGATCTCGCCAATGACCTTGGAAACCTGCTGAACCGTACAATCGCTATGATTCAAAAGTATTTTGACGGTGAAATCCCTGCGTACAGCGGACCTAAAACAGAGTTTGACGGAGAATTAACAGCTTTCAGCAAAGATACCATCGTAAAATACGAAGAAGCGATGGAGAAAATGGAGTTTTCTATTGCTTTGAATGCTCTGTGGCAATTCATCAGCCGAACGAATAAATACATTGATGAAACACAGCCATGGAATCTTGCAAAGGATGAGGAAAATCGTGAAAAGCTTGGTTCAGTTATGTATCATCTTGCTGAGTCGCTTCGCATTTCAGGGATCCTGCTGAAACCATTTCTTACGAAAACACCCGACAAGATGTTTGAACAGCTTGGCATTCAGGACGCTTCCTTAAAAGAGTGGGCAAGCTTATCAGAATTTGGGCAGCTGTCTGAAGTTAAAGTTTCTAAAGGAGTGCCGATTTTCCCTCGTTTAGAAGTAGAGGAAGAAGTTCAATATATAAAAGAGCAGATGCAGGGAACTGCACCAGCAGCCGAGGAAGAAAAGAAAGAACAAAAAGAAGACACATCAGGCGAAATTACATTTGATGAATTCATGAAAGTGGAAATGCGTGTTGCAGAAGTCATCCATGCAGAGCCTGTAAAAAAAGCCGATCGTTTATTAAAACTTCAGCTGGATCTTGGTTCTGAAAAAAGACAGGTTGTATCAGGAATTGCGAAGAGCTATCAGCCTGAACAGCTTGTTGGAAAGAAAGTCATCTGCATTACAAATCTTAAACCAGTAAAACTGCGCGGAGAACTGTCTCAAGGCATGATCCTGGCTGGCGAAGAAGAAGGCAATTTGTCGCTTGCTACTGTCGATTCAAGTCTTCCGAACGGTACAATTATTAAATAAAAAAAGAGAAGAAAGAGGTGTTTCACGTGTAACAATCGGGAATGACGCCTCTTTTTTCTTTTGTTTACACCTATAGAAAGGATGTCGAAACATGTTATTTGATACACATGCTCATTTAAATGCAATCCAATACGAAGATGACTTAGAAGAAGTCATTGAAAGAGCGCTGGAAGAAGGAGTAACCCATACGGTTGTAGTCGGATTTGACACAGAGACCATTACACGGGCCATCGAACTTGCCGAAAAGTATGATTTTATTTATGCAGCAGTTGGCTGGCATCCAGTCGATGCTATTGATATGAAAGATGAAGATCTCCAGTGGATTAAAGAGCTTGCATCACATCCTAAAGTAGTGGCGATTGGTGAGATGGGGCTCGATTATTATTGGGATAAATCTCCGAAGGAAATTCAAAAGGAAGTATTCCGCAAGCAGATTGCCCTTGCGAAAGAAGTTCAGCTTCCAATAATTATTCATAATCGGGATGCGACCTCTGATGTAGTTGAGATTCTGCAGGAGGAAAATGCGAGTGAAGTGGGCGGCGTTATGCATTGTTTTACAGGAAGCCTTGAAGTGGCGAAACAATGCATGGATATGAATTTTTATATTTCATTTGGCGGGCCGGTTACATTTAAAAATGCTAAAAAGCCGAAGGAAGTTGCGGCGGAGATACCAATGGAACGTCTGTTGATTGAAACTGACTGTCCATATTTAACACCTCATCCGTTTAGAGGAAAACGGAATGAACCGAGCTATGTGAAATATGTAGCAGAGCAAATTGCTGAGCTTAGAGAGATGGATTATGCGGAATTTGTTAGACAAACTTCCGACAATGCAAAAAGAATATTCGGCATTTCTCGCTAAAGGAATTTGTAGAATTTTGCTGGAGCTTGTCCGAAAGTACAGGTTTTAAAGAAGTTCTACAAGTCTCCTTTTCCTCATAGGATATATTTGTCGACAAGAATTGCTTCACTTTTTGATAGTTTTTTAGCATAATAGTGATTACGATTAGAAAAATTTGAAAGAAGTGGGTGAGGGTTGACAGCAAGATCGATACTCTATATAATCCTCGGAGGAGAAGGAGGCGTTTTTCATAGTGATAAATAATATGAAAAAGCTGTTATCCGCAAAACTAAGCTTTAACAAGATTGTCCTCGCAATTGTCAGTTTAGTAGTTTTGGGAACGGGTACTGCGTTCGCGACATTTGAAGCGTCGAAGAACACGGTTACAGTTTCGCTGAACGGCAAAGACGAGAAGCTCAGGACACACGCACGTACAGTAGATGAATTACTTCAAGATTTAGACATAGATAGAAAACAAGAAGACGATGTATCCCCATCAGGAGATACAAAGATCACAAACAATCTAAAAGTTGTTTATGAGGCTTCGAAACCTGTACAGCTTACGGTGGACGATGAGAAAAGGACAATAAGGACAACAGCAAAAACCGTAGAAGAATTTTTGAAAGAACAAAAAATAGCAGTTTCTGAGCACGATAAGATGAATGCTTCGTTACATACGAAAATTTCAGGTAATCTTAAGCTCAACATTGAGAAAGCCATACAGATCACACTAACAGTTGGAGATAAAAAACAACAAGTATGGTCAACTTCGACTACTGTCGCTGACTTTTTGAAAGACCAAAAGGTACAGGTAAATGAACTTGATAAGGTTGAACCCCAAATTCATGAAACATTGAGTGCAAATGACGCCGTAATAGTCACACGTGTAGAAAAAGTCACCGATGTAGTGGAAGAACCAGTTGCATTTTCAGTTGTAACTAAGAATGACAGCAGCATTCCAAAAGGTAAACAGGAGGTTATTAAACCTGGTACAGAAGGCACTGTTGCGAAACATTTTGAGGTTATGCTCGAAAATGGAAAAGAAGTGTCAAGAAAGCTGATCAAAGAAGAGACGAAAAGTGAAAGTCAGGACCGTGTTGTTGTAATAGGCACAAAAGCTGCGCCTAAGCCTGTGAGCACGGCAAGTACTTCAAGCAAGCCTGAGACAGTATCACGTTCAAACGATTCTGTCGCAAAAGAATTTACTGTTACATCAACTGCTTATACGGCTCATTGCAATGGCTGTTCAGGCACGACTGCCACAGGTGTCGATTTAAGAGCCAATCCGAATGCCAAAGTAATCGCTGTAGATCCAAGTGTTATTCCATTAGGGTCTAAAGTATATGTAGAAGGTTACGGATATGCCATTGCCTCTGATACAGGCGGCGCAATAAAAGGGAAAAAGATTGATGTTTTCTTCTCTGATAAGGGAGCAGCCTATCGATGGGGAAGAAAGCAGGTTAAAATTAAAGTATTGAATTGATTCTCTGACAGGGGGTTTAGATCCCTCTGTTTTTTTGCGTTATAATGGGTTACAATTACGTTTCAATAATATAGACGTTTGACCGCTCAGGAAAGTTTCATCTTTTTGGAGGAAAACATGAAAATTAAAGAAATTATTGTTGTTGAAGGAAGAGATGATACAACTGCCATAAAGCGCGCAGTTGATGCAGATACAATCGAAACGAATGGATCTGCAATAGGAGATTCGGTCATTGAACAGGTCCGCCTTGCACAGAAAACGCGGGGAGTCATTATTTTTACAGATCCTGATTTTCCCGGCGAAAAAATACGCAAAACGGTTGCAGAGCAGGTTCCAGGCTGTAAGCATGCTTTCATTACAAAGCCTGAAGCAAGACCTAAAAACGGCAAAGGCATTGGAGTCGAGCATGCTTCTATAGAAGCGATCCGAAACGCTCTTAAAGAGATTAAAGAAGAGATGGCGGATACAGATCCGATTATTGATAAAGACGATTTAATAACTGCGGGTTTAATAGGCGGGCCTAAAGCGAAGGCTCGGCGCGAAAAACTCGGGGTTCTTTTGAAAATAGGCTATACAAATGGGAAGCAGCTTGAAAAAAGACTTCATATGTTTCAAATTACAAAACAAACTTTTGCACAAGCTATAGAGGAGATTGTTCGGGAGGAGCAGCAAAATGATTAAAGATATCGCAACACCGGTTCGCACGAAAGCTATATTAGAAAAGTACGGTTTTTCTTTCAAGAAAAGTCTTGGACAAAACTTCTTAATTGATCCTAACGTGCTGAACCGTATTGTAGACCATGCAGACGTAACAGATGAAACAGGAGTTATTGAAATTGGTCCGGGGATTGGAGCTTTGACAGAACAGCTTGCCAAACGGGCTAAAAAGGTTGTTGCATTCGAAATTGATCAGCGCCTCATCCCAATCTTAAAAGATACATTATCACCCTATGACAATGTAACAGTCATTCATCAGGATATCCTTTTGGCTAATGTAAAAGAGGTTATGGAAGAACAATTTAAGGACTGCCGCGAAGTGATGGTCGTTGCAAACCTTCCATACTATGTAACAACACCAATCATTATGAAGCTGCTTGAAGATCATTTGCCTTTAAAAGGAATTGTCGTCATGCTTCAAAAAGAAGTAGCAGACCGCATAGCGGCTTCTCCTTCTTCTAAAGACTACGGTTCATTGTCTATAGCTGTTCAGTACTATACCGACGCTAAGACGGTCATGACAGTACCTAGAACCGTCTTTATGCCGCAGCCTAATGTAGATTCAGCCATTATCCGTCTGCTTCTGCGTGAGGAAGCAAGAGTTGTTATAAAAGATGAAGGCTTTTTCTTTAGAATTGTTCGTGCAAGCTTTGCGCAGCGAAGAAAAACACTCCTTAACAATCTAACTCATTCTCTTCCTGACGGAAAAGAAAAGAAATCAGTTATTGAACAAGCATTAGAAACAGCTGGCATCGACGGAAGAAGAAGGGGAGAAACCCTTTCGATCGAAGAATTTGCTGTGCTCAGTGACTTGTTAGTTGAAGAATTTAATGGATAACGATTATTTCTGAAAGATGGCCCTGCAGCTGGAGACAGCCGCGGGGCTTTTTGTTGTTGGAATTTTTTAAGAGAAGGGGATGTCAGTATAAAATGGCATTCATTTGCCTGACGGGCATAGCGGGCGTGAGCGGTCAAAACTTTTCTGTCGGCTCCTTTTCTGCCTGTCAGAGCTGCCCCAGGCGGTTCTGCTTTTCTCATTGTCCAGCTCCATCGCCCAACTCCTCGGCCAGAACGGCTCCGTCTGTAAAGGCAAAAAGCGCCTTTTCAGCCGGATCCTTATCTGCTGCCTGCGCTAAACGGGCGATTCCGCTTTTCTGATTGTCCAGCTCCATCGCCCAACTCCTCGGCCAGAACGGCTCCGTCTGTAAAGGCAAAAAGCGCCTTTTCAGCCGGATCCTTATCTGTCTGTCGGAGCTAAACGGGCGATTCCGCATTTCTGTATTGTCTAGCTCCGCCTCCTAACCCCTCGGTCAGAACAAATCCGTCAGCAAAGGCAAAAAGCGCCTTCACTGCCGGATTCTTATCTGCCATGCCTGGGCTAAACGGGCGGTTCTGCTTTTCTCATTGTCCAGCTCCATCGCCCAACTCCTCGGCCAGAACGGCTCCGTCTGTAAAGGCAAAAAGCGCCTTTTCAGCCGGATCCTTATCTGTCTGTCGGAGCTAAACGGGCGATTCCGCATTTCTGTATTGTCTAGCTCCGCCTCCTAACCCCTCGGTCAGAACAAATCCGTCAGCAAAGGCAAAAAGCGCCTTCACTGCCGGATTCTTATCTGCCTGTCGGGGCTAAACAGTCGGCTCCGCTTTTCGAATGGGTCACACTTTTTATTCATTGTCATAGGCTAGAAAAGGATTGTTCTTAGCTTAATGGTCTATAAGAAATAGACATAGAATGGGCATCACCTTAGGGACCTAACCAGTCTGCGGTGCTCTTTAAAGATCAGTTCCGGGGAATCGGTCATTTGGAGTGAAGAACATGCAAGTGAAAATTGGAGATATCGTAGCCCGAAAGTCATATCAATGTGATGTCTTGTTTCGGGTGATTGACTTGAAACAAACAGAGGATGGAAAATGGGCTGCCATTTTATACGGAGAAGAAGTACGTCTGATCGCTGATGCATTATGTGATGATTTAGCCGTTATTGGTGACCGGGAACGCAATGAGAGAAAAGTGCATGAAAAGGAAATGCTTGAGCAGTCTCTTTACTTATTAAAGCAGGATTACCGTCTGCTGCAGGAGAAGCGGGAGTATGGTGCAACCGCAAGCTACAGCCATAATGAGGAGTTTTTTCATTTACCTGGAAAAGTGCTGCACTTAGACGGCGATCCGCTGTATCTTCAAAAGTGTCTGACTCTCTATGAACGTGTCGGTGTCCCGGTATTTGGTGTACATGTGAAAGAAACAGAAATGCAGGATGTCGTAGCGGACCTTATTGAAGAGTACCGTCCTAATATCCTTGTCATAACGGGTCATGATGCTTACTCAAAGCACAAAGGTGCGATTAATGATCTAAATGCCTACCGTCACTCAAAGCACTTTGTCCAGACTGTGCGCAACGCAAGAAAAGCCGTGCCTCATCTAGATCAGCTTGTTATCTTTGCAGGGGCCTGTCAGTCTCACTTTGAATCTTTAATCAGGGCTGGAGCGAATTTTGCGAGTTCGCCCTCACGAGTAAACATACATGCGCTGGATCCAGTGTATATAGTTGCTAAAATAAGCTTTACTCCTTTTATGGAGAGAATTAATGTCTGGGATGTCCTGCGCAATACTCTAACAAGAGAGAAGGGCCTCGGCGGCATTGAAACAAAAGGTGTCCTCCGAACGGGCATGCCATACCACAGACATGATGAAACAAATTCTTAGGGCCGCTTTCCACTTTGAGACAGCGGTTCTTTTCTTCTGGCTGTAAGCTATGTGATTTCATTGAATTGCAAACGCAGTCAATGTGTAAAAGAATTCCTTTCCTTTCTTTACATAAAAAATAAGATTTAGGTAAATCCTAATTTGTAGATAGAACGTGAATTTTGTTGAAAATATTTTGTTGACAACGAACTTTTATCACTGTTATAATTTAAATTTTATTTGACTTAAAATAGGCTATCGTGTATACTGAAATTAGTGAGGTGGATGCAATGGCAAAAACTTTAGTCGATATTAAAAATTCCCTGGATTCTAATCTTGGAAAGCGGCTTACGCTTAAAGCAAACGGCGGCCGCAGAAAAACGATTGAGCGTTCAGGTGTTCTTACAGAAACGTACCCAGCTGTCTTCGTTGTACAACTAGATCAAGATGAAAATGCATTTGAACGTGTATCATACAGTTATGCAGATGTATTAACTGAAACAGTGCAATTAACATTTTTTGAAGATACTTCAGGTTCAGTGGCAGTTGCTGGGCAGTAGACACTAGTTTGCTGCTTTTTTTTATGGTTAAAATACAGGATATCTTTTTCCGGAGCCAGTATTTATTTTGGATAACACTTACACAAAGCCGCACATACTAATAGTGCCGCTTTTTTTTATGCGGTTAAGTCCTTGAGGATCAGACGTAAATTAAAGGGGTGTTCTGTGATGGGAAGACGTCAGGGAATCATGTCCGATGAATTCAAATACGAACTGGCTAAAGACTTGGGATTTTATGATACGGTCAAAAATGATGGATGGGGTGCCATTAGATCGCGTGATGCCGGTAACATGGTGAAGAGGGCGATCGAGCTTGCAGAGCAGCACTTGGCAAATCAGAATAAATCATAAAGCGTAAAAACAGACGGCAAAGGCCGGGGCGACAAGCTCCGGCTTTTTATCACAATAAAAATATCTCATTTTCGGCTCTGTTATTTCAAATATTCCATCATTAAGCGGAAATGTCGAAAACTGCGTTATATTCATTCTATTTGTGGTACAATGTGGATAATTTCAGTTCGTTAAAAGTAGGTGAAAATGTTGCGTATATTGGAGAAAGCGCCGGCTAAAATTAATCTTTCGCTCGATGTCCTTCATAAGAGAACAGATGGATTTCATGAAGTGAAAATGATTATGACAACCATCGATCTTGCCGATCGCGTTGAACTTGTCGAGCTTGCGTCTGATGAGATTAAAATCATTTCTCATAATCGGTTTGTTCCGGATGATCAGCGGAATTTAGCCTATCAGGCTGCTTCATTGTTAAAAAAGCGGTACGGTGTAAAAAAAGGCGTTTCTATAGCCATCACAAAGGTGATTCCTGTAGCTGCCGGGCTGGCTGGAGGCAGCAGTGATGCGGCTGCTACTCTCAGAGGGCTGAACCGATTATGGAAGCTTGGACTCAGCTTAGATGAGCTTGCAGAGCTTGGAGCCGAGATTGGTTCAGATGTTTCATTCTGTGTGTATGGCGGAACCGCACTTGCTACCGGCCGGGGTGAAAAAATTCAGCATATTGATACACCTCCTCATTGCTGGGTCGTGCTTGCAAAGCCGACAATTGGAGTATCCACTGCTGATGTGTACCGCAATTTGAATTTGAATGATGTTGCCCATCCTGATGTAGATGGAATGATTGAAGGAATCAAGGCACAGGATTTTGATCAAATTTGCAGCCTCTTAGGAAATGTACTCGAGGGTGTTACTTTAAAGATGTATCCAGAGGTAGCAAATATTAAAGATCAAATGAAGCGGTTTGGTGCAGATGCTGTCCTTATGAGCGGAAGCGGGCCTACTGTATTTGGCCTTGTCCGCTATGAATCAAGGCTTCATCGTGTGTACAATGGATTAAGGGGTTTTTGCGATCAGGTATTTGCTGTCAGATTGCTTGGGGAACGGAATAGCCTTGATTAAATACGTATATTAAGTTATATTATCTTTAAAATATTCGGATTTTGGAGGTTATTCCATGAAATTTCGTCGCAGTGGAAGGCTTGTTGATATGACTTATTACTTGCTACAACATCCACATGCACTTGTTCCCTTAACTTTTTTCTCTGATCAGTACCAATCAGCCAAGTCTTCAATCAGTGAAGATTTGACGATTATAAAGCAAACCTTTGAACAGCGGGGCATCGGCTCCCTTTTAACCGTGCCGGGCGCTGCCGGAGGAGTTAAATTTATTCCTAAAATCGGGATAAACGAAGCAAAAGAAATTATTTCTGAGCTTTGCGCTCTTATGGCAAAACCTGAACGCCTGCTGCCTGGGGGATATTTATATTTAACAGATATACTTGGCAACCCGACAATCGTCAATCAGATTGGCCGTTTATTTGCATCTGTTTTCGCAGACCGGAAAATTGATATTGTCATGACTGTGGCAACAAAAGGAATTCCTGTTGCTTACGCAGTTGCAAATCAACTGGACGTTCCAGTTGTCATTGTCAGAAAAGACAGTAAGGTGACAGAAGGGCCGACTGTCAGCATCAATTATGTATCAGGGTCATCCAAGAGAATTCAGACGATGGTTTTATCAAAAAGAAGTCTGAAGACAGGTTCAAACGTCCTGATTATAGACGACTTTATGAAAGCCGGCGGAACAATAAATGGAATGGTCAGCATGCTTGAAGAGTTTAATGCAAATCTCGCTGGAATCGGCGTGCTGGTTGAATCAGAAGGTGTAGAAGAACGCCTTGTTGATGAATACATATCTGTAGTGAAATTAACAGATGTAAATGTAAAAGATAAACAAATTGATGTCATGGACGGAAACTTCTTCCGCTTCTTAAACCAAGTAACATTATAGGGAGAGATTATGATGAGAAAAGTTGATACAAAAAAAGCTCCGGCAGCTATTGGGCCATATTGTCAGGGAATGATTATTGACCGTTTATTCTTCAGTTCTGGTCAAATTCCGCTCACTCCCGAAGGTGAAATGGTAAATGGCTCAATAGAAGAGCAGACACATCAGGTTTTTTCAAATTTAAAAGCTGTACTTGAAGAAGCGGGTGCCTCTTTACAGACTGTCGTAAAAGCAACCGTATTTTTAAAAGATATGAATACCTTCGCTGCATTTAACGAAGTGTATGGCGAATACTTCAGCGAACATAAACCTGCCCGTTCATGTGTTGAAGTAGCCAGATTGCCTAAAGACGCAATGGTGGAAATTGAAGTTATTGCTTCTGTTGACTGATCATTTTTTTGCAAGAAGAAGATTGTTTTTAAGGGATCTGCAGGGTGAATCGTCCAGCTTGATCTCATGAATGAACGTTAAAAACAAAAGCACCAATAAAAAATGAGCAAAATCACCTGATTTTTCAAAATATTTTTCCATTCTTGCAGGAAAAAGAAAAATTCCGTTGAATAACTTAACTAAAGTTTTTCATACAGGAAAAGGTGGTGAACAGAATGGAAGTAACTGACGTAAGATTACGCCGCGTAAACACCGAAGGCCGCATGAGAGCGATTGCATCAATTACGTTGGATCATGAGTTTGTTGTTCATGATATTCGTGTGATTGATGGTAACAATGGCCTTTTTGTAGCAATGCCAAGCAAACGCACTCCAGACGGAGAGTTCCGAGATATCGCACATCCTATTAATTCTGGAACTCGCGGGAAAATTCAAGAGGCCGTATTAGCCGAGTATCATCGTTTAGGTGAACTAGAAGTTGAATTTGAAGAAGCAGGCGCTTCTTGATCATATGAAGCACTTCAAAAGTCGGGTAGGACTTAGTCCTATTCGGCTTTTTTGTTTTTTACAGGCAAAACTAAGAGTGCGGTTTAAAGGAGAAAAGATCCTTACATATCATGACAATTTTATGAAAAATTATGTACTTTCATATGTTTTCTTGAAATAAGGGTCTATTTGAGATATATTTTTCTATGGATAAAAAGGTATATTGGAGGCCTGAATATGGATAACCGATACGCAGTAATTTTAGCTGCCGGACAAGGCACTAGAATGAAATCAAAGCTTTATAAAGTGCTGCATCCAGTAGGCGGCAAGCCAATGGTTCAGCATGTTGTTGATGAAGTTTCTAAATTAGATTTAAGCAAAATCGTTGCCATAGTAGGTCACGGAGCGGAAAAAGTACAAGATCAGCTAGGCGAAAGCGTCCAGTATGCTGTTCAAAGCGAACAGCTCGGAACGGCTCATGCTGTTATGCAGGCAGCAGCTCATTTAGAGGATCAAGAAGGAACGACTATTGTAATCTGCGGAGACACTCCTTTAATAACAGCAGATACAATGGCATCTTTACTTTCTCATCATACAGAAATGAATGCAAAAGCTACAATTCTTACAGCGAAAGCAGATGATCCTTCAGGCTATGGCCGTGTCGTCAGAAATACTGATGGCCACGTTGAAAAAATTGTAGAGCACAAAGATTCAAATGCGGAAGAGCTTTTGATCAAAGAGATCAATACCGGAACGTATTGCTTTGACAACCGTGCTCTTTTCGATGCACTAAAGAAAGTGTCAAATGATAATTCTCAAGGTGAATATTATCTTCCTGATGTGATTGAAATCCTAAAAACAAACAATGAAATCGTTTCTGCATTCCAGACGGCATCTTTTGAAGAGACGCTTGGAGTAAATGACAGAGTAGCTCTTGCGCAAGCTGAGCAGTATATGAAAAAGCGGGTAAACGCCTTTCATATGAAAAACGGTGTTTCCATTATTGATCCTGACAACACATACATCTCAAGTGATGCTAAAATTGGACGTGACACGGTGATTTACCCTGGCACTGTCATTTCAGGCAATACCGTTATTGGGGAGGATTCCGTTATTGGACCTCATACTGAAGTGAAAGACTGCAAGGTTGGAGATCGCACAACAATCCGTCAGTCTGTTGCACATGACAGTGAAATTGGCCATGATGTAAATATCGGGCCATTTGCGCACATCAGACCTGCATCGTCTATTGCAGATGAAGTGAAGATCGGCAACTTTGTCGAAATCAAGAAATCAGCAATGGGCAAAGCGAGCAAAGCTTCACATTTAAGCTATATCGGCGATGCTGAAGTCGGCGCAGATGTTAACCTTGGCTGCGGATCTATTACGGTCAATTATGACGGCAAGAATAAATTCCTTACTAAAATTGAGGATGGAGCTTTCATAGGCTGCAATTCAAACTTAATTGCACCTGTAACAGTTGGTCAAGGCGCGTATGTTGCTGCAGGCTCAACTATTACGGATGATGTACCTGGCAAGGCGCTTTCTATTGCGCGTGCAAGACAAGTCAATAAAGATGAGTATATGAAATAAAGAAAAGCGAAGGCGCCTTGTTCAGCGCAGGCATGGCGGCAGATCCGTTCTGACCGAGGAATCAGGGCGCTGCAGACTGGACATCAATACGCAAGATTAATTGCTTCTCAATATTAATAAAACCTAGTGGAGGTCTCCTTTTAATATGTCTAATCGTTATGCAGATTCTAATTTAAAGATTTTTACATTAAATTCAAACACAGCTTTAGCTAAAGAGATTGCAGATGAAGTTGGTGTTGATTTAGGTAAATGTTCGGTAACTCGTTTCAGTGATGGGGAAGTTCAAATTAACATTGAAGAAAGTATCCGCGGCTGTGATGTATTCGTTATTCAATCAACGAGTGCTCCGGTTAATGAACACTTGATGGAAGTATTGATCATGATTGATGCGCTTAAGCGTGCATCTGCTAAGACAATCAATATTGTTATGCCATACTATGGCTATGCACGCCAAGACCGCAAGGCACGCGCTCGTGAGCCGATTACGGCTAAGCTTGTTGCTAACTTGCTTGAAACGGCTGGCGCTGACCGCGTCATCACTCTTGATCTGCATGCACCTCAAATTCAGGGATTCTTTGACATCTTAATTGACCATCTAATGGGTGTGCCGATTCTTTCAGAGTACTTCCTTGAAAAAGACTTGAAGGACATCGTCATTGTTTCGCCTGACCACGGCGGCGTGACGCGCGCCCGCAAACTTGCAGACCGTTTGAAAGCGCCGATTGCGATCATCGACAAACGCCGCCCAAGACCAAATGTTGCTGAAGTTATGAACATTGTAGGTAACATTGAAGGCAAAACAGCTATATTAATTGATGACATTATTGATACAGCTGGAACGATTACACTTGCTGCTAACGCATTAGTAGAAAACGGAGCAACAGAAGTTTATGCTTGCTGTACTCACCCTGTTTTATCAGGACCTGCGATTGAGCGTATTGAAAACTCTAATATTAAAGAATTAGTCGTTACAAATTCTATTGCTTTGGGCGAAGAAAAGAAAATTGGCAAGCTGAAACAGCTGTCAGTTGCTCCACTAATTGGTGAAGCTATTATCCGCGTTCATGAAGAGCAATCTGTCAGCACACTTTTTGATTAATGCTTTTCCAAAACACCCTCATCGCCTTCGGGCTAAGAGGGTGTTTTTGTTTGGCTCTTTTTGTAAATATTGTTGCTATTAGACTAAATGGTAAAAACCATAAGTTCCTGGAGCGGAAAGGAGCGGGCAACATTAATAATCGAAAACAAATATCTATGCGAACACGCCTTGTTTTAAAATACGTGTCCTCAATCGTTATAGAAGCTTTATTTGAAAATCAGCAGCCGAGGCAAAACCATCCTTTTCTTAAGAAAAATGTTTAGACCCTGTCAATAATGGGAATTAAATAAGACATAACTTATCGTTAGGAAGGTGTTTTGGACTATGACAACATTAAAAGTGCAAGAACGAACAGTATTTACAAACTCGGCTAGAAGAAAGGTTCGTGAACAGGGACAAGTTCCTGCTGTCATTTATGGTAAGTCAACTGATACAAAATCAATCTCCTTAGATAGCATCGAATTAATTAAAACGCTGCGTGAAGAAGGACGCAACGCCATTATAAAACTTGATTTAAATGGAAAGTCTCATTCGGTCATGCTTTATGAAATGCAGACTGACCCTCTTAAAAATGAAATTGTGCATGCTGATTTCCATGTAGTCAATCTTAAAGAAGACGTAGTGGTTGAGGTTCCGGTTACGCTGACAGGCGATGCAGCGGGCGTAAAAGACGGCGGAGTGCTTCAGCAGCCAATGTATCAGGCATCAATTACAGCTAAACCAGGTGATATCCCACAAGCCATTGAGGTGGATATTTCAGAACTTGGCGTCAATGATACTCTGACAATTAAAGATGTAAAGGTTTCTGGCAAGTACACATTCAATCATGAAGATGATGAAGTGGTTGCATCCATCCTGCCTCCTCAGCAAGAAGAGGAAATTGACAGCGGTGAGCAACAGGAATCTGGCGAGCCAGATAATGCTGAAGGCAGAGAGAACGAAGAAGATTCCTCTGAAGACGAAAAACAATCATAATTTGCAGAACGTAGCCATTTAATGGCTGCGTTTTTTATGGTATTGTTTAAATAGAGAAAAAAGATACTAAACTTAGGGTGATGATTACGATTGGGATAACTCTGCTCCAATCCGCATCATCCTTTTTGAACATAACCCGAGGGAGTATGGCCATGGCGGACACCCTTAAGCACAGCCATACCACTTCTAGAATAAAGGCAGGTACGAGAATGAAACTTTTCATTGGACTTGGGAATCCAGGGAAGCAATATGAGGATACGCGTCACAATGTCGGATTTATGGCGATTGACGAACTTTCAAAGAGATTGAACATTCCTCTTGATCGGTCAAAGTTTAACGGAATCTTCGGAATCGGTCATGTTTCTGGCGAGAAAATCATATTATTAAAACCACTTACATATATGAACCTCTCAGGTGAGTGCATCAGACCCTTGATGGACTATTATGAAATTGAGGATAAAGACATTGCTGTCATTTACGATGATCTTGATTTGCCGGCTGGAAAAGTGCGTCTGAGAACAAAGGGCAGTGCAGGCGGACATAATGGAATCAAATCAATGATTCAGCATTTAAACACACAGGAATTTAACCGTGTGCGGATTGGAATCGACCGTCCGTCTGGCGGCACGAGTGTTTCAAATTATGTTTTGGGCTCTTTTGGAAAAGAAGAACAGCCGAGCATAAAAGATGCAATCTCATTATCTGCAGATGCATGTGAAAGCTTTATTAAAGAGCCTTTTTTACAGGTGATGAACAAATATAACTGAAGAGTATAAGCGGACTCCTGAAGGTTCATACTAGACTTAAAAACCTTTTCAGGAGGGGCTTTTCAATGGCGCTACACTATAAATGCCGTCATTGCGGCGTAGAGGTTGGGACAATTGACAGCGTTTCAGTTTACAGCGAACAACTGGGATTCCATCACCTGTCGCAGGAAGAGAGACAAGAAATGATATCATATGAGTCGAATGGCGATATACTTGTAAAAACCATTTGCGAGGATTGTCAGGAAGCATTAGAACGAAATCCTGACTATCATCAGCTGCAGCGTTTTATTCAATAGGGAAAGCTTTGGTGACGAAAGGAACCAAGGCATTTTTCCGTTAAATCCAGTAACTGGGCTTATGGTGCAGGTGCTAGTTTTTGCTCCTGTCGAGCCATTAATAGAGAGATTGACATCTGCCTTTCTAACACTAACAAAAGGGGAGGTTTTAGCCTTTGCAAAGTTTGCAGCATTACTTTTATGATAATGACGATTTTCAGACAATCATTGAAGGAGTTCAAGGAGGCTTGAAAGAACAGCTTGTAGCAGGCTTATCCGGCTCTGCAAGGTCTGTTTTCACGTCTTCACTCTATCAGCATTCAAATAAACCAATTTTAATGATTACTCATAATTTGTTTCAGGCCCAAAAGATCTATGAAGATCTGGTCAACCTTGTCGGTGATCAGGTTCTTCTGTATCCGGTGAACGAATTAATTGCATCTGAACTTGCTGTAGCAAGTCCTGAGTTAAAAGCACAGAGAATGGAAGTGCTGAATCAATTATCACAAGATAAAAAAAGAATTATCGTTGCCCCGGTCGCAGCACTCAGAAGGTTCTTGCCGCCTAAGGAAGCTTGGCTTGAAAATCAGTTTCACTTAAAGCTTGGACAAGATTTGGATCTTGAAAAAACAATGGCATCTTTAATTACGATGGGGTATGAAAGAGCGGGAATGGTTTCAGCTCCAGGAGAGTTCAGTTTAAGAGGCGGGATTATGGATATCTATCCTCTTACAGAAGAATACCCGATCCGGATTGAACTGTTTGATACCGAGATTGATTCAATCCGCTCCTTTAACAGTGAGGACCAGCGTTCGATTGCTAAGCTTAAAGAAGTTCATATCGGTCCAGCTGAAGAACTCGTTGTGGATCAAAGCAGAATCACCAAGTGCATACAAAAGCTGGAGAACGGTTTAGCCTACAGCTTGAAGCGTCTTAAGGATGAAAAGCAAAAAGAGATTCTGGCAGAAAACATCGGGTATGAGCTTGAACAATTAAGGAACGGCCAGTTTAATCAGGAAATGTTTAAATATCTTTCATACTTCTATGAGAAGCCTGCTAGTTTACTAGATTATTTTCATGAACAGACAATCGTTGTCATGGATGAAGTCAGCAGAATTCAGGAAATGTACGAAAATCTCGAAAAGGAAGAGGCTGACTGGTACACTAGCCTGCTTGAGCACGGAAAAATTGTAAATGATGTTCATTTGTCACATAAATATGCAGATGTTCTAACTAAAACAAAACATCCGCTTGTCTATTTATCCTTATTTTTACGTCATGTTCCGCACACAAGTCCTCAGAATATCCTGAATGTATCATGTAAGCAGATGCAAAACTTTCATGGGCAAATGCACGTATTGAAAAGTGAAATTGATAGATGGAAAAAAGCGAAATTCTCGGTTGTTTTCCTTGGTGCAACAGAAGAGAGAGTCAAAAAGCTTGAAGGCGTGCTTGCTGATTATGACATCACAGCTGCTTTTTTGAAGAAAAATGAAGCGCCCAAGCTTGGCAATCTATATCTTATGGAAGGCGATCTGCAAACGGGATTTGAACTTCCTATGCAGAAGCTTGCCGTTATTACAGAGGAAGAACTCTTTAAAAAGAGAGTGAAAAAGCAGCCGAAAAGCCAAAAAATATCAAATGCAGAGAGAATTAAGAGCTATTCAGAACTGCAAGTCGGAGATCATGTTGTTCATGTAAATCACGGGATCGGTAAATACTTAGGGATTGAAACCCTTGTGATTAATGGCGTCCACAAAGACTATCTGCACATCCGCTATCACGGCAGCGACAAGCTGTATGTTCCGGTTGAACAAATTGACCTCATCCAGAAGTATGTCGGTTCAGAAGGGAAAGAACCGAAGATCTACAAGCTTGGCGGCAGTGACTGGAAGCGGGTGAAGAAGAAGGTTGAATCATCTGTTCAGGATATAGCGGATGATTTAATCAAGCTGTATGCTGAGCGGGAAGCGAGTGTAGGCTACGGGTTTTCGCCTGATGGCGAAATGCAGCGCGAGTTTGAATCCGTCTTTCCTTATCAGGAAACAGAGGATCAGCTGCGCTCCATTCATGAAATCAAGCTTGATATGGAACGGGAACGCCCTATGGACCGGCTTCTTTGCGGTGATGTGGGCTATGGTAAAACGGAGGTTGCGATCCGTGCTGCATTTAAAGCGGTTGCCGATGGAAAACAGGTTGCACTCTTGGTTCCGACGACCATCCTTGCACAACAGCATTTTGAAACAGTCAGAGAGAGGTTTCAAGATTATCCGATTAATATAGGCTTGTTAAGTCGTTTTAGATCAAGAAAAGAAATGAACGAAACAGTAAAAGGCCTGAAAAATGGCACAGTTGATATGGTTATCGGCACACACCGTCTCTTATCCAAAGATGTTACGTACAAAGAGCTTGGCCTCTTGATTATCGATGAAGAGCAGCGCTTTGGTGTTACGCATAAAGAGAAAATTAAACAAATGAAGGCAAATATTGATGTCCTGACTTTAACAGCTACCCCTATTCCGCGTACGCTGCATATGTCGATGCTTGGAGTCCGGGATTTGTCTGTTATCGAAACGCCGCCTGAGAACCGGTTCCCTGTTCAGACTTATGTCGTTGAATATAATGGGGGCTTCGTCCGTGAAGCCATTGAAAGAGAACTTGCAAGGGGCGGCCAAGTCTACTTTTTATACAACCGCGTTGACGATATTGACCGCAAAGCGGATGAAATTTCTATGCTTGTACCTGATGCACGTGTGACATACGCCCATGGCAAAATGTCCGAGAATGAACTTGAATCAACGATGCTTAATTTCCTTGATGGGCAATTTGATGTCCTTGTCAGCACGACCATCATTGAAACAGGTGTCGATATTCCAAATGTGAATACCCTTATCGTCCATGATGCAGATAAGATGGGTCTCTCTCAGCTTTATCAGCTAAGAGGCCGTGTCGGGCGTTCCAGCCGAATTGCATATGCTTACTTTACGTACCGAAAAGACAAAGTATTGACTGAAGTGGCAGAAAAACGTCTGCAGGCAATAAAAGAATTTACTGAGCTTGGTTCTGGATTTAAAATTGCGATGCGCGATCTTTCTATCCGCGGAGCAGGAAATCTGCTTGGTGCCCAGCAGCATGGATTCATCGATTCTGTTGGTTTCGATCTTTATTCTCAAATGCTGAAGGAAGCAATCGAGGAGCGGAGAGAAGACGGACCGAAAGAAAAGCCATTCCAAGTGGAAATTGATCTTGAAGTGGATGCATACCTGCCTGAAGAGTACATATCAGACGGCAGACAGAAAATCGATATCTATAAACGATTCAGAGCTGTTGCTTCCTTAGCTGATTTAGAAGAGCTGCAGGAAGAAATCGTCGACAGATTCGGGGATTATCCGGCAGAGGTAGGATATCTTCTGCAGATTGCAAAGCTTAAAGTTTTTGCTGTCCAAGAGAAGGTTGATATGATCAAACAGGATAAAGATACGGTTGCTCTTTACGTCAGTGAAGATGCGAGCAGACTGGTTGACGGTCAGAAGCTGTTTGAACTGAGCAATAAGTACGGCAGAGCTGTCGGTCTGGGAATGGATGGAAAAAGACTGAAAATCACCATTCAAATTAAAGGCGTTAATACGGAAAAATGGCTGAATATTGCTTCAGAGCTCCTAAATGGATTAGGATCTGTAAAAAAAGAAGAGATTTCAGCAAACTGAGTTTAATACCTGTTTTTTTTGTCTAAGCTGAAAAGAAAATACTGCCTATTCAAGAAAATTCCTCTGTGATTGTGTATATTGCGTGTTTTAGTGAAGAATACTATTTCTAAGCAATGATGGTTGTGGCATAAAGAAGCTCACTTTTAGCTTGCGCCAACAATCATCGAGTACACAATCATCAAGTGAAAGTGAGGCAGCATTAGATGAAAGCAACTGGTATAGTACGTCGTATTGATGATTTAGGCCGTGTGGTGATACCGAAGGAAATACGCAGGACCCTGCGCATTCGAGAAGGAGATCCGCTTGAAATCTTCGTCGACCGGGACGGAGAAGTCATATTGAAAAAGTATTCACCAATCAGCGAGCTAGGCGATTTTGCAAAAGAATATGCCGATGCTCTATATGACAGTCTTGGACATCCCGTGCTGATATGTGACCGTGACACATACATAGCAGTTTCAGGCGGCTCAAAAAAGGAATACATGAATAAAAATATTAGCGATCAGGTTGAAAAAGCAATGGAAGAACGCAGCTCTGTGCTGAACACAGAAGGCGGGAATATCCAATTGATAGATGGAACAAGCGAAGAGCTTAAATCCTTCACAGTTGGGCCGATTGTTGCTAATGGAGATCCTATCGGTGCTGTTGTGATCTTTTCAAAGGATCAGGCTGTCGGTGAAGTCGAGCATAAAGCAGTAGAAACAGCAGCTGGATTTTTGGCTCGGCAAATGGAACAGTAGTCATTATTCATATCGTATTATCAGGCAGCGATTTTTTGCTGCCTTTTCTTGTTTGACAGTATTTATATCGTCTTGAACAATGATGTCTAGCTCCATCGCCCAACTCCTCGGCCAGAACGGATCCGCCATTAAAGGCAAAAAGCGCCTTTTCTGGCGGATCCTTATCTGTCTGCCTGCGTTAAACGGGCGCTTCCGCTTTTATAGCGGGTTACATATTATGATATAATAGGCACGTTCAGCTTAAAATTGGAAGGGGAATTGGGCGATGAACGTCCGTTCTGATACATCAGCAAATCTCTTCCTGCAAGGTGCCTTTGTATTGACACTTGCGGGACTTATAATAAAGATCATGAGCGCTGCCTACAGGGTGCCTTATCAAAATATTGTCGGAGACATCGGATTTTACATATATCAGCAGGTTTATCCTTTTTACGGGATTGCTATTATGCTTGCTACAACCGGATTTCCGGTCATTATTTCAAAATTAATCATTGAATTTGGAGATAAAGAAAAAAACAATTCCTCTCTTTTTTCTATCCTGAGGATTTCCTTTTTGTTCTTAATTTCCGTTTGTGCTTTGTTCTTTTTATGCCTCTATTTAGGCGCAGTGCACATTTCAGAAATCATGGGCGATGCGGAGCTTGCCCCGCTGCTTAAAATTATTTCATTCTCTTTTCTTTTGCTTCCCTTTATATCTATTGCAAGGGGTTATTTTCAAGGGTTTGATACTATGCTTCCTACCGCTCTCTCCCAAGTAACAGAACAAGGAATCAGAGTTGTGACGATTCTTCTCTTTTCATATATTCTGATTCAGAATGGCTACTCTCTGTATGAGGCGGGAGAAGGAGCTTTATTCGGCTCTTTGACTGGTGGAATTGCTGCAGCAGCAGTATTATCCGTGTTTTTGGCCAAGGATAAAAGAAGAGCTCTTTTTTTCCAAACAGGGAAATCATCGATTCATACAAAAACAATCATTAAGTATTTATTAATCAATTCAATGACCATTTGCATGACAAGCTTAATGCTGATTTTTATCCAAATGATTGATGCCATGCAGCTCTATTCGACGCTTCTCTCTAACGGAATCGAAATGTCAGCAGCCAAGGCAATAAAAGGGATATATGACAGGGGGCAGCCTCTGATTCAGATAGGAACAGTGGTTGCAACATCCTTTTCCTTATCGTTAGTTCCGCTTATATCATATGCGAAAAAGAATCATGAAGATGGCGTGATTGCAGATAAAATAACGAGTTCCATGAAAATCTGCACGGTGATTGGAACAGGAGCGGCAGCAGGACTGATCGTGATTATGGAGCCGACAAACATCATGCTGTTCCGGGATGCATCAGGTACGAATGTGCTTGGTATTTTAGGCATATCCGTTTTGTTTACATCCTATGCCCTGACCCTGTCTGCTATCTTACAGGGTCTAAGCTTTACCTTTTTCCCTGCAGCAGCAGTCGTAATTGGATGCGCGGTTAAACTAGGTTTAAACATTCTTTTGGTTCCGTCGATGAATACGGAGGGAGCAGCTATTGCAACCGTTGCAGCATATGCAGTGATCGGTTTTTTGAATGCCTGGTATTTAAAAACGAAAGGGTACATGCTCATCAGCTGGAAGGATATACAGAAGACAGCGGCCGCTGCAGGTTTGATGCTTGCGCTCCTTTCTCTATATATGTCTGTCTTTGATCAATATTGGGATGATCTTAACCGAATGGCGGCTACAATCGGATCATTATCAGGTGCATTAGCAGGAGCGGTTATCTATCTATTGGCCATTTTAAAACTTTCTATTTTTACGAAAAACGAACTCGCTGCATTTCCGGGCGGAAAGAAGCTTGAGAAGTTTTTAAAATAAATGAAACGGGGTATGGAATGATGGTGAAAAAGATTACAGTAGTAGGACTTGGGGGCTCGGATGCCAGTCATTTGCCGCTTGGAGTTTATCGAACACTTACATCAGCCTCCCACTTGTTTTTAAGAACAAAAGAACATCCGGTTATTGATGAACTGCGGGCAGAACTGCCGGATTACAGAACATTTGATCACCTCTACGAAGAGAATGATCAATTCGGCGATGTTTACGCTAAAATTGAACTGGAGCTATACAAGGAAGCGGATGATAAAGAGATTATCTACGCTGTTCCTGGACATCCCCTTGTTGCAGAGCAGACGGTTCAATTGCTGCTTCAAAATGGAGGACAGAGAGGCTATGAGATCCGTATAGCAGGAGGTCAAAGCTTTTTAGATGCTACGTTTACTGCGCTTCAAATCGACCCGATTGACGGATTCCAAATGGTAGACGGTCTGACGATGAAGAGAGAGCAGTTAAACTACAGGCAGCATCTGATTATTTGCCAAGTGTATGATCAAATGGTTGCTTCCGAAGTGAAACTGACGCTGATGGAAGATTTGCCTGATGACTATGAGGTTCAGATTGTTACAGCGGCCGGAAGCAGTCAGCAAAAGATCATAAAGGTGCCTCTTTTTGAGCTTGACCGGGTTACGTCGGTTAACAACTTAACAAGTGTGTATGTGCCTCCCGCAAAGGATGAGAGCATTCTGAATCACCAATTTTCATCACTTCGCTCGGTGATTGCGGAGCTTCGAGGACCAAACGGGTGCCCGTGGGATTTGAAGCAGACCCATCAATCTCTGAAAAAGTATTTGATTGAAGAATGCTATGAGTTAATTGAAGCCATTGACGAAGCAGATGATGAACATGTGGTTGAAGAGCTTGGAGATGTTCTCCTTCAGGTCATGCTCCATTCTCAAATTGGTTCAGACGATGGTATGTTTTCAATTGATGATGTCATCAGAACATTAACAGAAAAAATGATCCGCAGACATCCGCATGTTTTTTCAACGGCTGTTGTTAGCGGTTCGGATGAAGTACTGTCAAATTGGCAGGAGATAAAGCGTGCAGAAAAGGGATCAGATGAAAAAGAGTCCCTTTTGAAGTCGATTGCCGGCTCGCTCCCTGCATTGTCTAAGGCCTACCATATTCAAAAGAAGTCAGCTAAAGTCGGCTTTGACTGGGATCATGCTGAGTCAGCATGGGAAAAGGTTCAGGAAGAGATGCAGGAGTTCAAGGCTGAAACAGCGGAAAAACACGCTGATCAAACGAAAATCCTCGCAGAGTTTGGGGACATTCTCTTTGCACTGGTCAACATTGGCAGATTTTACGATGTAGAGCCTGAGGAAGCCTTATCGGCAACCAATCATAAATTTAAAAGACGATTCGAATATATAGAGAAAAAAGCAGATGAGCTTAATCAAAACCTGGAAGAGATGTCTCTTGAAGAAATGGATTCTTACTGGAATGAAGCAAAAAGCAAAGGGCTATAAAGGGGTGCTGAAAAGATGAGACTAGATAAATTTTTAAAGGTTTCAAGACTGATCAAAAGACGTACACTTGCAAAAGAAGTGTCTGATCAAGGAAGAATTACGGTAAACGGTACAGTTGCAAAAGCAAGTTCTATTGTTAAATTGGGTGATGAGCTTGCGATTCGATTCGGGCAAAAGCGCATTACGGTAAAAATTGAAAACCTGCAGGATTCATCCAAAAAAGAGGATGCTGCAGGCATGTATTCTCTTGTAAAAGAAGAAAAGATCAGCGAAGAATAGAATTTGATATCATACGAGGGCTTGTTCTATTTCGCATTCTCGGCTCATAGAAATAGGTAAGAATATTTCTTAGAAGAATGCGGGGGTTGGCAATGAATCAATATTATGATAATCAATCACAGCCTAAGGGAACAATCCAAGAGCATGATGTTATTATGAGAGGCCGTAAACTGCTTGATATTACTGGCGTAACACATGTGGAAAGCTTTGATAATGAAGAGTTTCTGCTTGAAACGGTGATGGGGGCTCTTGCCATCCGCGGTGAGAATCTCCAAATGAAAAATTTGGACGTTGATAAAGGGGTCGTCTCGATAAAAGGGAGAATTTTTGATCTCGTCTATCTCGATGAGCATCAGACGGAGAAAGCTAAAGGACTCTTTAGCAAGTTGTTTAAATGACGCTCTCCACTCAATTCCTGACGATGCTTTCCATGGTTTGTTCAGGCTGTTTTATTGGCGCTTCTCTTGATACTTACGGCCGCTTTCTAATGCGGCCGAGAAGAGCCAAATGGGTCGTTTTCATAAATGACATCTTATTTTGGCTCGTTCAGGGCCTCCTTTTATTTTATGTTCTCCTGAACGTGAATGAAGGAGAATTCCGCGTCTACATTCTGCTTGCCCTGCTGTGCGGATATGCAGCTTATCAGAGCTTGATCAAGGGCATTTACTTGGCGCTTCTCGAATTTATCATTAAGTGTGCAGTCGGTATTTATAAGACGGTGCTGAAGATGGGGAACTTCTTTTTGGTGAAGCCCATTATTGGCATTTTTAATTTATTGACAGCGATTATAAGCGGACTTGTCATTTTTTTATGGAACTTGTTAAAATGGATGGCAAGAGTGATTTTTCTTATTGCAAAGGTGCTGTTATCTCCCGTTTTTTGGATTTTAAAAGGATTGTGGAGATTGATTCCTTTGTCTATCAGAAACTTTTTTTACAGGTTTTTCAAGAAAACAGCAGGATTTTATGAGAAAATCAAGAATAAGAGTGGTAACTTATGGATTTCGTGGAAAAAGAAGAAATAAAGGAGGCTAATAAATGAGTCTCGCTAAAGATCGGAAAATTACGCAGCTTCAATCACAGTATATGCAGCAGCAGGAGCGGAAAGATCAGATATTAAAAAGGCGCAAACGAGGATTGATCAGGCGGCTTACATTATTTGGATTGATTGCGGCGGTAACTTCTGTTATCGTATTAACGACTCTCATATCTCAATCAAGTGCCATTAATGAGAAGGTTCATCAAAAGAAAGAACTTAAAACTCAATTAACGGAGCTTCAAAAAGATGAAAAGGTATTAGAGGAAGAAATCGTAAAGTTGAATGATGATGAGTATATTGCTAAAATTGCTCGTCGGGACTATTTTTTATCGGAAGACAACGAGATTATCTTCACGTTGCCAAATAAAGATAAAGAGTAGTGTTGTTGACACTTGATTTTTGGATTATGTATAATTAAATAAATGAGTTTTTATGTTTATTAAGGAGGAGCATTTTTTTTATGTCGATAGAAGTTGGCAGCAAGTTACAAGGTAAGGTAACGGGCATTACAAATTTCGGAGCGTTCGTAGAGCTTTCGGGTGGCACTACAGGACTCGTCCACATCAGTGAAGTTGCTGATAATTATGTGAAAGATATTAACGATCACTTAAAAGTCGGTGACGAGGTAACCGTTAAAGTCATCAATGTAGAGAAAGACGGAAAAATTGGCTTGTCAATTAAAAAGGCAATTGATCGTCCTGATCGTCCTGAGCGCCCAGAACGTTCAGAACGCCCGAATCGCTCAGACCGTCCAAACCGCTCAGATCGTCCAAGAGGCAGAACGAACACAAATGAATTCCGCCCTAAGGAGAATTTCGAGCAAAAGATGAGCAGGTTCTTAAAAGACAGTGAGGATCGCTTATCATCACTTAAACGCAATACAGAATCAAAGCGCGGCGGTCGCGGAGCAAGAAGAGGTTAACTTGCTGCTATCTGATATAAATGCTGAAACGGCAGAGAAAGTACATGGGAATGTGCTTTCTTTTTTTATGGCTCTTATCATAAATATTGTGGCTTTTAGACTAGATGGTAAAACCTTAAGTGGATTGTAGCGGATAAACTTGACTTCTGCGGGAAATAGAGGGAAATGGGAGTCCTCACAGGCAAAGCCTCATTTCTATATCGGATCAAAATAAGTGATTGATTTTCAAAAAATACCTTATTTATTCCGACAATGTTTACTGAATATTTCAACTTTATATTTTTTGTTGACGAAAGTCGAAATCCTTTGTATTATATATCTTGTGCCTTATAACATTTGGCAGTTAAAATGGCGGTGTAGCTCAGCTGGCTAGAGCGTACGGTTCATACCCGTGAGGTCGTGGGTTCGACTCCCTCCGCCGCTACCATTTTTTCTGGCCCGTTGGTCAAGCGGTTAAGACACCGCCCTTTCACGGCGGTAACACGGGTTCGAATCCCGTACGGGTCATCACTTTAGAAACCCTGATTTTCCTTAATGGAAAATCAGGGTTTTTTTGTTCTGCTTTTATAATAATAAAAAGCTTTTTCGGGCATTTTGTCGCTATTCAAAAAAACAGTCGAACGTTTCTTGGGATGAGCTTCCTTCTTTTGACAAAATCTTTTTTTTGCCTTCGATATAATAACCACAACATTAAAAAGTGGGGGAATGAAAATATGGAAAAGGTAGAAAGAAGGGTTATCGAGCCCATGACGGAAGTGAATCTTGAGAGGACACATCAATGGTTTAATCGTTCTGTTCATCGTTTGGGAACAAGAATGCAGCTGCTCTTTTTGCATAAAGGTCTTCTTTATGTGCTGATCGGCTTTCTGCTGGGAAGGGCGCTTATTTTAACCGAAGTCCTTCCATTTGCACTTCCGTTCTTTGGCGCTGTCCTTTTAATGAAAAAAGATAAAGCGCTATTCTCCTCGCTTGCTCTGATCTCAGGAGCTGTCACTATATCGTGGCAGACCTCCCTATTTGTCACAGCCTCTATTCTTATCTTTCTGATCATGAAAAAAGTCATCTCTCTATTCTATAAAGATAAAATGAAAGCATTGCCGTTTGTTGTTTTCCTCTCGATGATGATGACCAGAATCGGTTACTTCTATCTGCAGGGCTCGCTCACACTGTACGATTATATGATGGCAGGGGTTGAGTCAGGACTTGCGTTTATCCTGACACTTATCTTTATGCAGAGTCTGCCTCTTATATCTGCCAGAAAGTACAAGCAGTCTCTTAAAATAGAAGAAATCATCTGCATTATGATTCTGCTCGCTTCCGTGCTGACCGGTTTTGTCGGAGTCACCTACCAGGAGCTGCAGGCAGAACATATTTTATCGAGATATATTGTCCTTCTGTTTGCCTTTATCGGAGGATCCAGCATTGGGTGTACAGTTGGTGTTGTAACCGGATTAATCCTGAGTCTTGCCAATGTCGGGAATCTCTATCAAATGAGCCTCCTTGCCTTCTCGGGCCTGCTTGGAGGGCTCTTAAAAGAGGGGCAGAAGTTTGGGGCAGCCATAGGTCTGTTAATCGGCTCTCTGCTGATTTCACTTTACGGTGAAGGGTCAAACGACCTGATGAAAAACTTATCAGAATCACTCATTGCCATTGGGTTATTTCTATTAACACCAAAGGCAATTACAAATAAATTAGCCAAGCATATTCCAGGAACAAACGAACATACACAGGAACAGCAGCAATACGTAAGAAAAATCAGGGATGTAACAGCACATCGGGTAGATCAGTTCTCTCAAGTATTCCATGCCCTTTCAGAGAGCTTTGTCACATTCTATGAAAAAAGTGAAGAGTCAGAAGATCAAAGGGGGACCGACTTGTTTTTAAGCACGATAACAGAAAAAACCTGCCAGACCTGTTTCAAAAAAGAAAGGTGCTGGGTGCAGAACTTTGATACAACCTATGATTTTATGAAGACAATTATGCATGAAAGCAAGCAGAATACGTATCATAGCAATCGGAAATTAAAAAAGGAATTTGAGAGATATTGTTCAAAACCAAAGAAAGTAGAGGAGGCTATAGATCAGGAAATCAACTATTATGACGCGAATGAAAAGTTAAAAGAGCAGGTGCAGGAGAGCAGAAGGCTTGTAGCGGAACAGCTGATGGGCGTTTCGCAGGTCATGGAGGATTTTGCAAAGGAAATAAAACGGGAGAGGGAAAACCATTTTGTTCAGGAGGAACAAATTCTTGAAGCGCTCCAAAGCTTTGGGATTGAAATCGGCCATGTGGATATTTACAGCCTGGAACAGGGGAACGTTGATATCGAGATGAGCATTCCATTTTGCAATGGACACGGTGAGTGCGAGAAGATTATCGCACCAATGCTCTCTGATATTCTGGAAGAGTCAGTGATCGTCAAACATGAAGAATGCTCGAGCTATCCGAACGGATACTGTCACGTGTCCTTTGGTTCTTCGAGAACATATAGAGTAGATTCCGGTGTAGCTCATGCCGCAAAAGGAGGAGGACTTGTTTCAGGAGACAGTTATTCAACGATTGAACTTGGCTTTGGAAAGTATGCAATTGCGATTAGCGATGGAATGGGGAATGGAGTGAGGGCCCACTTCGAGAGTAATGAGACGATCAAGCTGCTTCAAAAGATTCTGCAGTCCGGAATTGAGGAAAAAGTGGCGATCAAGACAATAAATTCCATTTTGTCTTTAAGAACCACAGATGAAATCTTTTCAACGCTTGATCTCGCTATTGTGGATCTGCAGGATGCAACCTGCAAGTTTTTGAAGATTGGATCGACTCCAAGCTTCATTAAACGCGGCGATCAAATTATGAAAATTCAAGCGAGCAATCTGCCGATGGGAATCATCGATGAATTTGATGTCGATGTGGTTGGGGAGCAGCTGAAGGCTGGAGACCTTCTGATTATGATGAGTGACGGCATCTTTGAAGGGCCGAAGCATGTGGAGAACCATGATTTATGGATGAAGAGAAAGATTAAAGAGTTAGAGACGATGGACCCGCAGGAGGTTGCAGATTTAATTATGGAGGAGGTTATCCGGACAAGAGCAGGAAAGATTGAGGATGATATGACAGTGGTTGTAGCCAAAATCGATCATAATACTCCTAAATGGGCTTCTATCCCGACGTCCAAGCACTATAAAAAACAGAATGTGATGTAGAAGAAGCACCCTTTAAACAAGCCCCTTCTAAAGTATAAAACTCTTATTTCCTGGCGAGGATGGTAGTACATTATTTCCTTGGTGATAAGAGGTTGAGGATATTAGGAGGGGCTAAACTAAAATGAATAAAGGCAAATTAAAACAAATTCTGCTTATAACAGACGGCTGCTCAAATCATGGCGAAGATCCAATAGCGATGGCAGCTCTTGCGAAAGAACAAGGAATTTCAGTGAACGTGATCGGTATTGTAGAGGAAAATGTAATTGATCAGGAAGCAATCGATGAGATTGAAGGAATTGCTATGTCGGGCGGAGGCGTAAGCCAGATTGTCTATGCCCATCAGCTTTCTCAAACGGTGCAAATGGTGACAAGGCAAGCGATGACTCAAACTCTGCAAGGGGTGGTCAATTCTGAACTTCAGCAAATCCTCGGGAAGAAAGTGACGATGGAGGAGCTTTCTCCTGAAAAACGGGGAGAGGTGATGGAAGTAGTCGACGAGCTTGGCGAAACGATCGGCATGGAGATTTTAATTTTAGTAGATATGAGCGGAAGCATGAAGCCAAAGCTGCCAACTGTAAAAGAATCACTTTTGGATCTATCCATCAGCCTAAATTCGAGAATAGGGGAAAATCAATTTTCCGTGTCAGTATTTCCTGGGAAAAAGGAAGAGGTTGAGACCATTTTAGAATGGACGCCGAAACTTGAATCTCTTTCCTCTATTTTTCCAAAACTTACAACAGGCGGCATTACACCGACCGGACCGGCTATTCGTGACGGCATTCACTCATTTAAGAAAAAGCGTTCTTTAAGGAGTTTGCTCTCAGATGATGAACAATACTTCAATGAATCAAACATGTAAAGCGGCACCAGGCACCATTATCAAGGGAAAGTGGCATCATCAGCAATACCGGATCGTGAAAGCTCTTGGTCAGGGTGCTACAGGGATTGTCTATTTAGCAGAGGGGAAAAATGGACTTTCAGCTCTCAAAGTCAGTGAGAACAGTATGTCCATTACTTCTGAAGTGAATGTCCTTAAACACTTTTCAAAGGTCCAGGGGAATTCCCTTGGACCTGCTTTAATTGATGTAGATGATTGGATGAATCCCCGGACTCGAACACAAGTTCCTTTTTATGTTATGGAGTATATTAAAGGAAAGCAATATCTTGATTTTATCGGGAACAACGGACATGAGTGGATTGGTGTTTTAACGATTCAGCTTCTCTCAAATCTGCAGGAGCTTCATCAGGCAGGCTGGGTTTTCGGAGACTTGAAGCCGGAGAATCTGATTGTTGCTGACAGGCCTGTTCGGCTAAGGTTTATAGATGTTGGAGGAACCACAATTCAGGGAAGATCGATAAAGGAGTTCACCGATTTTTTTGACAGAGGGTACTGGGGACTTGGGACCCGTAAGGCGGATCCTGAGTATGATCTGTTTGCAGCTGCTATGATCGTCATTAATTCTGTATACCCTAAACGGTTTAAAAAGCAGGGAGACGGATATGGTCAGCTGGATGCTGTTATTCAGTCAAATCCATATCTGCGCCAGCATTCTGCCGTTTTAAAAAACGCCATCTTGGGAAAATACAAATATGCTTCTGAAATGAAACAGGATTTTCTTCAGTCTCTTTATCCAAAACCGAGCAGAAAGCCTCCTGCTTCAGTCAAACAGCCCGCTCAGAATCAGCAACAGAAAACTACGCGCGTGCAGGTTAAAAAGAAGAGCAGAGTAAGCGGATGGGCAGAAACGATGCTGATTATTGCCGCCTTATGTATTATCTATTCGTTCTATGTATATCACTATCTCATGTAAATTTGATAAATGTGTGAACGGGGGACTTCTTTTTTGCAGACGCCAAAGTATGCGTGATAGTATGAATGTTAGAATGTACCGTTCTCAGACAGGGTGGGTTTTAGGAAGAACTTATTAAATTCAGCTATAAAAGAGGAATGCCATGCTAGAACGTTTCCGGACTTTTCTTAATGTAAACGATATAAAAGATGCCACTGTTGTAATCGGGGTTTCAGGCGGTCCTGATTCGCTCGCCCTTCTTCATCTATTTATGAGGTTTCAGCAATCTTTACGTCTTTCAATCATTGCTGCTCATGTGGATCATATGTTTAGAGGTTCAGAATCAGAAGAAGAAATGGAATTTGTTAAGCACTATTGCCGTTCAAATGGAATTCCATGTGAAGCTGTCCAGCTCAACGTTCCTGATTTCGCCCGCAAGCACCCGGAAATGAGTGCCCAGAATGCAGCAAGAGAGTGCCGCTACTCTTTCTACAGCAAGGTAATGGAGAAACATGATGGAGCGTTTTTGGCTTTAGGGCATCATGGCGATGATCAGGTTGAAACCATTTTAATGAGAATGACAAGAGGAAGCCTTGGTGCTTCAATTGCCGGAATTCCTGAAATCCGTGATTTCAACAGCGGGAAAATCATTCGTCCGTTCTTATCCTATACAAAAGATCAAATTCTTGCGTACTGTCATGAACACGGGCTCTCTCCGCGTTTTGATCCAAGCAACGAGAAGCAGGACTATACAAGAAATCGCTTCCGCAAACATGTTTTGCCGTTTCTTAAGGAAGAAAACCCTAAGGTTCATGAGAGATTTCAGTTTTTCAGCAGAACATTTAGAGAAGATGAGCAGTTCTTACAGGAATTAACGAAAGAAAAATTGAATACAGTATTGAAAAGGAAAGAAAAGAACGAAATCGAACTGAATATTGAAATGTTTAAAACCCTGCCTATGCCTTTACAAAGAAGAGGTATTCAACTAATATTAAACTATCTTTACGAAGATATTCCATCTTCCCTTTCTTCTATACATATAGAGAGTCTTCAGTCTTTACTCTCGCAAAAACATCCTTCCGGTTCACTTGATTACCCAGACGGTCTAAAAGTAATCAAATCCTATCAAACGTGTTTGTTTACTTTTGAACAAAACACAGACCAGTCATATGAGATGCAGGTGCAGATACCTTCACGCACAGCCCTCCCGAATGGGTATATCATAACTTGTGAAATTTCGGACAGGAGTCCTGATGATCTGTCAGGGAACCATGTGTTCGTCATGCCATATTCTTCTTTGAACAAGCCCTTGCTTATCCGCACAAGAAGGCAGGGTGATAAAATCAAACTGAAAGGCATGAACGGTACGAAAAAAGTAAAAGATATATTTATTGATGCTAAAGTACCGATCAATAAGAGAAACAGCTGGCCTGTTTTAGAAGATGGCAGCGGTAATATCCTCTGGCTTCCCGGTCTTAAGAAATCTTCATTTGAAGAATACGGGTTAACCGAGGGCGATTGTGTTGTACTGGAATATAAAGAGCAATGATTTTGTAGGGGGCAACTTGTAATGAAGCAGGATATCGAAAAAGTATTAATCACAGAAGAAGAGATCAGTGTCAAAGTAAAAGAATTGGGCAAAGTGCTGACGGAAGAATACAAAGACCGTTTTCCGCTTGCAATCGGTGTTTTAAAAGGTGCTATGCCTTTTATGGCTGACTTGCTGAAGAACATTGATACATACTTGGAAATGGACTTCATGGATGTTTCGAGTTATGGTACATCTACAGTCTCTTCCGGAGAAGTTAAAATCCTTAAGGATTTGGATACTTCAGTTGAAGGCAGAGACATTCTGATCATCGAAGATATCATCGACAGCGGACTGACTTTAAGCTACTTAGTTGAGCTTTTCCGTTACCGCAAAGCAAAAACAATCAGCATTGTCACGCTGCTTGATAAACCGACTGGACGCAAAGCTGATATCCAGGCGGATTATGTAGGCTTTGAAGTGCCGGATGCATTTGTAGTCGGCTATGGTTTGGATTACATTGAACGCTACCGCAATCTTCCGTACATCGGCGTACTGAAGCCTGAAATTTATCAAAATAACTGACACTGGATTTTGTCAAGTACACAAATGGCTAATTAGTTGTATTGCCATGATTTTCTATGATACTATTTAAAATAGTTGTGTTTACTGTGGGAGGAGGTAAGGAATGAATCGGATCTTCCGTAATACCATATTTTACTTATTAATCTTTTTAGTGGTAATTGGAGTCGTCAGTTTTTTCCAAGGAAACAATACAAAAACTGAACCGTTAACTTACAGCAAATTCATTTCCGAACTTGAGGCTGGGGATGTTGAAGAAATAACGATTCAGCCGCTGCGCGGGGTTTATGAAGTCAAAGGTAAGTTAAATGATTATAAAGAAGATGAGTTATTTGTCACTCATGTATTAAGCGACAAAGCATTAGACCGTGTGGATGCTGCTGCTCAGGGGAAAACGACCGTTAAGTTCGTTCCTGCAGAAGAAACCAGCGGATGGGTAACATTCTTTACATCCATCATTCCTTTTGTCATTATCTTCATTCTTTTCTTCTTCTTGCTCAACCAGGCTCAGGGCGGCGGCAGCCGTGTCATGAACTTTGGAAAAAGCAAAGCCAAGCTTTACAGCGAAGAAAAGAAAAAGGTCAGATTTAAAGATGTTGCAGGTGCAGATGAAGAGAAGCAGGAGCTTGTTGAAGTCGTGGAATTCCTGAAGGATCCGCGTAAATTCGCAGAGCTTGGCGCACGTATTCCTAAAGGTGTTCTTCTTGTAGGACCTCCTGGAACGGGTAAAACGCTTCTTGCTCGTGCTGCTGCCGGAGAAGCTGGTGTGCCATTCTTCTCTATAAGCGGATCTGATTTTGTTGAAATGTTTGTCGGTGTAGGGGCTTCCCGTGTTCGTGACTTGTTTGAGAATGCGAAGAAGAATGCACCATGTATTATCTTTATTGATGAAATTGATGCAGTCGGCCGTCAGCGCGGCGCTGGTCTTGGCGGAGGCCATGATGAGCGTGAGCAGACACTTAACCAATTGCTTGTTGAAATGGACGGTTTCGGCGGAAATGAAGGAATCATTATGATTGCTGCGACAAACCGCCCTGACATCCTTGATCCTGCATTATTGCGTCCAGGCCGTTTTGACCGTCAGATTACGGTTGACCGTCCTGATCTAAAAGGCCGTGAGGCAGTGCTCGAAGTACATGCCCGCAACAAGCCTTTAGATGATTCTGTTAACTTAAAATCAATCGCTGCTCGTACACCGGGCTTTTCAGGAGCTGATCTTGAAAACTTGCTGAATGAGGCTGCCCTCGTTGCTGCACGCCGCGACAAGAAGAAGGTCGATATGACAGATATCGATGAAGCAACAGACCGTGTAATTGCTGGTCCTGCGAAGAAGAGCCGTGTTATTTCTCAAAAAGAACGCAAAATTGTTGCCTACCATGAAGCAGGGCATACAATTATCGGAGTGATTCTTGATGAGGCTGATATGGTGCACAAAGTAACAATCGTTCCGCGCGGTCAAGCCGGCGGGTACGCAGTTATGCTTCCGAAAGAGGATCGTTACTTTATGACGAAGCCTGAGCTTCTTGATAAAATTACCGGACTGCTTGGAGGCCGTGTAGCTGAGGACATCGTATTCGGCGAAGTCAGCACAGGAGCATCCAATGACTTCCAGCGTGCGACAGGTATTGCCCGCCGCATGGTAACGGAGTTTGGTATGAGTGATAAGCTTGGCCCATTGCAATTTGGCCAATCTCAAGGACAAGTGTTCTTAGGACGCGACTTTAACAGTGAGCAGAACTATAGTGATGCTATTGCACATGAAATTGATATGGAAGTGCAGCGCTTCATTAAAGAAAGCTATGAGCGTGCTAAGAAGATTCTTACTGAGAATCGTGATAAATTAGAGCTGATTGCTCAAACGCTGCTTGAAATTGAAACACTTGATGCAGAACAAATTAAACATCTTGTGGATCATGGCACATTGCCGGAACGTCCAGCTGCATCTCCTGATAAAAAACAAGAAGATGTGAAAGTAAACATCCTCCCGAAAAAGGATGAAGAACAAACATCTGAAATACATGAAGATCGCAAAGAAGATTAAGTGATCTGAGAGAGAACCGCATGTTCATTATGAGCTTGCGGTTCTTTCTTTTTGCATTTCATCTTCTAAAAAGAATAAAATGGAGATGTTGTTTATTTCGGGGAATGAAAATGGATTCAGTTCTTATTTTTAACCGATTCGAATCCTTAACTCATATGATATGATTGAAAAGAATGAACCCTGGATTGGTAAAAGAAACTAGACAAAGTGGTGATACATATGTTTTTAGTATTGGATGTAGGGAATACAAATACGGTTTTAGGCGTTTTTGAAAGTGATGAATTAAAACATCACTGGCGTATCGAAACGACAAGAAACAAAACGGAAGATGAATTTGGCATGCTGATCAAATCATTATTTGAGCATGAAGGCATACATCTTTCAGACATAAAAGGCATTATTATTTCGTCCGTCGTTCCACCAATTATGTTCTCACTTGAGAGAATGTGCTCAAAGTACTTTAAGCAAAAGCCTTTAGTTGTGGGACCGGGAATTAAAACGGGTCTGAACATAAAATATGAGAATCCGCGCGAGGTCGGGGCTGACCGTATTGTAAATGCAGTTGCGGGCATTCACTTATACGGAGGACCATTGATTATTGTTGACTTTGGTACAGCCACAACCTATTGCTATATCAATGAGGAAAAACAATATATGGGGGGAGCTATTGCCCCTGGGATTAATATTTCAACAGAAGCGTTATATTCACGTGCTGCCAAACTGCCGAGAATTGAAATTGCAAGACCGGATGATATTATCGGAAAAAATACAGTAAGTGCGATGCAGGCCGGTATTTTGTTTGGTTATGTGGGACAAGTTGAAGGTATTGTTAATAGAATGAAACAACAGGCAAAAGCAGAGCCTAAGGTTATTGCTACAGGAGGACTGGCATCATTGATAGCGTCTGAATCAAGTGTGATTGAAATTGTCGATCCTTTTCTGACGTTAAAAGGCCTGCAGCTTATTTATGAAAGAAACAGCATATAATTTGGAAGGTGAGATTACATTGGATTATCTAGTAAAGGCACTTGCGTTTGACGGACAAGTGCGTGCATATGCAGCTAAAACAACAGACACTGTAGGAGAAGCACAAAGAAGACACCAGACGTGGCCGACTGCTTCAGCAGCTTTAGGCCGGTCTATGACAGCTGGGGTTATGCTTGGGTCTATGCTTAAAGGCGAGAACAAAATGACGATTAAAGTTGAGGGAGGCGGGCCTATCGGTGTCATTGTTGTAGACAGCAATGCAAAAGGCGAAGTGCGAGGATACGTCACAAACCCTCAAACTCATTTTGATCTTAACGAAAAAGGCAAGCTTGATGTCGCAAAAGCGGTAGGTACTTCGGGAATGCTTTCGATTGTGAAGGATCTTGGAATGAAAGAACATTTTACTGGTTCTGTCCCGATCGTATCTGGTGAATTAGGCGAGGACTTTACTTATTACCTTGTATCCTCAGAGCAGGTTCCTTCTTCTGTGGGTGTTGGCGTACTAGTGAATCCGGATAATACCATCCTTGCAGCGGGAGGATTCATCATTCAATTAATGCCGGGTACAGATGAATCAACGATTACAGAGATTGAAAAGCGTCTTGGCAGTGTTGAGCCAATCTCGAAATTAATTCAAAAAGGATTAACTCCTGAAGAAATTCTTTTTGAAGTATTGGGAAAAGAAAATGTGAAGCTTCTTGATAAACATTCTGTTGCGTTCCATTGTCCTTGCTCCCGCGATAGAATTGCCAATGCGATTATCAGCCTTGGTGCAGAAGAAATTCAAAGCATGATTGAAGAAGATGGCAAAGCAGAAGCAGAATGTCATTTTTGCAATGAAAGATACCATTTTAATAAAGAAGAATTAACAGAGCTGAAAGAAAGCGCCTCAAACTGAACAATGAAACAGGAGATGGAGAAATGAGCGGAAAAACAGTATGGCCAATCATTTTCGGTCTTGTCATCATTAATTGTTTTACCTTGGCGTATTTCTTATCTAAAGATGACAGTATGGCAGCTGTTGTTTCTGGTGAAAACCAGGAATCTGAGTCAATTGCTGTGGTCGGAACAAAAGAGATTACCAGGGAAGACTGGATGGCTGAGCTTGAAGAGCGTTTCGGAAAAGAAACCCTTGAAGAGATGATTAATTTTACAGTAGTTGAGGAGCTTGCTGAAAAGCACAGCATCAAGATCCCGGATGAAGAACTTGACCGCGAGCTTACGATATACAAATCCATGTACAACTCGCTTGACAATGAACATCTTTCAGATACTAAAGAACTGCGCGAGCAAATCAGGTACAGCATTCTGCTGGAAGAATTGTTAACAAAGGATGTTGAAATATCTGATAAGGAATTAAAAGCCTATTATGACTCCAACAAAGACCTGTATTCCATTGAGGATTCGTATCACTTATTCCATATTGTAACGAAGACAGAGAAAGATGCTTTAAAAGTGATAGAAGAACTAAAAGGCGGCTCAAGCTTTGAAGCGCTGGCCTCTGAAAAATCAATAGATGAATTCACTGCAAATGAGGGCGGAGATCTTGGGTTTGTGTCAGAGAATAATGATTATCTTCCCTCGCAATATGTTGTAGAGGCTGAGAAGCTGAAGGTTGATGAGTGGAGTAAGCCGATTAAAAGTGATCTTGGCTATTCTGTCCTCTTATTAAAAGAAAAGCTTGATGGAGTCCAGTATTCATACGAAGATGTGAAAAACCAAATGAGAAGGCAGATTGCACTAGAACAAATGGAATCTGCGGTATCCGTTAAACCGTTGTGGGAAGAGGCGGGAGTTACGTGGTTTTATGGAGACAATGCCTCTAAAGAATAAGCAGTTGGTCCTATTCGAGAAGTAAGAAAAGATTGACAATTCAGACTGGGTTTTGGTACATTCTTTTTAAAGCCAATAAAAATACTCGGAAATAGAGGTGGTCAGATTGACGCGTGTAGCAAATTCAATACACGAACTGATTGGGGAAACACCGATAGTGAAGTTAAATCGAATCGTAGAAGAGAATAGTGCTGATGTTTATTTGAAGCTTGAGTTCATGAATCCGGGCAGCAGTGTAAAAGACCGGATTGCACTGGCGATGATTGAGGCAGCTGAAGAAAAGGGTCTGCTTAAAGCAGGGGATACGATTATTGAGCCGACAAGCGGCAATACGGGAATTGGCTTGGCAATGGTTGCTGCTGCCAAAGGCATTAAGGCAATCTTGGTAATGCCTGAGACAATGAGTATGGAGCGCCGTAATCTTTTAAGAGCGTACGGAGCTGAGCTTGTGCTCACACCAGGTCCTGAAGGAATGGGCGGAGCCATTCGAAAAGCTGAAGAGCTTTCTAAAGAACATGGCTACTTCATGCCTCAGCAATTTAAAAATGAAGCAAATCCAGACGTTCACCGCAGAACAACAGGTCCTGAAATTGTGAGCCAAATGGGCGATCAGCTTGATGCATTTATTGCAGGTATCGGAACTGGAGGTACAATCACTGGTGCAGGTGAAGTGCTGAAAGAAGCTTATCCGGGCATTAAGATCTATGCAGTTGAGCCTTCAGACTCCCCAGTATTGTCTGGCGGTAAACCAGGCCCTCATAAAATTCAGGGCATCGGTGCAGGATTTGTCCCTGATATCTTGAAAACAGACATTTACGACGGAGTCATTACCGTTAAAAATGAAGAAGCATTTGAGGTGGCCCGCCAAGCTGCTAAAGAAGAAGGCTTGCTTGGTGGAATTTCTTCAGGTGCAGCCATTAAAGCGGCATTGCAGGTTGCGAAAGAATTAGGCAAAGGCAAAAAAGTGCTGGCCATTATTCCAAGCAACGGCGAAAGATACTTAAGCACTCCGCTTTATCAATTTGATTAAAAATAAAAACAGCCCCCGGGCTGTTTTTTTCTATATTGCCGCTCAGTTTCCTCTCCTTTCAATATTTTCATCATGTAATCTTCTTGTGTTTTAGGTAAAATGAAAGTATGAGTTTTAAAGGAGAGGGTCCAGATGCATCTTGAGAGAAAGCCGCTCGCAAAAAAAACGGCATACAATCTTGATTTCTTTAAACAATATCAGCATCTTTCAAAACATGAGGAGTATCATGCTTTTTTAGAAAGCGGCAGAGGCGGACGGTACAGCATTGCAGGACTTAAGCCTGCAGCGATAGTTCGGGGGAAAGATTCTGTTTTAAACATACAAGTGAAAGATTCTGCAGAAGAACGGAAAGGGAATCTGCTCGATGTATTCAGAGATTGGTTTTCTGCTTATCAATCTGTAAAAGATGAAGAGCTTCCGGATTTTCAGGGAGGAGCCATTGGCTTTTTCAGCTATGATTGTGTAAGATATTTCGAAAAGCTGGATCGGCATTCAGAAGATGATCTTGAAACACCTGATCTGTTTTTCTTGCTGTTTGATGACCTTGCTGTATATGATCACCAAAAGCGTGAAATTTGGTTCATTACCCATTACCCTGCGGATAATGAAGTCGAAGAGGCTAAGAAACGGCTTGCTGAAATGGAACAGAAGTGGACTGAGGAGCGCACTGAGCCGTTTATTCATAAACCGGCCGCTGAGCCCGGAGCGGATGCTTTAAAGGGTGCTTTTACTAAAGAATCATTTATGGAAGCAGTAGAGAAAATCAAAGAATATATTGAGAGCGGCGATGTTTTTCAAGTGAATTTATCCGTAAGGCAAACGCAGCCGCTCGGAGTTCATCCGCTTAAAGTATATGAAACCCTAAGAGAATTAAACCCTTCTCCTTATATGGCCTATCTGGAATTAAAGGATTTCCAGATTGTCAGCGGATCTCCAGAGCTTTTAGTGAAAATTGATGGAGAAAAGGCAAGCACGCGCCCCATTGCAGGAACCAGATCCAGAGGGGAAAATGAAGAAGAAGATACCAAGCTTGCAAATGAACTGATTGAAAATGAGAAGGAACGGGCAGAGCACGTTATGCTCGTCGATCTCGAGAGAAATGATTTAGGCCGGGTGTGCAAATACGGAACGGTTGAAGTAAATGAGTTCATGGTCATTGAAAAGTATTCGCACGTCATGCATATTGTTTCAAATGTCCAGGGAACATTAGCTGAGGGCAAAGACTATATCGACGTTTTTAAAGGAGTTTTTCCTGGAGGCACGATAACAGGGGCGCCGAAAATTAGAACGATGGAAATCATTGAAGAGCTGGAACCATCACGCAGAGGCATATATACGGGATCAATCGGCTGGATTGGATATAATGGTGATATGGAGCTGAACATTGTCATCCGCACACTGCTTGCAAAGGATGGACATGCCTACATCCAGTCAGGAGCGGGGATCGTCATTGATTCAAATCCTAAGCATGAATACAAAGAGTCATTGAAAAAGGCGCAGGCCTTACTGAGAGCAAAAGAGCTGAGTGAAGAAGAGAATATGACAGCAGAGGTGAGAGAAAGATGATTTTAATGATTGATAATTATGATTCATTTACGTTTAATTTAGTGCAGTATTTAGGTGAGCTTGGCGAAGAACTGCTTGTCCGCAGGAACGATGAAATCACTTTGGATGAAATTGAAGAGCTTGCTCCCGATTTCCTGATGATTTCGCCAGGGCCATGCAGCCCTAACGAAGCGGGAATCAGTCTTGCGGCCATCGAACGCTTTGCAGGGAAAATTCCTATCTTTGGGGTTTGCCTTGGGCATCAATCCATTGCACAGGTATTTGGCGGTGATGTCGTCCGTGCGGAACGGCTAATGCACGGAAAAACATCAGAGATGCATCACGATGGAAAAACGGTTTTTCAGGATATCGAAAATCCATTTACCGCAACGCGCTATCATTCCTTAATTGTGAAAAAAGAAACATTGCCTGAGTGCTTTGAGATTACAGCCTGGACAGATGAAGATGAAATTATGGCGATTCGTCATAAAACTCTTCCGATGGAAGGTGTGCAATTTCATCCTGAATCGATTATGACTTCTTTCGGGAAACATTTACTCGGCAATTTCATCAAAACTTACCAGCCGTCCAAAAAACTGGTTTAACGATATGTATATTTACCTTAATTCAGGTTATGTAAAAGCTGAGGATGCGAAAATCTCTCCTTTTGATCATGGTTATCTGTATGGATTAGGGGCATTTGAAACATTCAGACTGTATAAGGGGCACCCATTTTTGCTGGACGATCATTTGCGCCGTCTCCGGGGTGCCCTGGAAGAGCTTCATATCCACTTAGATCTATCCGGTCTGCAAATTGAGGAAGTAATTCAGAAACTGCTTGTCCTGAATCAGCTGGAGAACGAGGACGTTTCAGTTCGTTTAAATGTTTCAGCTGGCGCAGGCGGGCTTGCCTTTGGTGCAATGGAATATATGGAGCCGACTGTGATGCTCTTTATGAGGAAGCTGCCTGAAATGCCTGAGGACTATGAAAAGAGCGGCCTCATCTTATCACTTCCCCGCAACACCCCTGAGGGAGAGCAGCGCCTGAAGTCGCATCATTATCTAAATAATGTTTTGGCCAAGCATGAAATCGGCAACGAACCATCAATTGAAGGTATTTTTTTAACGAAAGAAGGTTTTGTGGCAGAAGGGATTGTATCAAATCTTTTTTGGGCAAAAGACCAAATCGTCTATACCCCTGCAATTGATACTGGGATTTTAAATGGGATTACCCGCCAGTTTGTTATTCGCTGTTTAGAAAAAAGCGGTGTTCAGGTGGCAGAAGGTTTCTATTTGGCAGAAGATCTGCTGAAGGCTGATGAGGTATTTGCGGTCAATTCTGTTCAGGAGATCATTCCTTTAAAAGAAATTGGTTCCCAATCTTTTTTAGGAAAAAAAGGTGAAATAACGCAAATGCTACAGAAGAAGTATAAGCAAAATACAATGCTGCTGAAAAGCAGATATGAGCTGTAAAGGATTGATGAAATGATGGACACGACATTACTGGACAATAAGAAAGAATTATCATGCGGCCCTTATAGATTAAACATGAGCGAGAAAACCTTTATCATGGGGATCTTAAATCTTACTCCGGACTCTTTCTCTGATGGAGGAAAATTTAATCATATAGATGCTGCACTAGCGCATGCAGAAGAGATGATTGCTGATGGGGCGGATATCATTGATGTTGGCGGTGAATCCACACGTCCAGGGGCGGAGTATGTTGATGCTGCTGAAGAGATTAAAAGAGTGGTTCCGATCATTGAAAAACTTTCTAAGGCCATCAATGTGCCAATATCTATCGATACGTATAAAGCAGATGTCGCTGAACAGGCCATCCTGGCAGGAGCAACTATCATCAACGATGTGTGGGGAGCAAAAGCAGATCCAAATATGGCTGCTGTAGCGGCCAAGTACAATGTCCCAATTGTTTTAATGCACAATCGGCAAGAGCGAAATTACGGCAGCCTGATTTCTGATATGATTGCCGATCTTAATGAAAGTGTAGAAATTGTTAAGCGGGCTGGTGTTCAGGATGATAAGATTATCTTAGATCCGGGTATAGGTTTTGCAAAGACAATGGAGGATAATCTTGTTGTCATGAGAAACCTTGAAACATTTTCGCAGCTTGGCTATCCGGTTCTTCTGGGAACATCAAGAAAAACCTTCATTGGCCGCATTCTTGATCTGCCACCTTCCGATAGAATGGAAGGAACGGGCGCTACAGTGTGCCTCGGGATTGAAAAGGGATGCAGCATTGTGCGTGTGCATGATGTTCAGAGCATTGCAAGAATGGCTAAAATGATGGATGCGATGCTTGGAAAAGGGGCGGCTGTTCATGGATAAAATTTTTGTAAGCGGCATGGAATTCTACGGGTATCACGGGGTATTCTCAGAAGAAACAAAACTCGGCCAGCGCTTCCGCGCAGACCTCACAGTTGAGATTGATTTGCGCGAAGCGGGACGCACGGATGATCTTCAGCATACAGTGAACTATGCTTCTCTCTATAACATCTGTAAAGACATCGCAGAAGGCAAGCCTTATAAGCTTGTAGAATCTGTAGCGGAAAAGATAGCTGAAAAAGTGCTGAAGGAATTTCAGCAGGTAAATCATTGCACGGTAAAACTGTACAAGCCGGACCCCCCAATCGCAGGACATTATCAGCACGTTGCGGTTGAAATTGGAAGAGGCCGCGCATGAACAAAGCTTATCTTGCACTTGGATCTAATATTGGAGACAGAGAGCGTTATGTAAAAGATGCTATCCTAAGCCTGAATGAGCATTCGGACATAGAGGTAGAAAACATTTCCTCTATTTATGAAACAGATCCAGTAGGCTACGAAGATCAGGATGCATTTTTGAACATGGTGCTCTCCGTCCGCACGGATTTATCAGCGTTTCAGCTGCTCGATGTTATGCAGAAGATTGAAAAAGAGCTTGGGAGAAAAAGAGAAGTAAAATGGGGGCCGCGAACTTTAGACCTTGACATTTTATTGTTTAATCATGAAAATATTGAAACAGAGCACCTGATTATTCCTCACCCTAGGATGTCAGAACGTGCGTTTGTATTAATGCCGCTTTATGAGATACAGCCAGATATAAGGATTCCAAACAGGGAGCAGCCGCTTTCGATGATTATAGATCAATTAACAGATAAAAAAGGAGTACGAATATGGAAGCAGAAAAATGGGGAAGACGTATTCGCGCTTTTCGAAAGCTAAAAGGATATACTCAAGAAGGATTTGCAAAAGATCTGGGTATTTCTGTGTCTGTTTTAGGTGAAGTTGAACGGGGAAACAGACTGCCGAATGATCAGTTGATTCAAGAAGTAGCGGCCGCACTGAACGTCACCATAGAAGAGTTATCACCAAGAGATTAAGAAAGGAGGTCAAACAATGTTTAAAATAGGCGATATTCAAATGAAAAACCGCGTTGTTCTTGCGCCGATGGCGGGGGTCTGCAATTCTGCATTCCGTCTGACAGTAAAAGAATTTGGAGCGGGTCTCGTCTGTGCTGAAATGGTCAGCGATAAAGCAATTCTCTATAACAATGCCAGAACAATGGGCATGCTTTATATCGATGAGCGCGAAAAACCATTAAGCCTTCAAATTTTCGGAGGAGTAAAGGACACATTGGTAGAAGCGGCTAAATTCGTAGATAAGAATACGACTGCAGATATTATCGATATTAATATGGGTTGCCCTGTACCTAAAATTACAAAATGTGATGCGGGCGCAAGATGGCTCCTTGATCCAGACAAAATATACGACATGGTTTCGGCTGTTGTCGATGCTGTTGAAAAACCAGTTACTGTTAAAATGCGCATGGGCTGGGATGACAAGCATATTTATGCTGTCAGAAATGCTCAGGCAGTTGAAAGAGCTGGCGGGAAAGCCGTAGCGCTTCATGGCCGTACAAGAGTTCAAATGTATGAAGGAACAGCAAATTGGGATATCATTAAAGAAGTTAAACAATCCGTCAATATTCCTGTTATCGGAAATGGCGATGTTCAAACTCCCCAAGACGCAAAAAGAATGCTTGATGAAACAGGTGTGGATGGCGTCATGATCGGCCGTGCGGCTCTTGGAAACCCTTGGATGATCTACCGTACAGTTCAGTATCTTGATACAGGTGAATTGATCGGCGAGCCGTCTCTGCGTGAAAAAATGGACGTATGCAAGCTTCATTTAGACCGCTTAATCGCTTTAAAAGGTGAAAGTGTGGCCGTCAGAGAAATGAGAAAGCATGCTGCATGGTATCTTAAAGGCATCCGCGGCAACGCCATCGTAAGGAATGCTGTTAATACAATGGATACTAGAGATGAGCTTGTGGACTTGCTGGATGAGTTCACATTAGAAGTAGAAGCAAAACAACAAAACAGCATTCAGGCAGGCTAAACTGTCTTACAACGCAGCGATTGCATACTGCCAGTTTGGACTGGCAGTTTTTCTGCTTTCGTTCATAACTAATAGAATAGGAGCTGATTTTTTTGAGTCACGAAGAATTAACCCACGAAGAACTGAATGACCAGCTGAAAGTGAGACGGGAAAAACTACATACATTGCGCGAAAAAGGTTTGGATCCATTCGGCAAACGCTTCGAGCGTACGGGTTATACAGCACAATTGGTGCGCGAGTACGGTGAAATTTCAAAAGAAGATCTTGAAGAAAGAGAAATCTCTGTTACGCTTGCCGGAAGAATCATGACAAAGCGCGGCAAGGGCAAAGCGGGATTCGCTCACATTAAAGACATCGAAGGGCAAATTCAGATCTATGTTCGCAAAGATGCTGTAGGCGATGAGCAATATGAACTTTTCAACACCGCTGACTTAGGGGATATTGTCGGGGTTACTGGTGTTATGTTCAAAACAAAAGTGGGCGAGCTTTCTATTAAAGTCACAAGCTTTGAATTGCTGACAAAATCATTGCGTCCTCTTCCAGACAAATTTCACGGCTTAAAAGACATCGAGCAGCGCTACCGTCAAAGATACTTGGATTTAATCATGAACGATGAGAGCAAAAGCACATTTATCGCACGCAGCAAGATCATTCAGTCTATGCGCCGTTATTTGGACCAAAACGGATACTTAGAGGTTGAAACTCCAACTATGCATACAATTGCAGGTGGAGCATCAGCACGTCCGTTTGTAACACACCACAACGCACTTGATATGCAATTGTACATGCGCATCGCGATTGAGCTTCATTTGAAGAGACTTATTGTGGGCGGCATGGAAAAAGTATATGAAATTGGCCGTGTGTACAGAAACGAAGGTATTTCAACACGCCATAACCCGGAGTTCACTATGATTGAGCTTTATGAGGCTTATGCTGACTATAGAGACATCATGTCACTAACTGAAAACCTGATTGCTCATATTGCGAAAGAGGTAACAGGATCTACAAAAGTGACTTATGGCGAATATGAGATTGATCTTCAGCCTGAGTGGACTAGATTGCACATGGTTGATGCAATTAAAGAGCGTACAGGTGTAGACTTCTGGCAGGAAATGACCGTTGAAGAAGCTCGTGCGCATGCAGCTGAGCATAATGTTGAAATCAACAAAAATATGACAGTTGGCCATATCATCAATGAATTCTTTGAGCAAAAAGTAGAAGAGCATTTAATTGAACCTACATTTATCTTTGGTCACCCGGTTGAAATCTCACCTCTTGCGAAAAAGAATGATGAAGATCCTCGTTTCACTGATCGTTTTGAGCTATTCATTGTAGCTCGCGAACATGCGAACGCATTTACAGAACTAAATGATCCGATCGATCAAAAAGAGCGTTTTGAAGCACAGCTTCAAGAAAGAGAACAAGGAAATGACGAAGCGCATATGATGGACGAAGACTTCATTGAAGCTTTGGAATACGGAATGCCTCCAACAGGCGGTCTTGGTATCGGAATCGACCGTGTTGTTATGCTTCTGACAAACTCATCTTCTATTAGAGATGTATTGTTATTCCCGCATATGAGACATCGTTAATATAGCTTAAAAACCTCCGTTTAAAGACGGGGGTTTTTTTATTTTATTTTTTTGTAAAAAAGGCTTGCTTAATAGTGTTAGCGGTGATATATTATTAAACGTTGCCGCAAAAAAGCGGACAAACAGAAAAATAAAAAGTTGAAAAGAGTGCTTGACTTATTAAAACGAATTTGTTATTATAATAAAGCTGCTCTTGAAGCAAATGATCTTTGAAAACTAAACAAAACCAAAAGCGTACCAAACGTTTTAAATTTTTAAGTCAGCAACAAAATGAGTCACAAATTTTCTTCGGAGAGTTTGATCCTGGCTCAGGACGAACGCTGGCGGCGTGCCTAATACATGCAAGTCGAGCGGACTTGCTGGAGCTTGCTCCAGCAGGTTAGCGGCGGACGGGTGAGTAACACGTGGGCAACCTGCCTGTAAGACTGGGATAACTCCGGGAAACCGGAGCTAATACCGGATAGTATCTTGAACCGCATGGTTCAAGTTGGAAAGACGGTTTCGGCTGTCACTTACAGATGGGCCCGCGGCGCATTAGCTAGTTGGTGAGGTAATGGCTCACCAAGGCAACGATGCGTAGCCGACCTGAGAGGGTGATCGGCCACACTGGGACTGAGACACGGCCCAGACTCCTACGGGAGGCAGCAGTAGGGAATCTTCCGCAATGGACGAAAGTCTGACGGAGCAACGCCGCGTGAGTGATGAAGGTTTTCGGATCGTAAAACTCTGTTGTTAGGGAAGAACAAGTGCGAGAGTAACTGCTCGCACCTTGACGGTACCTAACCAGAAAGCCACGGCTAACTACGTGCCAGCAGCCGCGGTAATACGTAGGTGGCAAGCGTTGTCCGGAATTATTGGGCGTAAAGCGCGCGCAGGCGGTTTCTTAAGTCTGATGTGAAAGCCCCCGGCTCAACCGGGGAGGGTCATTGGAAACTGGGAAACTTGAGTGCAGAAGAGGAGAGTGGAATTCCACGTGTAGCGGTGAAATGCGTAGAGATGTGGAGGAACACCAGTGGCGAAGGCGACTCTCTGGTCTGTAACTGACGCTGAGGCGCGAAAGCGTGGGGAGCGAACAGGATTAGATACCCTGGTAGTCCACGCCGTAAACGATGAGTGCTAAGTGTTAGAGGGTTTCCGCCCTTTAGTGCTGCAGCTAACGCATTAAGCACTCCGCCTGGGGAGTACGGTCGCAAGACTGAAACTCAAAGGAATTGACGGGGGCCCGCACAAGCGGTGGAGCATGTGGTTTAATTCGAAGCAACGCGAAGAACCTTACCAGGTCTTGACATCCTTTGCCACTTCTAGAGATAGAAGGTTCCCCTTCGGGGGACAAAGTGACAGGTGGTGCATGGTTGTCGTCAGCTCGTGTCGTGAGATGTTGGGTTAAGTCCCGCAACGAGCGCAACCCTTGATCTTAGTTGCCAGCATTCAGTTGGGCACTCTAAGGTGACTGCCGGTGACAAACCGGAGGAAGGTGGGGATGACGTCAAATCATCATGCCCCTTATGACCTGGGCTACACACGTGCTACAATGGATGGTACAAAGGGCTGCGAGACCGCGAGGTTTAGCCAATCCCATAAAACCATTCTCAGTTCGGATTGCAGGCTGCAACTCGCCTGCATGAAGCTGGAATCGCTAGTAATCGCGGATCAGCATGCCGCGGTGAATACGTTCCCGGGCCTTGTACACACCGCCCGTCACACCACGAGAGTTTGCAACACCCGAAGTCGGTGGGGTAACCGCAAGGAGCCAGCCGCCTAAGGTGGGGTAGATGATTGGGGTGAAGTCGTAACAAGGTAGCCGTATCGGAAGGTGCGGCTGGATCACCTCCTTTCTAAGGAATATATGAGGACGCTTTTGGTTTTTGTTTAGTTTTGAGAGATCATTCTCTCTATATGATAGAAGACAAATCTTCTGATTTGTCGGTTGTTCTTTGAAAACTAGATAACGTAATTGATAACAAGTAATTCACTGAGATTTACGCTTACCATAATTAGTGATTTTCTAGACATTTATGTCTAAACAAACAACGAAATGCGAAACGCATCTAATGATGCGGCTGACCATTTAGGTTAAGTTATGAAGGGCGCACGGTGGATGCCTTGGCACTAGGAGCCGATGAAGGACGGGACTAACACCGATATGCTTTGGGGAGCTGTAAGTAAGCTTTGATCCAGAGATTTCCGAATGGGGAAACCCACTGTTCGTAATGGAACAGTATCTTTATCTGAATACATAGGATATTGAAGGCAGACCCGGGGAACTGAAACATCTAAGTACCCGGAGGAAGAGAAAGCAAACGCGATTTCCCAAGTAGCGGCGAGCGAAACGGAATTAGCCCAAACCAAGAGGCTTGCCTCTTGGGGTTGTAGGACACTCTATACGGAGTTACAAAGGAACGGGGTAGATGAAGCGACCTGGAAAGGTCCGTCAGAGAAGGTAAAAACCCTGTAGTCGAAACTTCGTTCCCTCCAGAGTGGATCCTGAGTACGGCGGGACACGAGAAATCCCGTCGGAAGCAGGGAGGACCATCTCCCAAGGCTAAATACTCCCTAGTGACCGATAGTGAACCAGTACCGTGAGGGAAAGGTGAAAAGCACCCCGGAAGGGGAGTGAAAAGATCCTGAAACCGTGTGCTTACAAGTAGTCAGAGCCCGTTAATGGGTGATGGCGTGCCTTTTGTAGAATGAACCGGCGAGTTACGATCCCGTGCAAGGTTAAGTTGATGAGACGGAGCCGCAGCGAAAGCGAGTCTGAATAGGGCGTTTTAGTACGTGGTCGTAGACCCGAAACCAGGTGATCTACCCATGTCCAGGGTGAAGTTCAGGTAACACTGAATGGAGGCCCGAACCCACGCACGTTGAAAAGTGCGGGGATGAGGTGTGGGTAGCGGAGAAATTCCAATCGAACCTGGAGATAGCTGGTTCTCTCCGAAATAGCTTTAGGGCTAGCCTCAAGTATGAGAGTCTTGGAGGTAGAGCACTGATTGGACTAGGGGCCCTCATCGGGTTACCGAATTCAGTCAAACTCCGAATGCCAAAGACTTGCTCCTTGGGAGTCAGACTGCGAGTGATGAGATCCGTAGTCAAGAGGGAAACAGCCCAGACCACCAGCTAAGGTCCCAAAGTATACGTTAAGTGGAAAAGGATGTGGAGTTGCTTAGACAACCAGGATGTTGGCTTAGAAGCAGCCACCATTTAAAGAGTGCGTAATAGCTCACTGGTCGAGTGACTCTGCGCCGAAAATGTACCGGGGCTAAACGTATCACCGAAGCTGTGGACTGTTCTTACGAACAGTGGTAGGAGAGCGTTCTAAGGGCGTTGAAGCTAGACCGTAAGGACTGGTGGAGCGCTTAGAAGTGAGAATGCCGGTATGAGTAGCGAAAGAGGGGTGAGAATCCCCTCCACCGAATGCCTAAGGTTTCCTGAGGAAGGCTCGTCCGCTCAGGGTTAGTCGGGACCTAAGCCGAGGCCGAAAGGCGTAGGCGATGGACAACAGGTTGATATTCCTGTACCACCTCCTCACCATTTGAGCAATGGGGGGACGCAGGAGGATAGGGCAAGCGCGCTGTTGGATATGCGCGTCCAAGCAGTTAGGCTGAGAAGTAGGCAAATCCGCTTCTCGTGAAGGCTGAGCTGTGATGGCGAGGGAAATTTAGTACCGAAGTTCCTGATTCCACACTGCCAAGAAAAGCCTCTAGCGAGGTGAGAGGTGCCCGTACCGCAAACCGACACAGGTAGGCGAGGAGAGAATCCTAAGGTGAGCGAGAGAACTCTCGTTAAGGAACTCGGCAAAATGACCCCGTAACTTCGGGAGAAGGGGTGCTTTTTAGGGTTCATAGCCCTGAAAAGCCGCAGTGAATAGGCCCAGGCGACTGTTTAGCAAAAACACAGGTCTCTGCGAAGCCGCAAGGCGAAGTATAGGGGCTGACGCCTGCCCGGTGCTGGAAGGTTAAGGGGAGAGGTTAGCGCAAGCGAAGCTTTGAACCGAAGCCCCAGTAAACGGCGGCCGTAACTATAACGGTCCTAAGGTAGCGAAATTCCTTGTCGGGTAAGTTCCGACCCGCACGAAAGGCGTAACGATCTGGGCACTGTCTCAACGAGAGACTCGGTGAAATTATAGTACCTGTGAAGATGCAGGTTACCCGCGACAGGACGGAAAGACCCCGTGGAGCTTTACTGTAGCCTGATATTGAATTTTGGTACAGCTTGTACAGGATAGGTAGGAGCCTTGGAAACCGGAGCGCCAGCTTCGGTGGAGGCATTGGTGGGATACTACCCTTGCTGTATTGAAATTCTAACCCACAGCCCTGATCGGGCTGGGAGACAGTGTCAGGTGGGCAGTTTGACTGGGGCGGTCGCCTCCTAAAATGTAACGGAGGCGCCCAAAGGTTCCCTCAGAATGGTTGGAAATCATTCGCAGAGTGTAAAGGCACAAGGGAGCTTGACTGCGAGACCTACAAGTCGAGCAGGGACGAAAGTCGGGCTTAGTGATCCGGTGGTTCCGCATGGAAGGGCCATCGCTCAACGGATAAAAGCTACCCCGGGGATAACAGGCTTATCTCCCCCAAGAGTCCACATCGACGGGGAGGTTTGGCACCTCGATGTCGGCTCATCGCATCCTGGGGCTGTAGTCGGTCCCAAGGGTTGGGCTGTTCGCCCATTAAAGCGGTACGCGAGCTGGGTTCAGAACGTCGTGAGACAGTTCGGTCCCTATCCGTCGTGGGCGCAGGAAATTTGAGAGGAGCTGTCCTTAGTACGAGAGGACCGGGATGGACGCACCGCTGGTGTACCAGTTGTCTTGCCAAAGGCATCGCTGGGTAGCTATGTGCGGAAGGGATAAGTGCTGAAAGCATCTAAGCATGAAGCCCCCCTCAAGATGAGATTTCCCATCACGTAAGTGAGTAAGAACCCTGAAAGATGATCAGGTTGATAGGTCTGAGGTGGAAGCGCGGTGACGTGTGGAGCTGACAGATACTAATCGTTCGAGGACTTAACCACAGTCTAATAAAGTGTAACATTTAAGTGAATCTTGTTATCATACGTTATTTAGTTTTGAAAGAATAACATTCTTTCTAATCAATTGCATATTGTCTGGTGATGATGGCAAAGAGGTCACACCCGTTCCCATGCCGAACACGGAAGTTAAGCTCTTTAGCGCCGATGGTAGTTGGGGGTTTCCCCCTGTGAGAGTAGGACGTTGCCAGGCAGTATACATTATACTTAAGCACGAAAGTGCTGTAGTGGAGGATTAGCTCAGCTGGGAGAGCATCTGCCTTACAAGCAGAGGGTCGGCGGTTCGAGCCCGTCATCCTCCACCATTTATTTCTTACTGCTGCTTGACTAGGTTTCCTGAGATCAGGACGACTTTATCAAGTGAATAAACAAAGTTGTACTTCATACTATTAAAATGCCGGTGTAGCTCAATTGGTAGAGCAACTGACTTGTAATCAGTAGGTTGGGGGTTCAAGTCCTCTTGCCGGCACCAGTTTTACCGAAGTATGCTTCATTGAATAACTAAGTGCCATTAGCTCAGTCGGTAGAGCACGATCGAGTAATCTTCGAAGCTTATGCTTCAGCACACAAATCGAGCCACTACTTGAATAATCTTTCTGAGATTTGGGTGTCTTGCAAAACTAAAGAGTGTTTTCTTAACTAAGTGCCATTAGCTCAGTCGGTAGAGCATCTGACTTTTAATCAGAGGGTCGAAGGTTCGAGTCCTTCATGGCACACCATTTTCCTTAATATGCGGGTGTGGCGGAATTGGCAGACGCGCTAGACTTAGGATCTAGTGTCTTTGACGTGGGGGTTCGAGTCCCTTCACCCGCATCATATTTTGCGGAAGTAGTTCAGTGGTAGAACACCACCTTGCCAAGGTGGGGGTCGCGGGTTCGAATCCCGTCTTCCGCTCTTACTTGCGCCGGGGTGGCGGAACTGGCAGACGCACAGGACTTAAAATCCTGCGGTAGGTGACTACCGTACCGGTTCGATTCCGGTCCTCGGCACCACTTATTTCATATTATATATGCGCCCGTAGCTCAATTGGATAGAGCGTTTGACTACGGATCAAAAGGTTATGGGTTCGACTCCTATCGGGCGCGCCATATACGGGAAGTAGCTCAGCTTGGTAGAGCACTTGGTTTGGGACCAAGGGGTCGCAGGTTCGAATCCTGTCTTCCCGACCATTTCCGTTTTTAATTGGGGCCTTAGCTCAGCTGGGAGAGCGCCTGCCTTGCACGCAGGAGGTCAGCGGTTCGATCCCGCTAGGCTCCACCAATTACTTTTAAAAAAGTTGTTGACTTAGTATTTCAACAATGATATGATTTAAAAGTTGCTCTTGAAGCAAATGATCTTTGAAAACTAAACAAAACCAAAAGCGTACCAAACGTTTTAAATTTTTAAGTCAGCAACAAAATGAGTCACAAATTTTCTTCGGAGAGTTTGATCCTGGCTCAGGACGAACGCTGGCGGCGTGCCTAATACATGCAAGTCGAGCGGACTTGCTGGAGCTTGCTCCAGCAGGTTAGCGGCGGACGGGTGAGTAACACGTGGGCAACCTGCCTGTAAGACTGGGATAACTCCGGGAAACCGGAGCTAATACCGGATAGTATCTTGAACCGCATGGTTCAAGTTGGAAAGACGGTTTCGGCTGTCACTTACAGATGGGCCCGCGGCGCATTAGCTAGTTGGTGAGGTAATGGCTCACCAAGGCAACGATGCGTAGCCGACCTGAGAGGGTGATCGGCCACACTGGGACTGAGACACGGCCCAGACTCCTACGGGAGGCAGCAGTAGGGAATCTTCCGCAATGGACGAAAGTCTGACGGAGCAACGCCGCGTGAGTGATGAAGGTTTTCGGATCGTAAAACTCTGTTGTTAGGGAAGAACAAGTGCGAGAGTAACTGCTCGCACCTTGACGGTACCTAACCAGAAAGCCACGGCTAACTACGTGCCAGCAGCCGCGGTAATACGTAGGTGGCAAGCGTTGTCCGGAATTATTGGGCGTAAAGCGCGCGCAGGCGGTTTCTTAAGTCTGATGTGAAAGCCCCCGGCTCAACCGGGGAGGGTCATTGGAAACTGGGAAACTTGAGTGCAGAAGAGGAGAGTGGAATTCCACGTGTAGCGGTGAAATGCGTAGAGATGTGGAGGAACACCAGTGGCGAAGGCGACTCTCTGGTCTGTAACTGACGCTGAGGCGCGAAAGCGTGGGGAGCGAACAGGATTAGATACCCTGGTAGTCCACGCCGTAAACGATGAGTGCTAAGTGTTAGAGGGTTTCCGCCCTTTAGTGCTGCAGCTAACGCATTAAGCACTCCGCCTGGGGAGTACGGTCGCAAGACTGAAACTCAAAGGAATTGACGGGGGCCCGCACAAGCGGTGGAGCATGTGGTTTAATTCGAAGCAACGCGAAGAACCTTACCAGGTCTTGACATCCTTTGCCACTTCTAGAGATAGAAGGTTCCCCTTCGGGGGACAAAGTGACAGGTGGTGCATGGTTGTCGTCAGCTCGTGTCGTGAGATGTTGGGTTAAGTCCCGCAACGAGCGCAACCCTTGATCTTAGTTGCCAGCATTCAGTTGGGCACTCTAAGGTGACTGCCGGTGACAAACCGGAGGAAGGTGGGGATGACGTCAAATCATCATGCCCCTTATGACCTGGGCTACACACGTGCTACAATGGATGGTACAAAGGGCTGCGAGACCGCGAGGTTTAGCCAATCCCATAAAACCATTCTCAGTTCGGATTGCAGGCTGCAACTCGCCTGCATGAAGCTGGAATCGCTAGTAATCGCGGATCAGCATGCCGCGGTGAATACGTTCCCGGGCCTTGTACACACCGCCCGTCACACCACGAGAGTTTGCAACACCCGAAGTCGGTGGGGTAACCGCAAGGAGCCAGCCGCCTAAGGTGGGGTAGATGATTGGGGTGAAGTCGTAACAAGGTAGCCGTATCGGAAGGTGCGGCTGGATCACCTCCTTTCTAAGGAATATATGAGGACGCTTTTGGTTTTTGTTTAGTTTTGAGAGATCATTCTCTCTATATGATAGAAGACAAATCTTCTGATTTGTCGGTTGTTCTTTGAAAACTAGATAACGTAATTGATAACAAGTAATTCACTGAGATTTACGCTTACCATAATTAGTGATTTTCTAGACATTTATGTCTAAACAAACAACGAAATGCGAAACGCATCTAATGATGCGGCTGACCATTTAGGTTAAGTTATGAAGGGCGCACGGTGGATGCCTTGGCACTAGGAGCCGATGAAGGACGGGACTAACACCGATATGCTTTGGGGAGCTGTAAGTAAGCTTTGATCCAGAGATTTCCGAATGGGGAAACCCACTGTTCGTAATGGAACAGTATCTTTATCTGAATACATAGGATATTGAAGGCAGACCCGGGGAACTGAAACATCTAAGTACCCGGAGGAAGAGAAAGCAAACGCGATTTCCCAAGTAGCGGCGAGCGAAACGGAATTAGCCCAAACCAAGAGGCTTGCCTCTTGGGGTTGTAGGACACTCTATACGGAGTTACAAAGGAACGGGGTAGATGAAGCGACCTGGAAAGGTCCGTCAGAGAAGGTAAAAACCCTGTAGTCGAAACTTCGTTCCCTCCAGAGTGGATCCTGAGTACGGCGGGACACGAGAAATCCCGTCGGAAGCAGGGAGGACCATCTCCCAAGGCTAAATACTCCCTAGTGACCGATAGTGAACCAGTACCGTGAGGGAAAGGTGAAAAGCACCCCGGAAGGGGAGTGAAAAGATCCTGAAACCGTGTGCTTACAAGTAGTCAGAGCCCGTTAATGGGTGATGGCGTGCCTTTTGTAGAATGAACCGGCGAGTTACGATCCCGTGCAAGGTTAAGTTGATGAGACGGAGCCGCAGCGAAAGCGAGTCTGAATAGGGCGTTTTAGTACGTGGTCGTAGACCCGAAACCAGGTGATCTACCCATGTCCAGGGTGAAGTTCAGGTAACACTGAATGGAGGCCCGAACCCACGCACGTTGAAAAGTGCGGGGATGAGGTGTGGGTAGCGGAGAAATTCCAATCGAACCTGGAGATAGCTGGTTCTCTCCGAAATAGCTTTAGGGCTAGCCTCAAGTATGAGAGTCTTGGAGGTAGAGCACTGATTGGACTAGGGGCCCTCATCGGGTTACCGAATTCAGTCAAACTCCGAATGCCAAAGACTTGCTCCTTGGGAGTCAGACTGCGAGTGATAAGATCCGTAGTCAAGAGGGAAACAGCCCAGACCACCAGCTAAGGTCCCAAAGTATACGTTAAGTGGAAAAGGATGTGGAGTTGCTTAGACAACCAGGATGTTGGCTTAGAAGCAGCCACCATTTAAAGAGTGCGTAATAGCTCACTGGTCGAGTGACTCTGCGCCGAAAATGTACCGGGGCTAAACGTATCACCGAAGCTGTGGACTGTTCTTACGAACAGTGGTAGGAGAGCGTTCTAAGGGCGTTGAAGCTAGACCGTAAGGACTGGTGGAGCGCTTAGAAGTGAGAATGCCGGTATGAGTAGCGAAAGAGGGGTGAGAATCCCCTCCACCGAATGCCTAAGGTTTCCTGAGGAAGGCTCGTCCGCTCAGGGTTAGTCGGGACCTAAGCCGAGGCCGAAAGGCGTAGGCGATGGACAACAGGTTGATATTCCTGTACCACCTCCTCACCATTTGAGCAATGGGGGGACGCAGGAGGATAGGGCAAGCGCGCTGTTGGATATGCGCGTCCAAGCAGTTAGGCTGAGAAGTAGGCAAATCCGCTTCTCGTGAAGGCTGAGCTGTGATGGCGAGGGAAATTTAGTACCGAAGTTCCTGATTCCACACTGCCAAGAAAAGCCTCTAGCGAGGTGAGAGGTGCCCGTACCGCAAACCGACACAGGTAGGCGAGGAGAGAATCCTAAGGTGAGCGAGAGAACTCTCGTTAAGGAACTCGGCAAAATGACCCCGTAACTTCGGGAGAAGGGGTGCTTTTTAGGGTTCATAGCCCTGAAAAGCCGCAGTGAATAGGCCCAGGCGACTGTTTAGCAAAAACACAGGTCTCTGCGAAGCCGCAAGGCGAAGTATAGGGGCTGACGCCTGCCCGGTGCTGGAAGGTTAAGGGGAGAGGTTAGCGCAAGCGAAGCTTTGAACCGAAGCCCCAGTAAACGGCGGCCGTAACTATAACGGTCCTAAGGTAGCGAAATTCCTTGTCGGGTAAGTTCCGACCCGCACGAAAGGCGTAACGATCTGGGCACTGTCTCAACGAGAGACTCGGTGAAATTATAGTACCTGTGAAGATGCAGGTTACCCGCGACAGGACGGAAAGACCCCGTGGAGCTTTACTGTAGCCTGATATTGAATTTTGGTACAGCTTGTACAGGATAGGTAGGAGCCTTGGAAACCGGAGCGCCAGCTTCGGTGGAGGCATTGGTGGGATACTACCCTTGCTGTATTGAAATTCTAACCCACAGCCCTGATCGGGCTGGGAGACAGTGTCAGGTGGGCAGTTTGACTGGGGCGGTCGCCTCCTAAAATGTAACGGAGGCGCCCAAAGGTTCCCTCAGAATGGTTGGAAATCATTCGCAGAGTGTAAAGGCACAAGGGAGCTTGACTGCGAGACCTACAAGTCGAGCAGGGACGAAAGTCGGGCTTAGTGATCCGGTGGTTCCGCATGGAAGGGCCATCGCTCAACGGATAAAAGCTACCCCGGGGATAACAGGCTTATCTCCCCCAAGAGTCCACATCGACGGGGAGGTTTGGCACCTCGATGTCGGCTCATCGCATCCTGGGGCTGTAGTCGGTCCCAAGGGTTGGGCTGTTCGCCCATTAAAGCGGTACGCGAGCTGGGTTCAGAACGTCGTGAGACAGTTCGGTCCCTATCCGTCGTGGGCGCAGGAAATTTGAGAGGAGCTGTCCTTAGTACGAGAGGACCGGGATGGACGCACCGCTGGTGTACCAGTTGTCTTGCCAAAGGCATCGCTGGGTAGCTATGTGCGGAAGGGATAAGTGCTGAAAGCATCTAAGCATGAAGCCCCCCTCAAGATGAGATTTCCCATCACGTAAGTGAGTAAGAACCCTGAAAGATGATCAGGTTGATAGGTCTGAGGTGGAAGCGCGGTGACGTGTGGAGCTGACAGATACTAATCGTTCGAGGACTTAACCACAGTCTAATAAAGTGTAACATTTAAGTGAATCTTGTTATCATACGTTATTTAGTTTTGAAAGAATAACATTCTTTCTAATCAATTGCATATTGTCTGGTGATGATGGCAAAGAGGTCACACCCGTTCCCATGCCGAACACGGAAGTTAAGCTCTTTAGCGCCGATGGTAGTTGGGGGTTTCCCCCTGTGAGAGTAGGACGTTGCCAGGCACGCATAAAGGAGAACAGCAGAGATGCTGTTCTTTTTTGTATGGAGCGCTTATTTTAGGGAGCTGCACACAAGAATCACCTTCGACTATACGAGCATCAAACCAATGTGAGGAAGACAAATCCTATTCACATCCCCAACCTGAATAACATCGAAAATAGCCATTCTCTGCCTGTCCTTGGCAACTTCAGCTTTTATAGCTAAAAAGATATTCTCTTTCATGAATCATGTTTTTAAAACGTATATATAACTAAACCTCCTAATTTTTAACTTCTTATTCTAAAAACCTTTTAGCATCGCGTAAATAAAATGGTTATTCCTGTTTAAAAACGTTTCAGTGCCGTTAATAATGGAAATAGATAAATGAGTGGTTATAAGTTGAAAAAAAGTGAAGTTCGTTTTATATTAGTGTTAAAGTCAAATATAGTCAAAGTCAAGTTAGGGGGAGGCGGAGTGCGGAATATCTCGGATGTCATTGAACAGTATTTGAAGCAGGTGCTCACAACGAGCGGCAAAGAAATCGTTGAGATCAAAAGAAGCGAGATTGCAGATAAGTTTCAATGTGTGCCCTCACAAATAAATTATGTGATTAATACGCGTTTTACTATTGAAAGAGGGTATATAGTAGAAAGTAAGAGAGGCGGAGGAGGCTATATTCGAATCATTAAGGTGAAATCGAATGACGCTGCCCATCTAATTGATCAGATATTGGGAATTATTGATAGACGGATTTCGCAAACCTCTGCTGAAGATCTTATTTTAAGGCTGGTTAATGAAGAAGTGATTTCTAGACGCGAGGCGAAGATTATGATGAGTGTAATTGACCGTTCCGTCTTATATATTGATTTGCCGCATAGAGACGAGTTAAGGGCAAGGATGATAAAAGCTATGCTGACTTCCTTGAAATACCGATGAAAGCAGGTGAACAGACTTGATTTGCCAGGAATGCAATGAAAGGCCGGCAACTTTTCATTTTACAAAAGTAGTAAACGGCGAAAAGACAGAGATTCATATTTGTGAACAATGTGCTCAGGATAACAGTTCGATGTTTATAGATAACAGTACTGGTTTTTCAATTAATAACTTATTGGCCGGATTGTTAAATATGGAACCTTCCATTTCAAAAACAAAGCAGGATGTTTTTAAGAAAAATGAAGTTTTGCAGTGCAGCAGATGTCAGATGACCTATCAGCAGTTTACAAAAGTCGGCCGTTTTGGCTGTTCTGAGTGCTACCTGACTTTTCATGATCAGATTAATCCTATTTTAAGAAGGGTCCATAGCGGCAACACTGTTCATGCGGGAAAAATTCCGGAACGAATTGGCGGTAGCATTCACATCCGCAAACGAATAGATTTATTAAAACAGAATCTTAAAGATTTGATACAGCAAGAAGAATTTGAAAAAGCTGCTGAGACTCGAGATGAAATCCGTTCGCTTGAACTGAAATTAAAAAGTTCCAGAGGAGGAGAATCCTGATATGTCACTTCAGCAATTTATCAATCAGGCAATGAGCGCCTGGATGAGCAAGGAAGGACCTGATTCTGACATTGTTCTCAGCAGCAGGGTCAGGCTTGCAAGAAATATTGAGAAATACAAGTTTCCAACGATTGCCTCCAATGAAGAATCACTGGAGATTTTAGACCTTTTTGAAGAAACATTTACGGATAAAAGCGTAAATGAGATCGGCAAGCTTGAAATGCTCAGGATGGATGATCTGCAGCCCATTCAAAAAAGGGTTTTAGTTGAAAAACATTTGATCAGTCCGAATTTAGCGGAAGATTCTTCTTTTGGAGGATGTTTGTTATCTGAGAATGAAGAGGTCAGCATCATGCTGAATGAAGAGGATCATATTCGAATTCAATGTTTATATCCGGGACTTCAGCTGAAAGAAGCTTTAAAATCAGCAAGCGATTTGGATGATTGGATGGAACATGCTGTAGATTATGCCTTTGATGAGCAGAGAGGATACTTAACAAGCTGTCCGACAAATGTCGGAACTGGCCTTAGAGCATCAGTTATGATGCACTTGCCTGCACTTGTCCTGACACAGCAGATGAACCGGATTATTCCGGCAATTAATCAATTAGGTCTGGTTGTTAGAGGAATTTACGGGGAAGGCAGCGAAGCATTAGGTAACATCTTTCAGATTTCAAATCAGATTACACTGGGGAAGTCTGAAGACGATATAGTAGAGGATTTGCTGAGCGTTGTCCATCAGCTGATTGACAAGGAGCGTTCTGCACGCGAAGCTTTATATAAAACGTCGCAGATACCGCTTGAAGACCGTGTGTTCAGATCTCTCGGCACTCTGACATACAGCCGTATTATCGAGTCAAAAGAAGCCGCCAAATGTTTATCAGATGTCAGGCTGGGAATAGACTTAAATATTATTAAAGACATTTCCAGAAACATATTAAACGAGTTAATGATTTTAACTCAGCCTGGTTTTCTGCAGCAATATGCCGGCGGAGCATTAAGACCGGATGAACGGGATATAAGAAGAGCTTCCTTAATTAGAGAAAGATTAAACCTAGAAATGGTCAGAAGGATGGAGGATGATGAAGTATGATGTTTGGAAGATTTACTGAGCGCGCTCAAAAAGTTCTTGCATTAGCACAAGAGGAAGCGGTTCGACTGGGCCATAATAATATCGGCACTGAGCATATTCTTCTCGGTCTTGTACGTGAAGGCGAAGGGATTGCTGCCAAAGCTCTTACTGCACTTGGCCTTGGTTCAGATAAAATTCAAAAAGAAGTTGAGAGTCTAATCGGAAGAGGACAGGAAATTTCTCAAACGATCCACTATACTCCGCGGGCGAAAAAAGTCATCGAGCTTTCGATGGATGAAGCGAGAAAACTTGGTCATTCATATGTTGGAACAGAGCATATCCTTTTGGGGCTTATCCGTGAAGGTGAGGGCGTAGCGGCAAGAGTTCTTAACAATCTTGGAGTAAGTTTAAATAAAGCGCGCCAGCAGGTTCTTCAGCTTCTGGGCAGCAATGAATCAGGATCCGGACATCAGGGGGGGTCAATGAATAACGCCAATACACCTACCCTTGACAGTCTTGCACGCGACCTGACTGCCATTGCACGTGAAGGCAGCTTAGATCCTGTCATCGGCAGAAGCAAAGAAATTCAACGGGTCATTGAAGTGTTAAGCCGAAGAACGAAAAACAATCCTGTCTTAATCGGGGAGCCTGGAGTCGGTAAAACGGCGATCGCAGAGGGATTGGCTCAGCAGATCGTAAATAATGAAGTTCCTGAAATCCTCCGTGATAAACGAGTAATGACGCTTGATATGGGAACAGTTGTAGCAGGAACAAAATACCGCGGTGAGTTTGAAGACCGCCTTAAGAAAGTAATGGACGAAATTCGCCAGGCAGGCAATATTATTTTATTCATCGATGAATTGCATACGTTAATTGGAGCCGGAGGCGCAGAGGGCGCAATCGATGCTTCCAATATTCTTAAGCCGTCACTTGCAAGAGGTGAATTGCAGTGTATTGGTGCAACAACTCTTGATGAGTACCGCAAATATATTGAAAAAGATGCTGCGCTTGAACGACGCTTCCAGCCAATCCAGGTTGACGAGCCGACAGCTGAAGAAAGCATCCTGATCTTAAAAGGTCTTCGCGACCGCTATGAGGCTCATCACAGAGTATCGATTACAGATGAAGCGATTGATGCTGCAGTCAAACTTTCAGACCGCTACATTTCAGACCGGTTCCTTCCGGACAAAGCAATCGATCTCATTGATGAGGCAGGTTCAAAAGTGCGCCTTCGTTCATTCACGACTCCGCCAAACTTAAAAGAGCTTGAAATGAAGCTTGAAGAAGTGCGGAAAGAAAAGGATGCATCTGTTCAAAGCCAGGAGTTTGAAAAGGCCGCTTCATTGCGCGATACAGAGCAGCGTCTTCGTGAACAGCTTGAAGAAACGAAGAAAACATGGAAAGAAAAACAAGGACAGGAAAATTCTGAGGTTACAGTTGAAGATATTGCTATGGTTGTGGCAAGCTGGACTGGAATACCTGTATCAAGACTTGCTCAAAAAGAAACGGATAAACTTCTCAACATGGAGCAAATTCTTCATAACCGCGTTATTGGTCAGGATGAAGCTGTTGTTGCAGTTGCGAAAGCTGTACGCCGTGCAAGAGCAGGCTTAAAGGATCCAAAGCGCCCAATCGGGTCATTCGTCTTCTTGGGACCAACAGGTGTTGGTAAAACAGAGCTTGCACGAGCACTGGCAGAATCTATTTTTGGTGACGAAGATGCGATGATTCGCATTGATATGTCTGAATATATGGAGAAGCATTCAACTTCAAGACTTGTCGGTTCACCTCCTGGATATGTCGGATATGAGGAAGGCGGACAGCTGACAGAGAAGGTGCGCAGAAAGCCTTACTCAGTTGTGCTTCTAGATGAGATCGAAAAAGCACATCCGGATGTCTTCAACATTCTTCTTCAAGTTTTAGAGGATGGACGATTAACGGATTCTAAAGGAAGAACAGTTGACTTCAGAAATACGATTCTAATCATGACTTCAAACGTCGGAGCAAGCGAGCTTAAACGCAATAAATACGTAGGCTTCAATGTACAGGACGAAGCGCAGGATTATAAGGATATGAAGGGCAAGGTAATGAATGAGCTGAAAAAAGCATTCAGACCTGAGTTCTTAAACCGTATTGACGAAATCATTGTGTTCCACTCTCTGGAGAAGAAACACATTAAAGAAATTGTGACGCTGATGGCAGATCAGCTGATGAAGCGTCTAGCAGAGCAGGATTTGGTGCTTGAGCTCACGGATGCCGCACAGGATAAAATTGCTGATGAAGGATTTGATCCTGAGTACGGAGCACGTCCTCTAAGAAGAGCCATTCAAAAGCATGTAGAAGACCGTCTGTCCGAGGAACTGCTGAGAGGCACAATCGAGAAAGGGCAAAAAGTCGTTCTTGATGTAACGGACGGGGAATTTATCGTAAAAGGCTCTGAGGCAGAAGCAGAGAAAATAAAATAACCATCTGAGGCGAAACAATCATGAGGCATACACTTTTTACGTATGCCTCGATTTCGTTTCTATAAAAAGCACATCAAAAATAACCATTTCTCTTTAAAATAGGTAATCTAGTAAGGAAGGACCGAAATAATGGCTAAAACGAAATCGAAATTCATGTGTCTGACGTGCGGATATGAATCTGCCAAATGGATGGGCAAATGTCCAGGCTGCGGCGCATGGAACACGATGACAGAGGAAATTGTCAAAACAGGAACTGCAAATAGAAGAGTTGCCTTTGCGCACTCAGCTCCAGGTCAAACCGCCAATAAACCTTCATCCATTACAAACATTGAAACAACTCAAGAACCGCGCATTAAAACAAACCTGCAGGAATTTAACCGTGTCCTTGGAAGCGGAATTGTAAGGGGTTCCCTAGTATTAATAGGGGGAGATCCCGGAATTGGAAAATCAACACTGCTGCTTCAAGTTTCTTCTCAATTAGCCGATAATGGAAACGATGTCTTATATATTTCAGGCGAAGAATCGGTCAAGCAAACGAAAATGAGGGCCGACAGACTTGGAGTGAAGTCTGATAAACTCTTTGTTTTTGCTGAAACAGATCTTGAATTTATTACAAAGGCAATTGATGAAACGAATCCTGCCTTTGTCATTGTGGATTCCATCCAAACTGTTTTTCAAAGTGATATTACATCTGCACCGGGGAGTGTTTCGCAAGTTAGGGAATGTACCGCAGAACTGATGAGGATCGCAAAAACAAAAGGCATTGCGATCTTTATTGTGGGACATGTCACGAAGGAAGGTTCCATTGCGGGTCCGAGAATTCTTGAGCACATGGTGGATACCGTGCTTTATTTTGAAGGAGAACGCCATCATACGTACAGAATTTTAAGGGCTGTAAAAAACCGTTTTGGTTCAACAAACGAAATGGGCATTTTTGAAATGAAAGAAAGCGGTCTTGAGGAAGTCCTGAATCCTTCCGAGATTTTCCTTGAAGAACGGTCAAAAGGTGCAGCAGGCTCTACGGTTGTTGCATCCATGGAAGGAACAAGGCCTGTTCTGGTGGAAATTCAGGCGCTGATCTCGCCTACGAGCTTCGGAAATCCGCGGAGAATGGCAACCGGGATTGACCATAACCGTGTCCCGCTGTTAATGGCTGTCCTTGAGAAACGAGTAGGGTTGCTTCTTCAAAACCAGGATGCCTACTTAAAAGTGGCAGGCGGAGTGAAATTAGATGAACCTGCTATTGATTTGGCAATAGCAGTCAGCATAGCTTCAAGCTTTAAGGACGTACCGTCAAAAGCGACAGATATTATTATTGGAGAAGTAGGCTTAACCGGCGAAGTCAGACGCGTTTCAAGAATTGAACAGCGCGTCATGGAAGCGGCCAAGCTTGGATTTAAGCGTGCAATCGTTCCAGAGGCCAATATTGGCGGATGGACGGTGCCGGGGGACATTGAGGTTGTGGGAGTTAAGAACGTCTCAGAGGCCCTGCAGACTACATTAGGGGGGTAGGACAATGATTGATAAAGAGAAAAAGACACATGAGAAAAGCATGAAGGAAATCTTGCAATTTATTGCTCCTGGGACACCTCTCAGAGCAGGAATTGAAAACGTGTTGCGGGCGAAAACCGGCGGTCTGATTGTGGTCGGTTTCAGCGACAAAGTAAAAGAGCTAGTAGATGGAGGTTTTTACATAAACTCTGCATTTTCCCCGGCTCACCTTTATGAACTAGCTAAAATGGACGGAGCCATTATTCTCAGTGATTCCGGCAATAAAATATTATATGCAAATGCACAGCTTGTTCCAAATGCTTTTATCGGGTCCATTGAAACAGGCATGCGGCATCGGACAGCAGAAAGAGTAGCGAAGCAGACAGGCAATCTGGTAATCGCCATTTCACAGAGAAGAAATGTTATTACCCTCTATTACGGGGAGCTTCGCTATGCGCTGAGAGACATCGGTGTTATTTTAACAAAAGCGAATCAGGCGATTCAGACGCTTGAGAAATACCGCACGGTTCTTGATCAGTCAATCATAAATCTTGGAGCGCTTGAATTTGAAGAGCTTGTAACGTTTGATGAATTGCTGCAGGTTATTCACCGCATTGAAATGGTGCTCCGCATAAAGAATGAAATCTTGAATTACATTAATGAACTTGGAACAGAAGGACACCTGATCCGCCTGCAGCTGAACGAATTGCTGTCAGATATTGAAGAGGAAGCGGCGCTTGTCATTAAAGACTACTCATTTGATAAAACGCTTGATCCTAAATATGTGCTCGATCAGTTTCAGGTCCTTACAAATACGGAGCTCTTAGATGACATGGTCCTGCTGAGACTGCTTGGCTACTCAGCACATTTTACAAATCTTGAGGATTTAGTGATGCCGCGCGGCTACAGAGTTCTTAAGAAGATTCCGCGTCTTCCGCCTGTCATAATTGAAAATTTGGTGAACAAATTTACGAATCTGAAACTTATTACGCGTGCATCCGTAGAACAGTTGGATGAGGTTGATGGAATTGGCGAGGTTCGGGCGAAGAAAATTAAAGAAGGTCTGCGGAGGCTGCAGGAACAGCTGCTGATTGATCGTCAAATATAGCGAACTTTTTATGAAACTTTTTGTTTAAGCGTTTTAATCCCGCGGATTTAGGTTATATTATTCTTGTTTTTCTTTTTTAGGGAAAGGTATAATCTGTTCTAACATTTCAATCTGTTTACAGCTTTAGAAATTCATATCTTTGGCGTTTTAATTGAATTAAAGTGATTATAATAGATATAAAGGAGGTGGAGGTATGTTAAAGCGTATTGTGCAGATCTTTTTCCTGTTTCTTGGAGGGACTTTAGGCATTTTCTTTATGCCGGAGCTAATGAGATTGTTAAATCTACAAGACATACCTTTTATTAATTCACCATATGCATTGGCCATTTTAGGAGCAATATTATTCTATATAGCAACATTCTGGCTTGTCGATTATGTGGTTAACTGGGTCAAACTTTTAGAAGAATCACTGGTAAAGGCACCTGTAACGGATGTTCTATTTGGTAGTTTAGGATTGATTGTCGGACTTATAATTGCCTTTCTTATCGTAAATGTTATTCCGTTTAAAGACATCCAATATCAAGTGTTCAGTACGATTATTCCGATCTTTCTTACATTGCTGCTTGGATACCTTGGTTTTCAGGTCGGTTTTAAGCGTAAAGATGAGCTGATCAGTCTTTTCTCTATTTCAGGCAAAATCGGAAAGAAAAAAGGCGCTGGCGAGGAAGACGCAGAAACAGAAGACAAAAAGCTTAAAATTTTGGACACAAGCGTGATTATCGACGGCAGAATTGCTGATATCTGCCAGACTGGATTTTTAGAAGGCACGATTGTCATTCCGCAATTTGTCCTTGAAGAGCTTCAGCACATTGCTGATTCATCTGATGCATTAAAACGAAATCGCGGGAGACGCGGACTTGATATTCTGAACCGCATTCAAAAGGAGCTCTCCATTAAAGTAGAGATTTATGAAGGCGACTTTGATGAAATCCAAGAGGTTGACAGCAAACTCGTGAAACTCGCCAAGCTTACGTCTGGCGTCGTGGTAACAAACGATTTTAACTTAAATAAAGTATGTGAGCTGCAGGGTGTGGCTGTATTGAATATCAATGACTTAGCAAACGCTGTAAAGCCGGTTGTCTTGCCTGGGGAAGAAATGAAAGTACAAGTCATTAAAGATGGAAAAGAACATAATCAGGGCGTCGCCTATTTAGATGACGGAACAATGATTGTTGTTGAAGATGGAAGAGATTATATAGGCAAGCACATTGATGTTATTGTGACAAGTGTGCTGCAGACATCTGCCGGAAGAATGATTTTTGCTAAACCCAAGCTGCTGGAAAAAGCGTTGTAGGGGAGAAAGCGAATGAAGTATGAGGTAGTCATTCCTGCTGCAGGACAAGGAAAGCGGATGAATGCAGGCAAGAACAAGCAATTCATTGAAATTGACGGGATGCCTGTCATTGTTCATACATTGAATGTTTTTGAACAAGATCCGGAATGTACGGGCATTCTCTTAGTTGTGAATCCGAACGAAAAAGATATTTTCACCAAAATGGCTGACCGTTACGGAATTCATAAGATTAAAGGAATGATCAGCGGGGGCAGCGAGAGGCAGCACAGCGTGTATAATGGTCTAAAAGCTGCGTCTTCTGAGATCGTTCTTGTCCATGACGGGGCTCGGCCATTCATTAAGAAAAACATGATTAATAAACTAGTTAAAGCAGCAAGTGAAAATGGAGCTGCAACGGTTGCAGTCCCTGTGAAAGACACAATTAAACGTGTGCAGAACAGCGAAGTGATTGAAACAGTTGAACGTTCTAGCTTGTGGGCCGTACAGACCCCACAAGCTTTTCGTCTTTCAAATATCCTCGCAGCCCACGAGGAAGCGTCGCGGTCTGGTTTCCTGGGAACCGATGACGCAAGTTTAATAGAAAGAAGCGGAAGCAAAGTTCATGTAGTCGAGGGCGATTATACAAACATTAAACTAACGACACCAGATGATCTGCTGATTGCAAAAGCCATCTTAGAAAGTGAAAGAGGGGAAACATAATGCTTAGAATTGGACAGGGATTTGATGTGCATCAGCTCGTAGAAGGCCGACCGCTCATCCTCGGAGGGATCGAGATTCCGTATGAAAAAGGACTGCTGGGCCATTCAGATGCAGATGTATTGCTTCATACAGTTGCAGATGCATGTCTGGGTGCTATTGCTGCCGGTGATATCGGCAAGCATTTTCCGGATACGGATCCTGAATTTAAAGATGCGGACTCCGCAAAGCTGCTGCAGCATGTTTGGCAGCTTGTTAAAGAAAATGGATATTCGTTAAGTAATATTGATTGCACGATTATTGCTCAAAAGCCAAAAATGGCTCCATATATTGAGCAAATGAGAGGAAGAATTGCTGAATTGCTTGAAGCGGACATCAGCCAGGTGAATGTAAAAGCAACGACGACCGAACAGCTTGGATTTACGGGCAGAGGCGAAGGAATTGCATCGCAGGCAACGGTTCTCATTCAAAAAAAATAATCACGGACAATCTTTTGAACAGAGGGATTTTAGTGATAAAATGAAACGGATGCTAAAGATTATCGGAGGTACAACAATGACAAATGAAGTAAGAGTGCGATACGCTCCAAGTCCGACTGGACATTTACATATCGGGAATGCCCGAACAGCCCTTTTTAATTATTTATATGCACGCAACACCGGCGGCAAATTTATTATCCGAATTGAAGACACGGATAAAAAGAGAAATATTGAAGGCGGCGAAGAAAGCCAGCTTAAATATTTGAAATGGCTCGGCATCGACTGGGATGAAAGCATTGATACAGACGGTGAATACGGTCCATACAGACAATCAGAGCGCAATGATCTTTATAAAAAATATTACGGTGAACTTCTTTCAAGCGGAAAAGCGTATAAATGCTATTGCACAGAAGAAGAGCTTGAGCAGGAGCGGGAAGAGCAAAGTGCCCGCGGCGAGACTCCTCAATACTCTGGAAAATGCGCGAATTTAACATCTGAAGAGCAGCAAAAGCTTGAGGATGAAGGAAGAAAACCAAGCATTCGCTTCCGTGTTCCCAAAGGAGAGGTCATCACATTCAATGATATCGTGAAAGATGAAATCTCATTTGAAACAGATGGAATCGGCGATTATGTCATCGTAAAAAAAGACGGAACACCAACTTATAATTTCGCTGTAGCGGTAGATGATTATTTAATGAAAATGACTCATGTCCTTCGCGGGGAAGATCACATTTCCAATACACCGAAGCAAATCATGATCTTCCATGCATTGGGATGGGAAGCGCCTATTTTCGGCCATATGACATTAATCGTGAATGAAAACCGCAAAAAATTAAGCAAGCGCGATGAATCAATTATTCAATTTATTGAACAATATAAAGAGCTGGGCTATTTACCGCAGGCGCTCTTTAACTTTATCGGCATGCTTGGATGGTCTCCGGGCGGCGAGGAAGAAATATTCAGCAAAGAGCAGTTCATTGAAATATTCGATCCGAATCGATTATCGAAATCACCGGCTGTTTTTGATACACAGAAACTAATGTGGCTGAACAATCAATATGTCAAACAGCTCGAATTAGATCAGCTGGTTGAGCTTTCCCTTCCTCATTTGATAAAAGCTGGAAAAGTATCAGAAACTGCTGCAGCTGAAGAAATCGACTGGGCGCGGAAATTAATCGGCCTTCATCAGGACAAAATGAGTTATGGTGCAGAAATCGTTGAACTGACTGAGCTTTTCTTTAAAGAAGAAATTACTTATAACCGCGAGGCGCGTAATGTTCTTGAAGAGGAACAGGTTCCAGAGGTTCTTACAGCATTTGCTCTGGAAATCGAGAAACTTGAGACCTTTACGGCTGATCAAATTAAAGCAGCTACAAAAGCTGTTCAGAAGTCGACCGGACATAAAGGCAAAAGTCTCTTTATGCCTATCCGTGTTGCCACTACAGGACAAACTCACGGGCCGGACCTTCCTCAGGCAATTGAGCTGCTTGGAAAAGAAACAATTTTAACCCGATTAAAAAGCGCGAACAGTTAACTTTTTTCTAAAAATGTAATATAGTATGATTAATACATTTAAACGCGTTGATAAGGAGAAGTAGAGAGTCCGTTTCCATATTAGAGAGAACCTCCCCGGCTGAAAGAGGTTTATGCGAAAAAATTCTCGAAATGCACCTTTGAGCCTTTTATTGAACCATCAGCCAGTCTGACGCATTAAATAAAAGCGGATTGCTCACCGTTACAGGAGCCTAAAGTTGAAGCAGGCAATTTCTTTGCTTGTTTAAACAGAGTGGAACCGCGCATTTAAAGCGTCTCTGTCTATTAGGCAGAGGCGCTTTTTTAGATTTTTTTAAATAATCAAGGGGAATGTTTGGGGGGAATAAAATGTTCAAAATGCTGAAGGAAGATATCGAAGTTGTTTTCGAACAGGATCCAGCTGCAAGGTCTTATTTAGAAGTTATTCTTACTTATTCCGGGCTTCATGCAATTTGGGCTCACCGTCTTGCACATGCGTTCTTTAGACGGAATTTGTTCTTCATTGCAAGAGTCATTTCTCAAGTGAGCCGCTTTTTTACAGGAATCGAGATTCATCCAGGTGCAAAAATCGGCCGCCGCTTTTTTATAGACCACGGAATGGGTGTTGTGATTGGTGAAACATGTGAAATTGGTCATAACGTAACAGTCTTCCAAGGGGTAACTTTAGGCGGAACCGGGAAAGAAAAAGGAAAGAGGCATCCGACCATTCTGGATAACGCTTTGATTGCTACAGGTGCAAAAGTGCTGGGATCCATTACAGTCGGCGCTTATTCTAAGATAGGTGCGGGTTCGGTCGTGCTCCGTGATGTGCCTGATCATTCCACTGTGGTAGGAATACCGGGCAAGGTCGTGATACAAAATGGAAAGAGAATCAAAAATGATCTTGATCACTGCAATCTTCCTGATCCAGTCGCAGACAGATTCAAAGAGATGGAAGCAGAAATGCTGCATTTGAGACAAGAGCTTGCACAATTGAAAGAAGGGAAGAGTCAAGATGACCATCAAGTTATACAATACGCTAACCAGACAAAAAGAAACGTTTAAGCCGCTTGAAGAAGGCAAGGTCAGAATGTATGTGTGTGGACCGACCGTTTATAACTATATCCATATAGGGAATGCCCGTCCTGCCATCGTCTATGATACAGTCCGTAAATACTTGGAGTACAGAGGATTTGATGTCACATATGTATCAAATTTTACAGATGTAGACGATAAGCTGATAAAGGCAGCAAATGAGCTCGGAGAAGATGTTCCAGCCATTGCGGACCGCTTTATTGAAGCCTATTTTGAAGACGTCACTGCTCTTGGCTGCGACCGTGCAACTGCACATCCGCGAGTGACAGAAAGCATGGATATTATTATTGACTTTATTCAGGCTTTGATTGAAAAAGGATTTGCTTATGAAGCAGACGGGGATGTGTATTACAGAACAAGAGCTTTTAAAGATTACGGAAAACTCTCTCATCAATCCATCGATGAACTTCGAGTAGGCGCAAGAATCGATGCTGGAGAGAAGAAGCAGGATTCACTAGATTTCGCACTATGGAAAGCGGCAAAAGAGGGCGAGATTTCTTGGGAAAGTCCGTGGGGAGAAGGAAGACCGGGCTGGCATATTGAGTGTTCCGCTATGGTCCATGATCACTTCGGGGATACAATTGATATCCATGCTGGAGGACAGGACTTAACATTCCCTCACCATGAGAATGAAATCGCCCAATCTGAAGCACTGACAGAAAAACCGTTTGCTAACTACTGGCTGCATAATGGGTATATTAATATTAACAACGAAAAAATGTCGAAGTCTTTAGGCAACTTTGTATTAGTTCATGACATCCTGAAAGAGCACGATGCCCAGGTTTTAAGATTGTTCATGCTGTCTGTTCACTATCGTCATCCAATTAACTATTCTGTTGATTTGCTTGAGAGCACGAAAAATGCATTACACCGTCTTCGTACATCCTATGCAAATCTGCTGCACCGCGTACAAAGCAGCACGGACTTAACCGACGACAATGAAAAGTGGCTGAACATTATCTCTGAACAGCGCACGGTTTTTGTAGAAGCAATGGATGACGATTTCAACACAGCCAATGCCATTTCAGTCATGTTTGAATTGTCAAAGCAAGCCAACTATTATTTGCAGGAAAAGAATACTTCTAAAGAAGTAATTACTGCATTCACAGCTGCATTTGATGAGCTTGGCGCTGTGCTTGGCCTGCAGTTCGGCAAAAAAGAACTATTGGATGCAGAAATTGAAGAGTTGATTGAAAAGCGTATTCAGGCGAGAAAAGACCGGAACTTTCAGCTGTCAGATGATATCCGGGATCAGCTGAAAGGCATGAATATTATTTTAGAAGATACGCCTCAAGGCACGAGATGGAAAAGAGGATAAGTATGCTTCACTTAGAAGAAATACCGCACCCAAAACAAGTGAACAGCCTGGCGCTTGCCTATATAGGTGATGCAATTTATGAAGTTTACGTCAGGCATCACCTGCTTTCTAAAGGCAATGTCCGTCCAAATCAGCTTCATAAATTAGCGACAAAATATGTTTCAGCCAAGGCGCAGGCCACCGTTCTTCATGAACTGTCTAAAGCGGAATATTTCTCTGAAGAAGAAATGGCCATTATACGCCGCGGCCGCAATGCAAAATCAGGCACGGTTCCAAAAAACACAGATGTTCAGACCTACCGCTACAGTACAGCATTTGAAGCACTAATCGGCTACCTGCATCTTATGAAAGATGCAGACCGGCTGACAGAAATCATTCAATCATCATTTGAATTGATTCAGAACGAAGGGAGGAAATAGGAATGTCAGAAGAATACATTATGGGGCGCAACACAGTCATTGAAGCGTTAAAATCAACGAGAAATGTGTATAAAATCTGGATGGCGGAAAACTCCGTCAAGGGACAGGCCCAGCAGATCGTGGTCCTTGCAAAAGAAAAGGGCATATCCATTCAATCTGTTCCTAAAAAGAAAATTGATCAAATGGTTGAAGGAAATCATCAGGGTGTCGTAGCTCAGGTAGCAGCATATGAGTACTCAGAGGTAGATGATATCTTAAAGGCGGCTGAAGATAAAAATGAAGCCCCATTTATCCTTCTTTTAGATGAAATTGAAGACCCTCATAACCTTGGTTCCATTATGAGAACAGCCGATGCAACAGGGGCGCACGGCATTATTATTCCTAAAAGAAGAGCAGTAGGGCTTACAGCTACAGTAGCGAAGTCATCTACGGGAGCAATTGAATATATTCCTGTTGCAAGGGTGACAAATATGGCCAGAACCATTGAGGAATTAAAAGAGCGGGGCGTCTGGATAGTTGGAACAGATGCAAAAGGATCAGATGATTACCGTTCAATGGACGGGAAAATGCCTCTTGGCTTAGTTATAGGCAGTGAAGGTAAAGGAATGGGAAGACTGGTTAAAGAAAAATGCGATTTTCTGGTCAACTTGCCGATGGCTGGCCGGGTCACTTCGCTCAATGCTTCAGTAGCAGCGAGTCTGCTGATGTATGAGGTCTTCAGAAAGCGTCATCCATTAGGAGAATAAGAAAATGGATATCCTCCTTGTTGACGGATATAACATCATCGGTGCTTGGGCGAATCTTCAATCATTAAAAAAAGAGAATCTCTCAGAAGCAAGAGAGCTGCTGATTCAGAAAATGGCAGAGTATCAAGCTTACACCGGTTACAGGGTGATCGTCATTTTCGATGCTCATCAAGTGAAGGGTATTGAAAAGAAACAAAAAAACCACCGTGTCGAAGTCATCTATACCCGTGAAAACGAAACAGCGGATGAGCGCATTGAAAAACTTGCGATTTCCCTGAGCAATATTAAAACGCAGATTCATGTGGCAACCTCCGATTTTACAGAGCAATGGGCTATTTTTGGCCAGGGAGCTCTCAGGAAATCAGCAAGAGAACTTTTAAATGAAGTGGAAGCAATAGAAAAAAGAATCCAAAAAAGAGTAGAAAAAATAAAAGTGAATAGTCCTCAATCAAAGATTCCAATCACAGATGATGTCCTGAAAATGTTTGAAAAATGGCGCAGGGGCGATTTATAGCCTGTTGACGCTTTCAAAAATCATACTGTATAATATTTCTATCTATTGTGCGGTCGGGGGGATCGGCATGAACACACATTTCAGCACGGGTAAACTCAGCAAGGAAGACTTTCATGCTCTTTTGGATGAACAGGTTGTGGAGCTTGTTCATAATGGAGACAGCGATGCTCTTGATTATTTAATAACAAAGTACCGTAATTTTGTAAGAGCGAAGGCAAGGTCCTATTTTTTGATAGGCGCTGACAGAGAAGATATTATTCAAGAAGGTATGATCGGTTTGTATAAGGCTATCCGTGATTTCAGAGAGGACAAGCTTACTTCTTTCAAAGCTTTTGCAGAACTGTGCATCACTCGCCAAATCATTACCGCTATTAAAACCGCAACCCGTCAAAAACATATTCCTCTTAACTCTTATGTCTCACTGGACAAGCCGATTTATGATGAAGAATCAGACCGGACATTGATGGATGTTATTTCAGGGACAAAAGTCATGGACCCGGAAGAACTGATTATTAATCAGGAAGAATTTGATGATATCGAAGTGAAAATGGGCGAGCTTCTGAGCGATCTCGAACGGAAGGTGCTTGTTCTGTATCTGGACGGCAGATCCTATCAGGAAATATCTGAAGAGCTCAACCGCCACGTCAAATCAATAGACAATGCCCTTCAGCGGGTGAAACGAAAGCTTGAAAGGTATCTTGAGCTTCGTGAAATCAATATGTAAAAATCAAGTAAAACACGTCAGGCGTCATTGACGAAGGTCCTTGCGTGTGTTACATTTTTATAGAAAAATGCAGGACTAGCGGAAGGTGCCATAAATGCGTAAGAAAGTTACAATGGCTTGCACAGACTGTGGAAGCAGAAACTACACAACGATGAAAAACACGTCAAGCTCCGAAGAGCGTTTAGAATTCAAGAAATTTTGTAAAGCTTGTAACGCACATACGGACCACCGTGAAACAAAGTAGCACTCATCTCATGATTCTTTATTTCTATGACAGGCTTTCTGAATTCTCTTGGAGGTAATGTAAATGCAGCGTATTGTTAATTTTTTCAAAGATGTATCCCGTGAAATGAAAAAGGTCAGCTGGCCAAAAGGCAAAGAACTGACACGATATACAATTACAGTTATTGCAACTGTCGCTTTTGCTGTCATCTTTTTCGCCATTATTGATCTTGGAATTTCATCGTTAATTCGTCTAGTGTCATAAAAAATAAAACACCGATCTTCATTTTCGTTTTATTTTTTGAATAATAGATATAAAATCGTGCTATAATAGAGAATATTATATTTCCCCAAAAACCCGTTCGACGGGTTTTTTCATTGTCTTAAAAAGAGTCAGCCAAAGAATAAGAGCAGCAGAATCATCATATAAGCTTCAAAAAGCAGGGAGGGAATGGACAAATCGTCCTATTAAAGATGGAGAAAAATTGGTATGTGGTCCACACTTATTCAGGTTATGAGAATAAGGTAAAGGCGAATCTTGAAAAGCGTGTAGAATCAATGGGCATGCAAGATAAAATTTTCCGTGTTGTCGTTCCGGAAGAAGAAGAAACAGATTATAAAAACGGCAAAAAGAAAGTCACAAAGAAAAAAGTATTCCCGGGATATGTCCTCGTTGAAATTGTTATGACAGATGATTCCTGGTATGTAGTCCGCAATACACCTGGTGTAACAGGATTTGTCGGTTCAGCTGGTTCTGGTTCAAAGCCAACAGCGCTTCTTCCTGAAGAAGTTGTATCAATCCTTAAACATATGGGAATGGAAGAAAAGAGAGTTGAACTTGATTTCGACTTGAAAGAGACTGTAAAAGTAATAGACGGACCTTTTGCTAACTTTACCGGATCAATTGAAGAGATTGATAAAGATAAGAGCAAAGTGAAGGTATTAGTAAACATGTTCGGCCGCGAAACACCGGTTGAGCTGGAATTTTCTCAAGTTGATAAATTATAAGAAAAAAACTTGAATTCACAAAAGAAAAGTGATAATATTTCATAAGTCAGTATGTCTCGCAATGCGGGACATAAAACTTGATTAATTTCTATCATTCATATAAAGAATGAACGACATGAGTGGGAGGGTATTACCCTATTACCACATCACGGACTTAAGGAGGTGTGTCTCGTGGCTAAAAAAGTAATTAAAATGGTTAAATTGCAAATTCCTGCTGGAAAAGCAAATCCAGCGCCGCCGGTTGGTCCTGCATTAGGTCAAGCTGGTGTTAACATCATGGGATTCTGTAAGGAGTTTAACGCTCGTACAGCTGATCAAGCTGGACTTATCATTCCTGTTGAAATTACGGTTTTTGAAGACCGTTCATTTACATTTATTACAAAAACTCCGCCTGCTGCAGTATTGCTTAAGAAAGCAGCTGGTATCGAGTCTGGTTCTGGTGAACCTAACCGTAATAAAGTAGCAACAGTTAAGCGTGATAAAGTACGTGAAATCGCTGAAACAAAAATGCCTGACTTAAATGCAGCTAATGTTGAATCAGCTATGCGTATGGTTGAAGGTACTGCGCGCAGCATGGGTATCGTCATCGAAGACTAATTGTTGTTTTTGTTTTAGGGGTTGCGAGTTTGCTTTTAACAAGTTCGCAACCTTTATTCGTGGGAGGTTATTCCGCTAAAACCACTAAGGAGGAAATTTAAAATGGCTAAAAGAGGTAAAAAGTACGTTGAAGCTGCTAAATTAGTAGACCGTGCTCAAGCTTACGGAGTTCAAGAAGCAATTGAACTTGTAAAGAAAACAAACACAGCTAAATTTGATGCAACAGTTGAAGTTGCATTCCGTTTAGGCGTTGATCCACGTAAAAACGATCAGCAAATCCGCGGAGCAGTTGTTCTTCCAAACGGAACAGGTAAAACTCAACGCGTTTTAGTATTTGCTAAAGGTGAAAAAGCGAAGGAAGCAGAAGCTGCTGGAGCTGATTTCGTAGGCGATGCTGACTACATCAACAAAATCCAGCAAGGATGGTTTGACTTCGATGTAATCGTAGCTACTCCTGACATGATGGGTGAAGTTGGTAAGCTTGGCCGCGTACTTGGACCAAAAGGCTTAATGCCAAACCCTAAAACTGGCACTGTTTCATTTGACGTTGAAAAAGCAGTTAAAGAAATCAAAGCTGGTAAAGTTGAATACCGCGTTGACAAAGCTGGTAACATCCACGTGCCAATCGGTAAAGTATCTTTCGAAGACAGCAAGTTAGTTGAAAACTTCACTACAATCTTCGAAACGTTATTAAAAGCTAAACCTGCTGCTGCAAAAGGCACATACATGAAGAACGTAGCTGTTGCTTCTACTATGGGACCTGGCGTTAAAGTTGATTCATCAAGTTTCGGCGTTAAATAATAGTTGACATAAGGGTCGACTTTATATATAATCAAAAATGTTGTTTAACTAAATAACTTCATTTATACCAAAGACAGTAGGTGCTTGCATAAGCTTAATTTCCTGCCGAGGTGTATATATGTGAACTAAAATTATTAGATCGCTTGTATATATACTGCCTCCATGTCTGACGTGGAGGCATTTCTTGTTTTTAAAGAGAAACACCGATCGGTATAAGTGTGGGACTTTGATTCTTACAGGAGGTGTATCAATGAGCAGCGCTATCGAAACAAAAAAATCCATCGTAGATGACATTACTGCTAAATTTCGCGACAGCAAAACAACAATCGTTGTTGACTACCGCGGTTTAACAGTAGCAGAAGTTACTGAACTTCGTAAAACTCTTCGTGATGCTGGCATCGAGTTCAAAGTTTACAAAAACACAATGACTCGCCGTGCAGTTGAAAATGTTGAACTTACTGGTCTTAATGACGCCCTAACAGGTCCTAATGCGATCGCATTCAGTAATGACGACGTAGTTGCTCCAGCTAAGATTCTTAACGACTTTGCTAAAAAGCATGACGCGTTAGAAATCAAAGCAGGTGTAATCGAAGGCAACATCGCAACTGTAGAACAAATTAAAGCTCTTGCTGATCTTCCGTCACGTGAAGGCTTACTTTCTATGTTGCTTAGCGTTCTTCAAGCTCCAATCCGCAATCTTGCACTTGCTACTAAAGCAGTTGCAGAACAAAAAGAAGAGCAAGGCGCTTAATCTGTTTGACCCGTACCAAAACAAAAAACTAATAGGTTTATAAGGAGGAAATATACAATGACTAAAGAACAAATCATTGAAGCAGTTAAAGAAATGACTGTTTTAGAATTAAACGACTTAGTTAAAGCAATCGAAGAAGAATTTGGCGTAACTGCAGCTGCTCCTGTAGCAATGGCTGGTGGCGCTGCTGGTGGCGAAGCTGCTGCTGAGCAAACTGAATTTGATGTAGTACTTGCTAGCGCTGGTGCTCAAAAAATCAAAGTTATCAAAGTAGTACGTGAAATCACTGGTCTTGGCTTGAAAGAAGCTAAAGAATTAGTTGACAACACTCCTAAAGCTGTTAAAGAAGGAATCGCTAAAGAAGAAGCTGAAGAAATCAAAGGCAAACTTGAAGAAGTTGGCGCTTCTGTAGAAGTTAAGTAATTCCAAAAAGACAAAGCTCGCTTAATTCATATAGCGAGCTTTTTTTTTCACGTTTGACAGGAAATTGATTTTTTTAAAGATACAGAGGTATGAAAAATAGCATGATTTGCTATATTCCTTTAACATGGAGGGAAAAAGATGACAAATCATTATTATTCAAGTCAGCCTGAGGCTGAGAGTAATCGTAAATCATGGACGTTTACTTTACGAGGGAATTCCTTTCATTTTCAAAGTGATCGCGGCGTTTTTTCTAAAAATGAAGTCGATTTTGGTTCAAGACTGCTGATTGAAACATTTACACTGCCTAATCAAAAAGGCGACTTGCTGGACGTTGGCTGCGGATACGGACCAATCGGAATTTCGCTTGCTAAAGAATTCAAGGATCTCACGGTTGATATGATCGATGTTAATGAGAGAGCAGTAGAACTTGCGAAAGTGAACGCAGAAGCAAATGGCGTGAAAAATGTCCGTATTATCGCAAGCAATCTTTTTGAAAATGTTGATCCTTCGAAAAAGTATGCGGCTGTTCTGACAAATCCTCCTATCCGGGCAGGAAAAAAGGTTGTTCACGAGATTTTTGAAAAAAGCTTTGAATCTCTTTTGCCGGGCGGAGAATTATGGGTTGTCATTCAGAAAAAGCAAGGAGCCCCATCGGCTATTGCCAAACTGGATGAGATGTTTAAAGAAGTTGTTACAGTCAAAAAGGATAAAGGCTACTTTATTATCAGAGCAGAAAAAGATTGACTCGCATTTTTCGCTATGTTAATATTATAAAATGCCAATATATATATTCCATAAGTCTCTATTTTTTGAGGTAAATGTATAAATATAGGACAGATGGAAAAACTTATAAAATCAATAGTACGTTTTACAAAAGTGGTTTTCTAATTTATAGAGACCTTTTTATTTTTGTTTTCTCCTTGTATGTGTATTGGTGGTTAATAGATTGATTTACGAGTACATATTACAAGTTATATTACGCTTGATTTGAGGGGTGAAGCAGTTGACAGGTCAACTAGTTCAGTATGGACGACACCGCCAACGCAGAAGTTATGCACGTATTAGTGAAGTGTTAGAATTACCAAATCTTATTGAGATTCAAACCTCTTCCTATCAGTGGTTTCTTGATGAGGGTCTTAGAGAAATGTTCCAGGACATATCTCCTATCGAAGACTTCACTGGTAACCTCTCGCTAGAATTTATTGATTATAGTTTAGGTGATCCTAAATATTCAGTAGAGGAATCTAAAGAGCGCGATGTTACCTATTCTGCACCGCTTCGTGTGAAGGTGCGTTTAATTAACAAGGAAACTGGTGAAGTAAAAGATCAGGATGTTTTCATGGGTGATTTCCCATTGATGACTGAAACAGGTACATTTGTGATTAACGGTGCTGAGCGTGTTATCGTATCACAGCTCGTACGTTCACCAAGTGTTTATTACAGCGGAAAAGTCGATAAAAATGGTAAAAAAGGCTTTACTGCTACTGTCATTCCAAACCGTGGCGCTTGGTTAGAGTACGAAACAGATGCTAAAGATGTTGCATATGTGCGTATTGATCGCACTCGGAAATTGCCGGTAACGGTTCTTTTGCGCGCACTAGGGTTTGGCTCTGATCAAGAAATCACCGATCTTTTCGGTGAAAATGAATACTTGCGCAACACACTTGATAAGGACAACACAGAAAGCACAGAAAAAGCTCTTCTTGAGATTTATGAGCGTCTGCGCCCTGGTGAGCCTCCAACAGTGGATAACGCGAAAAGCTTGCTGGATTCAAGATTCTTTGATCCAAAACGCTATGATCTTGCAAGTGTAGGACGCTACAAGATCAACAAAAAGCTTCATATTAAAAACCGCCTGTTCAATCAGCGTCTTGCTGAAACATTAGTAGACCCTGAAACTGGCGAAATTATTGCAGAAAAAGATACTTTAATTGATAGACGTACTCTTGACCGAATCATTCCTAATTTAGAGAGTGGAGTAGGCTTCAGAAAAATTACGCCATCTGGCGGAGTTGTCGAAGAAGATGTAACGCTTCAATCAATTAAAATTTATGCTCCTATTGATTCAGAAGGTGAAAAAGTCATTAACGTAATCAGCAACGCTTATGTCGAAGAAAACGTTAAGAATATTACGCCTGCTGACATCCTGTCTTCTATCAGTTATTTCTTTAACTTGCTTCATGGAGTAGGAGACACAGATGATATCGACCATTTAGGCAACCGTCGCCTGCGTTCTGTAGGAGAACTTCTTCAAAATCAATTCAGAATCGGTCTTTCTCGTATGGAGCGTGTTGTACGCGAGAGAATGTCCATTCAAGATACAAATACAATTACACCTCAGCAGCTGATTAACATCCGTCCTGTTATTGCGTCAATTAAAGAGTTCTTCGGAAGCTCACAGTTATCGCAGTTTATGGATCAGACGAATCCGCTTGCTGAATTAACACATAAACGCCGTCTGTCTGCACTTGGACCTGGTGGATTAACACGTGAACGCGCTGGATTTGAAGTGCGTGACGTTCATTACTCTCACTATGGCCGCATGTGTCCGATTGAAACGCCAGAGGGACCAAACATCGGTTTGATCAACTCACTTTCTTCTTATGCTAAAGTTAATCGCTTTGGGTTCATTGAAACGCCATATCGCCGAGTAGATCCTGAAACAGGGAAAGTAACTGCCCGCATAGATTACTTAACAGCAGACGAAGAAGATAATTACGTAGTTGCCCAAGCAAACGCTCGTTTAGCAGATGATGGTTCATTCATTGATGAGGACATCGTTTCCCGTTTCCGCGGTGAGAACACAGTCATGTCCCGTGACAGAATGGATTACATGGATGTATCTCCTAAACAAGTAGTTTCTGCTGCGACAGCATGTATCCCGTTCTTGGAAAATGATGACTCCAACCGTGCCCTAATGGGAGCGAACATGCAGCGACAAGCAGTACCGCTTATGAACCCTGAGTCTCCGATTGTCGGAACAGGCATGGAGTACGTATCAGGCAAAGACTCTGGTGCTGCAGTAATCTGCAAGTTCCCTGGAGTTGTTGAAAAAGTAGAAGCTAAAAACATCTGGGTACGACGCTACGAAGATGTGGATGGCGTGAAAACAAAAGGCAACTTGGATAAGTACAGCCTGCTTAAATTCATCCGTTCTAACCAAGGTACCTGCTACAACCAGCGCCCGATCGTAAGTGTCGGCGATGAAGTTGTCAAAGGTGAAATCCTTGCTGACGGACCATCTATGGAACTAGGCGAACTCGCACTTGGACGCAACGTTATGGTTGCATTCATGACATGGGATGGCTACAACTATGAGGATGCCATCATCATGAGTCAGCGTCTAGTAAAAGATGATGTTTATACTTCTATTCATATCGAAGAATATGAATCAGAATCTCGTGATACAAAGCTTGGACCTGAAGAAATCACACGCGATATCCCGAATGTCGGTGAAGATGCGCTTCGCAACTTAGACGACCGCGGAATTATCCGTGTTGGTGCTGAAGTAAAAGACGGAGATTTGCTTGTTGGTAAGGTTACACCAAAAGGGGTTACTGAACTGACTGCAGAAGAACGCCTTCTACATGCAATCTTTGGTGAAAAAGCAAGGGAAGTACGTGATACTTCACTTCGTGTTCCTCACGGAGGCGGCGGTATCGTTCTTGATGTTAAAGTGTTCAACCGTGAAGACGGCGATGAACTTCCACCGGGAGTTAACCAGTTAGTCCGTGCATACATCGTTCAGAAGCGTAAAATTTCTGAAGGGGATAAAATGGCCGGACGTCACGGAAACAAAGGTGTTATCTCAAGAATTCTTCCTGAAGAAGATATGCCTTACCTTCCAGACGGCACACCTGTAGATATCATGTTAAATCCGCTGGGCGTACCATCTCGTATGAACATCGGTCAGGTGCTTGAACTTCATCTTGGAATGGCAGCGCGCAAACTCGGTTTACACGTTGCATCTCCTGTATTTGATGGTGCACGCGAGGAAGATGTATGGTCAACTCTTGAAGAAGCTGGCATGGCACGCGATGCTAAAACAGTTCTTTATGATGGCCGCTCAGGCGAACCGTTTGATAACCGTGTATCAGTAGGAATCATGTACATGATCAAACTTGCTCACATGGTTGATGATAAATTGCATGCCCGTTCAACAGGTCCTTACTCACTTGTTACGCAGCAGCCACTTGGCGGTAAAGCCCAGTTTGGCGGACAGCGTTTTGGAGAAATGGAAGTATGGGCGCTTGAAGCTTATGGCGCAGCTTATACTCTTCAAGAGATTCTCACAGTTAAGTCAGATGACGTTGTCGGACGTGTGAAAACGTACGAAGCAATCGTTAAAGGCGAAAATGTTCCGGAGCCAGGAGTTCCAGAATCATTCAAAGTATTAATAAAAGAGCTTCAAAGCTTAGGTATGGATGTTAAGATTCTCTCAAGCGACGAAAAAGAAATCGAAATGAGAGACTTAGAAGATGATGAAGAAGGACAGCAATCAGAAGGTTTATCCTTGAATGATCAGCCGGATGATCTTTCATCAGCAGCCATGGAAAAAGAAAAAGACGCAGTTATTAAAGAATAGTAAGCAATAAGGGTAAAACCTGAAGACGAAAAGGGAGGTAGGCCCCTTGCTAGATGTAAATAACTTTGAGTATATGAACATCGGTCTCGCTTCACCTGATAAAATTCGCTCGTGGTCATTCGGTGAAGTTAAGAAACCAGAAACGATTAACTATCGTACATTAAAACCAGAAAAAGACGGTTTATTCTGTGAGCGCATTTTCGGTCCTACTAAGGACTGGGAATGTCATTGCGGAAAATATAAACGAGTTCGCTACAAAGGTGTAGTCTGTGACCGATGCGGAGTTGAAGTAACTCGTGCTAAGGTCCGCCGTGAGCGCATGGGGCATATAGAACTTGCTGCCCCTGTTTCTCACATTTGGTATTTTAAAGGCATTCCTAGCCGCATGGGCTTAGTGCTTGATATGTCTCCACGTGCATTAGAAGAAGTGATTTACTTCGCTTCTTACGTAGTTACAGAAACAGGCGACACGCCGCTTGAGAAAAAACAGCTGCTCTCTGAAAAAGAGTATAGAGCATACCGTGATAAATACAGCTCAACTTTCCAAGCTGCAATGGGTGCAGAAGCGATCAAAAAACTTCTTTCTGACATCGATTTGGATAAAGAGGTTGATCAGCTTAAAGAAGAACTTAAAACAGCACAAGGCCAGCGCAGAACTCGTGCAATCAAACGTTTAGAGGTATTAGAAGCATTCCGTAATTCAGGCAATGAGCCATCTTGGATGATCCTTGATGTTCTTCCTGTTATCCCGCCTGAACTTCGTCCAATGGTTCAATTAGACGGCGGACGCTTTGCGACTTCTGACTTAAATGATTTGTACCGCCGTGTAATTAACCGCAACAACCGTTTAAAACGTTTATTGGACCTTGGTGCTCCAAGCATCATCGTACAGAACGAAAAACGCATGCTTCAAGAAGCTGTTGATGCGTTGATTGACAATGGCCGACGCGGCCGTCCGGTTACTGGACCAGGTAATCGTCCTCTTAAATCACTTTCACATATGCTGAAAGGTAAACAAGGACGTTTCCGTCAAAACCTTCTTGGTAAACGTGTTGACTATTCAGGCCGTTCCGTTATCGTTGTAGGACCGAACCTGAAAATGTATCAATGCGGCTTGCCGAAAGAAATGGCTCTTGAATTATTCAAGCCTTTCGTTATGAAAGAACTTGTTGAAAAAGGCTTAGCACACAACATCAAGAGTGCTAAACGTAAAATAGAGCGTGTATCTCCTGAGGTTTGGGATGTGTTAGAAGCAGTTATCAGAGAGCATCCAGTTCTCCTTAACCGCGCACCTACACTTCACAGACTGGGAATCCAGGCATTTGAGCCTACGCTTGTAGAAGGCCGTGCAATTCGTCTTCACCCATTAGTATGTACAGCATATAACGCTGACTTTGATGGTGACCAAATGGCGGTTCACGTACCTCTATCTGCTGAAGCTCAAGCAGAAGCACGCATTTTGATGCTTGCAGCGCAGAACATTCTAAATCCTAAAGACGGAAAACCTGTTGTTACTCCTTCTCAGGATATGGTACTCGGAAACTACTACCTGACATTAGAACGCGAAGAAGCTGTCGGCGAAGGAATGGTCTTCAAAGACACGAACGAAGCTCTGCTTGCATATCAAAACGGATATGTTCATCTTCACACTCGTATCGCTGTACAAGCAAGCTCTCTGCCTAACGAATCATTTACAGATGAACAGCGCAAAAAGCTGCTTGTAACAACTGTAGGAAAACTGATTTTCAATGAAATTCTGCCTCCTTCATTCCCGTATATGAATGAACCGACTAAGAGCAACATTGAAGATGAAACACCGGAAAAATTCTTTATTGATGCAAATGTGAATGTGAAAGAATTCATTCAAAGCCAAGAGATCATCCCTCCTTTCAAAAAGGGAATCTTAGGTAAAATCATTGCTGAAATCTTTAAGAAATTCCATATTACCGAAACGTCTAAAATGCTTGACCGCATGAAAGATCTTGGATTCAGATACTCCACTAAAGCCGGTATTACGGTTGGTGTATCAGATATCATCGTATTGCGCGAAAAAGAAGAGATCTTGAAAGAGGCACAAGCTAAAGTTGATAATGTTCTTAAACAATTCAAACGCGGTCTGATTACAGAAGAAGAGCGCTATGAACGTGTTATTTCCATCTGGAGTGCGTCTAAAGATGTTATCCAGGGCAAACTGATGGCTTCTCTTGATAAGCGCAACCCGATCTTCATGATGAGTGATTCAGGAGCCCGTGGTAACGCATCTAACTTTACGCAGCTTGCGGGTATGCGCGGACTGATGGCCAACCCGGCTGGACGTATTATTGAACTTCCAATCAAATCAAGTTTCCGAGAGGGCTTAACAGTGTTAGAGTACTTTATCTCTACACATGGTGCGCGTAAAGGTCTTGCCGATACAGCCCTTAAAACAGCTGACTCAGGTTACTTGACAAGACGTCTCGTTGACGTTGCGCAGGATGTCATCATTCGTGATGAAGACTGTGGAACGGACCGCGGCATCTTGACGAAATCCATTAAAGAAGGCACAGAAGTAATCGAGCATTTAGAAGAGCGTTTAATTGGACGTCATGCACGCAAAACACTTAAACATCCGGAGACTGGTGAAGTCATCGTTTCTGAAAATGATCTCATTACCGAAGACCTTGCTTTAGCGATTGTTGAAACTGGTATAGAAGAAGTATGGATCCGTTCTGCATTTACATGTAACACCCGTCATGGTGTATGTAAAAAATGCTACGGACGCAACTTGGCTACAGGAACCGAGGTTGAAGTTGGAGAGGCAGTCGGTATTATCGCTGCTCAATCTATCGGAGAACCGGGAACTCAGCTGACAATGCGTACGTTCCATACAGGCGGTGTTGCCGGAGATGACATCACTCAAGGTTTACCTCGTATTCAGGAGCTATTTGAAGCGAGAAATCCTAAAGGTCAGGCAACCATCTCTGAAATTGATGGTGTAGTAGTGGAAATTAATGAAGTCCGTGACAGACAACAGGAAATCGTTATTAAAGGCGATGTTGAAACACGCACTTACACAGCTGCTTACAATGCTAGACTTAAAGTGGCCGAAGGCGACAAAATTACACACGGTCAGGAACTTACTGAAGGTTCAATCGACCCTAAAGAATTGCTGAAAGTAACAGACATCACATCTGTTCAGGAATATCTGCTTCGTGAAGTTCAAAAAGTATACCGTATGCAAGGGGTAGAAATTGGAGACAAACACGTTGAAGTAATGGTTCGCCAAATGCTTCGCAAAGTTAGAGTAATGGATGCAGGAGATACAGATGTATTGCCTGGAACATTGCTTGATGTTCACCAATTTACTGATGCCAACAAAAAGGTATTGCTTGAAGGCAAGCGCCCGGCAACAGGACGCCCGATCCTGCTTGGTATCACAAAAGCATCACTTGAAACAGATTCATTCTTATCTGCTGCATCATTCCAGGAAACAACTCGTGTCCTAACTGATGCTGCGATTAAAGGCAAGCGTGATGAGCTGCTCGGCTTGAAAGAAAATGTTATCATCGGTAAGCTTGTGCCTGCCGGAACTGGAATGCAGCGCTATAGACGCGTTAATCCAATTCCTCGCATACAGCCTGAAGATGAAACTGTAACTGTAGATTAATTAACTAACTGAAAAAGAGATGGACGATTCTAGAAAAATGTTTCATTGATCTAGTTGACATCCATCTCTTACGATGTTAGTATGTTCTAGGTGCTTAATTAAAACCTGTTGCTTTGGAGGATATATTTTTATGTCTTATGAAAAAGTATCGCAGGCACATAAAATTATTGTTGGTACGAAGCAAACAGTAAAGGCTCTAAAACTTGATCAAGTAAAGGAACTGATCATTGCTGAAGACGCTGATTCAAGAATCATTCACATGATAACTGAACTCGCTGAACAGAAGGACATTCCCTTTAATATGGTTGACTCTATGAAAAAGCTTGGAAAAGCTTGCGGAATAGAAGTAGGAGCAGTAACTGTAGCTATTATCAATTAAAACCGTTTTTGCCAAGGGTTTTAAATCCTCTGCAAAAACTTTGTTTTTGCCCAAATATGAACCACCTGGATGTGTGGTATTAAACTTCGAGAAGGGAGGACATAAACATGCCTACTATTAACCAATTAGTGCGCAAGGGACGCGTAAGCAAAGTTGAAAAATCAACTTCTCCTGCGTTAAACAAAGGTTACAACAGCTTCAAAAAAGAGCAAACAAACACATCATCACCGCAAAAACGCGGAGTATGTACTCGTGTTGGTACAATGACACCGAAGAAACCGAACTCGGCTCTTCGTAAATATGCTCGTGTTCGTTTAACTAACGGAATCGAGGTAACTGCCTACATTCCTGGTATCGGACACAACCTGCAAGAGCATAGTGTTGTACTTATCCGCGGCGGACGTGTAAAAGATTTACCGGGTGTACGTTATCACATCGTGCGCGGTGCATTAGACACTGCTGGTGTTGACAAGCGTATGCAAGGCCGCTCTAAATACGGTACAAAACGACCAAAAGCACCAAAAAAATAATGCCTTAAGTAATATAAAGCTTAAGATTATAGCATGAAGGGAGGATATAACATGCCACGTAAAGGTCCTGTTACAAAAAGAGACGTATTACCAGATCCACTTTACAACTCAAAGCTTGTTACTCGTCTAATCAACAGAATTATGGTAGACGGTAAGAGAGGTAAAGCACAAACTATTCTTTACACAGCTTTTGACTTAGTGAAAGAGCGTTCAGGTAAAGAAGCAATCGAAGTGTTTGAACAAGCACTTAAAAACATCATGCCAGTTCTTGAGGTAAGAGCTCGTCGTGTGGGTGGTGCTAACTATCAAGTTCCTGTTGAAGTTCGCCCTGACCGCCGTACTACTCTTGGTCTTCGCTGGTTAGTAAACTACGCTCGTCTTCGCGGTGAAAAAACGATGGAAGAGCGCTTAGCTAACGAGATTCTTGATGCAGCTAACAACACTGGCTCATCAGTTAAGAAACGTGAAGATACTCACAAAATGGCTGAAGCTAACAAAGCATTCGCTCACTACCGCTGGTAGGATTCAAACCATAAAATATACTAATCCTTATAATAGGAAGGAGAAAAACCCAAATGGCAAGAGAGTTCTCCTTAGACAAAACTCGTAATATCGGCATCATGGCTCACATCGATGCCGGTAAAACGACTACTACTGAACGTGTATTATTCTACACTGGACGTATCCATAAAATTGGTGAAACACATGAAGGTGCTTCTCAAATGGACTGGATGGAGCAAGAGCAAGAACGTGGTATCACTATCACTTCTGCTGCTACAACTGCTCAGTGGAAGGGTCATCGCGTAAACATCATCGATACACCGGGACACGTAGACTTCACAGTTGAAGTTGAACGTTCACTTCGTGTACTTGATGGTGCAGTAGCAGTACTTGATGCTCAATCAGGTGTTGAGCCTCAAACTGAAACAGTATGGCGCCAGGCAACAACTTACGGAGTACCGCGTGTAGTATTCGTTAATAAAATGGATAAAATCGGTGCGGATTTCTTATACTCTGTAAAAACAATGCACGACCGTCTTGAAGCTAATGCTCATCCTATCCAACTTCCAATTGGTGCTGAAGATGAGTTTGTAGGTATTATCGACTTAGTAGAGAATGTTGCATACATCTACGAAGACGACCTAGGAACTCGCTCAGAGGCTATGGAAATTCCTGATGAGTATAAAGATCTTGCTGAAGAGTGGCGCGGAAAGCTTGTAGAAGCTGTAGCGGAACTTGACGAAGAGCTTATGATGAAATACCTTGAAGGTGAAGAGCTTACAATCGATGAATTGAAAGCTGCGATCCGTAAAGGAACAGTAAATGTAGAATTCTACCCAGTAATCTGTGGATCTGCATTTAAAAACAAAGGTGTACAGTTAATGTTAGACGCTGTTCTGGATTACCTGCCATCACCTTTAGATGTACCAGCAATTAAAGGTACATTACCTGACAGTGAGGACGAAGTAACTCGTGAATCTAGTGATGAGGGTCCATTCTCAGCACTTGCATTCAAAGTTATGACGGATCCTTATGTTGGTAAATTAACATTCTTCCGTGTGTATTCAGGTGTCTTGAACTCTGGATCATACGTGCAGAACTCAACGAAAGGCAAGCGTGAACGCGTAGGACGTATCCTGCAAATGCATGCTAACTCTCGTGAGGAAATCTCAACAGTATACGCTGGAGATATTGCTGCTGCTGTAGGTCTTAAAGACACTACAACTGGTGATACTCTATGTGATGAGAAGAACCAGGTTATCTTGGAATCAATGAATTTCCCAGATCCAGTTATCTCACTATCTGTTGAACCAAAATCTAAAGCTGACCAAGACAAAATGTCTACAGCTTTAACAAAGCTTTCTGAAGAAGATCCAACTTTCAAAGCTCACACTGATACTGAAACAGGTCAAACGATCATCTCTGGTATGGGTGAACTTCACCTTGACATCATTGTTGACCGTATGAGACGTGAATTTAAAGTAGAAGCTAACGTTGGTGCTCCTCAGGTTGCGTATCGCGAAACTTTCCGTGGCTCTGCTAAGGTTGAAGGTAAATTCGCACGCCAATCTGGTGGACGCGGTCAGTTCGGACACGTTTGGGTAGAATTTGAACCAAACGAAGAAGGAAAAGGCTTTGAGTTCCAAAATAAAGTAGTAGGTGGAACAGTACCACGTGAATACGTGCCTGCTGTTGCAGCTGGTCTTGAAGACTCTATGAAAAATGGTGTTCTAGCTGGATACCCTCTAATCGATGTAAAAGCTACATTGGTTGATGGTTCTTACCATGATGTTGACTCTAGTGAAATGGCGTTTAAGATTGCTGCATCTATGGCTCTTAAAAACGCTGTATCTAAGTGTAACCCTGTTATCCTTGAGCCTGTTATGAAGGTTGAAGTTGTAATTCCTGATGAGTACATGGGAGATATCATGGGTGATATCACTTCTCGTCGCGGACGAGTAGAGGGTATGGAAGCACGCGGAAATGCTCAAGTTGTACGTTCAATGGTTCCACTTTCTGAGATGTTTGGTTACGCTACTGCGTTACGTTCAAATACTCAAGGCCGCGGAACATTCTCAATGCACTTTGATCATTACGAAGAGGTTCCAAAATCAATTTCTGAAGAAATTATCAAAAAAAATAAAGGTGAATAATTGATTTTCACCTTTTATTGAAGTATAACTACTTATGTATGAATAGAAAGTGGACATGTTTCACTTTCTGCAATCTATATAATGAATCACGACTCTAAGGAGGAATTTAGAATGGGTAAAGAAAAATTCGACCGTTCAAAAACGCATGCCAATATCGGTACAATTGGACACGTTGACCACGGTAAAACAACTTTAACAGCTGCTATTACAACTGTATTAGCTAAACGTAGCGGTAAAGGTGCTGCAATGGCATACGACATGATCGATGCTGCTCCAGAAGAGCGCGAGCGCGGAATCACAATCTCAACTGCACACGTTGAGTACGAAACTGAAACTCGTCACTATGCACACGTTGACTGCCCAGGACATGCTGACTATGTTAAAAACATGATCACTGGTGCTGCACAAATGGACGGCGGAATCCTAGTTGTTTCTGCTTCTGACGGCCCAATGCCACAAACTCGTGAGCACATCCTTCTTTCTCGTCAAGTAGGTGTTCCTTACCTAGTTGTATTCATGAACAAATGTGACATGGTAGACGACGAAGAATTACTTGAATTAGTTGAAATGGAAGTTCGTGACCTTCTTTCTGAATATGACTTCCCTGGCGATGACATTCCAGTAATCAAAGGTTCTGCTCTTAAAGCTCTTGAAGGCGAAGCAGAGTGGGAAGAGAAAATCGTTGAACTTATGAACGCAGTTGACGAGTATATCCCAACTCCAGCTCGTGACACTGAAAAACCATTCATGATGCCAGTTGAGGATGTATTCTCAATCACTGGCCGTGGAACAGTTGCTACAGGACGTGTAGAGCGCGGCGTAGTTAAAGTTGGAGATGTTATCGACATCATCGGCTTCACTGAAGAGCCAAAATCTACAACTGTAACAGGTGTTGAAATGTTCCGTAAGCTTCTTGACTATGCAGAAGCTGGCGACAACATCGGTGCACTTCTTCGTGGGGTTTCTCGTGAAGACATCCAACGTGGACAAGTTCTTGCTAAGCCAAAAACAATCACTCCACACACTAAATTTAAATCAGAAGTTTACGTTCTTTCAAAAGAAGAGGGTGGACGTCACACTCCATTCTTCTCTAACTACCGCCCACAGTTCTACTTCCGTACTACGGACGTAACTGGTATCATTCAACTTCCAGAAGGCGTTGAAATGGTTATGCCTGGCGATAACATCGAAATGACTGTTGAACTTATCGCTCCAATCGCGATTGAAGAAGGTACTAAATTCTCAATCCGTGAAGGCGGACGTACAGTAGGCGCTGGTGTCGTAGCTACGATCACTGAGTAATTCTACTTTCAAAAAGACGAGCTTAATGCTCGTCTTTTTTTATATGAAAAAATCTCTTCTTATAGAAGTAATTTAGTCAAGAACCAAAAACATTTTCCATTTGCTGATTCGCTTGTCATACGACTATGAAGTATGTATAATAGTAAAAGTGCGCAAGAAAGTAAAAACTTTATTTTCTTCTTGCATTGGGCACGGATTTTTTATATAATAGACAATGTTGGTCTTTGACTGCGATGAAGTAGGAGGTTGCCGATACACACGGCCGCTTTGCCATGGCGAGTGTACGGAAAATTTCTACGGAGAAAGTCTATTTTAAAAGTAGGCGAAAAGGAGGGAAAATAATGGCAAAACAAAAAATTCGTATTCGTTTGAAAGCATATGATCACAGAATTCTTGATCAATCTGCTGAAAAGATCGTTGAAACAGCAAAACGTTCAGGTGCTAACGTTTCTGGTCCGATCCCGTTGCCAACTGAAAAATCGATTTATACGATTCTTCGTGCGGTACACAAATACAAAGATTCTCGTGAGCAATTTGAAATGCGCACGCACAAACGTTTGATCGATATCATTAACCCAACACCACAAACTGTTGATGCATTAATGCGATTAGACTTACCGTCAGGCGTTGACATTGAAATCAAACTTTAATTTCAAAAATAGATTTTACAACACATTATAGGAGGTGTGACTAATGACCAAAGGAATCTTAGGTAAAAAAATCGGTATGACTCAAGTATTCACGGAAAAGGGTGACCTTATCCCGGTAACAGTAATTGAGGCTACTGGAAACGTTGTTCTTCAATTGAAAACTGTTGAAAGTGACGGCTATGCAGCTGTTCAAGTTGGTTTCTCAGACAAACGCGACAAACTTTCTAACAAACCTTCAAAAGGACACGTTGCAAAAGCTAATACTGCACCTAAGCGCTTCGTAAGGGAATTCCGCGGAGATGCTGGTGAGTATGAAGTTGGTCAGGAAGTCAAAGTTGATATTTTCTCTGCTGGAGATGTAGTAGATGTAACAGGAGTATCTAAAGGTAAAGGTTTCCAAGGCTCAATCAAACGCCATAACCAATCTCGCGGACCGATGTCACATGGTTCTCGTTACCACCGTCGCCCAGGTTCAATGGGTCCTGTTGCTCCTAACCGAGTATTCAAAAACAAATTATTGCCAGGCCGTATGGGCGGAGAGCGCGTTACTGTTCAAAACCTTGAGATCGTGAAAGTTGACGCTGAGCGTAACCTTCTATTGATCAAAGGTAACGTACCTGGACCTAAAAAATCACTTATCACAGTGAAAAAAGCTGTTAAATCTAACTAATTTTTCTAAGAAAGGAGGAATTCGATAATGCCGAAAGTAGCATTATTAAACCAAAGCGGATCTAACGTTGGTGAAATCGAGCTAAACGATTCCGTATTTGGTATCGAACCTAATCAGCACGTTTTATTCGAAGCGGTTATCATGCAAAGAGCTTCCTTGCGACAAGGAAACCACAAAGTTAAAGGTCGTTCAGAAGTTAGAGGCGGAGGTCGTAAGCCTTGGCGTCAAAAAGGTACTGGACGTGCTCGTCAAGGGTCTATCCGTTCACCACAATGGCGCGGCGGTGGTATCGTATTCGGTCCAACACCACGCAGCTATTCTTACAAATTACCAAAAAAAGTTCGCCGCTTAGCGATCAAATCAGCTTTATCATCTAAAGTACAAGAAAACAACGTATTAGTATTAGAAGACTTACTAATGAATGCTCCTAAAACAAAAGAAATGACTTCTATCCTTACAGGTCTTTCAATTGCGAAGAAAGCATTGATCGTTACTGCTGATGTAAACGAAACAGTTGAATTATCAGCTCGTAACATCCCTGGCATTACAGTTCTTACAGCTAATTCTATTAACGTTTTAGATGTACTTAACCATGAGAAGCTTGTTATTACGAAAGCAGCGGTGCAAAAAGTAGAGGAGGTGCTTGCATAATGAAAGATCCTCGTGATATTATTAAGCGCCCCGTAATCACTGAACTTTCAACAGACTTAATGACTGAGAAAAAGTACACGTTTGAAGTAGACGTTAAAGCTAACAAAACTCAAGTTAAAGATGCTATCGAAGCGATCTTTGGCGTAAAAGTTGAGAAAGTTAACGTACTTAACTACAAAGGCAAATATAAGCGTGTAGGTCGTTATACAGGTCTTACTAATAAGCGTAAAAAAGCAGTTGTTAAATTAACAGCTGACAGCAAAGAAATCGAATTATTCGAAGTCTAATACATTTTTCAAGATAGGAGGGAAACGAGATGGCGATTAAAAAGTACAAACCAACCTCAAATGGTCGTCGCGGCATGACGGTTTCTGATTTCGCTGAGATTACTACAGACAAACCAGAAAAGTCATTACTTGCGCCTGTTCACAGAAAAGGCGGTCGTAACAACCAAGGTAAAATTACTGTACGTCATCAAGGCGGCGGTCACAAACGTCAATACCGTATTATCGATTTTAAACGCGATAAAGATGGTATACCAGGACGCGTTGCTACAATCGAGTATGATCCGAACCGTTCTGCAAACATTGCACTTATCAATTATGCAGATGGTGAGAAAAGATATATCCTTGCTCCAAAAAACCTAGAAGTAGGTTTACAAGTTGTTTCTGGACCTGAGGCTGATATTAAAGTAGGAAATGCACTTCCTCTTCAAAACATCCCAGTAGGTACAGTAATCCACAACATCGAATTAAAACCTGGAAAAGGCGGACAATTAGTACGTTCTGCTGGTACTTCTGCACAAGTACTTGGTAAAGAAGGCAAATACGTATTAGTTCGTTTGAATTCTGGTGAGGTTCGCATGATTCTTGCTACTTGCCGCGCTACTATTGGTCAAGTAGGAAATGAACAGCATGAACTTATCAACATTGGTAAAGCTGGACGCTCACGCTGGTTAGGTATCAGACCTACAGTTCGTGGTTCTGTAATGAACCCTAACGATCACCCTCATGGTGGTGGTGAAGGTCGTTCTCCAATCGGACGTAAGTCTCCAATGACTCCTTGGGGTAAACCGACTCTTGGTTATAAAACTCGCAAGAAAACCAATAAGTCCGATAAATTCATCGTACGTCGTCGTAAAAAATAACGTGATGGTTCTACGGTTCGAAGGAACCGTAGCGCAATCGCGAAGGGAGGTACAAGTATGGGCCGTAGCTTGAAAAAAGGACCATTCGTAGATGAGCATTTATTCAAAAAAGTTGAAAAGTTAAACGAGTCAGAGAAAAAGCAAGTGATCAAAACTTGGTCTCGTCGTTCTACTATTTTCCCACAATTCATCGGTCAAACGATCGCTGTATATGACGGTCGCAAACATGTTCCTGTATACGTTACTGAAGATATGGTAGGACACAAACTCGGTGAGTTTGCTCCAACACGTACGTATAAAGGTCATGCAGCTGACGACAAAAAAACAAGACGTTAATGAGAGGAGGCTTTTAAATGCAAGCTAAAGCCGTTGCAAGAACAGTACGTATTGCTCCTCGTAAAGCTCGTTTAGTAATTGATCTTATCCGAGGAAAGCAAATAGGTGAAGCGGTAGCGATTCTTCGTCACACACCGAAAACTGCTTCTCCAATTATTGAAAAAGTTCTAAAATCTGCTGTGGCAAATGCAGAGCACAACTATGAAATGGACATTAACAACCTGGTTGTAACTGAAGCTTATGTAGGCGAAGGTCCAACTCTAAAACGTTTCCGTCCACGCGCAATGGGTCGTGCTAGTGCAATCAACAAACGCACAAGCCACATTACAATCGTTGTATCAGAAAAGAAGGAGGGATAATCCGTGGGTCAAAAGGTAAATCCAGTCGGTCTTCGCATTGGTGTCATTCGTGATTGGGAATCTAAATGGTTCGCTGGTAAAGATTATGCTAATCTTTTACACGAAGACATTAAAGTTCGTGAATATATCAACCAACGTTTAAGCGATGCTTCTGTTTCTAAGATTGAAATCGAGCGTGCTGCTAATCGTGTAAACATTACGATCCACACTGCTAAGCCAGGTATGGTAATCGGTAAAGGCGGTACTGAAGTTGAAGCACTTCGTAAAGCTCTTAACCAATTAACTGGCAAGCGTGTACACATCAACATTCTTGAAATTAAAAGAGCTGATTTAGATGCTAAATTAGTAGCTGAAAACATCGCTCGTCAATTAGAAAACCGTATTTCTTTCCGCCGTGCTCAAAAGCAAACAATTCAACGTGCTATGCGCGCTGGTGCAAAAGGAATCAAAACAATGGTATCTGGTCGTCTTGGCGGTGCTGATATCGCTCGTTCTGAACATTACAGTGAAGGAACTGTTCCACTTCACACACTTCGTGCTGATATTGACTATGGTACAGCTGAAGCTGACACTACTTATGGTAAATTAGGCGTTAAAGTTTGGATCTATCGTGGAGAGGTTCTTCCTACTAAGAAGAAAAAAGAGGAAGGAGGAAAATAATTATGTTGTTGCCAAAACGCGTTAAGTATCGCAGAGAACACCGTGGAAAAATGCGCGGTCGTGCTAAAGGCGGTACAGAAGTTCACTTCGGTGAGTTCGGTATTCAAGCTCTAGAAGCTTCATGGATTACAAATCGTCAAATCGAGGCAGCTCGTATTGCGATGACTCGTTACATGAAACGTGGCGGTAAAGTCTGGATCAAAATTTTCCCTTCTAAGCCATATACGGCAAAACCTCTAGAGGTACGTATGGGATCCGGTAAAGGGGCTCCAGAAGGCTGGGTAGCAGTCGTTAAACCTGGAAAAGTTTTGTTTGAGATTGCTGGTGTTTCTGAAGAAGTAGCACGCGAAGCATTGCGTCTTGCATCTCACAAATTACCAATCAAAACAAAATTCGTTAAACGCGAGGAAATTGGTGGTGAATCAAATGAGAGCTAATGATATTCGTGATCTTACCACTGCTGAAATTGAACAAAAAGTAAAATCACTAAAAGAAGAGTTGTTTAACCTTCGTTTCCAATTAGCGACAGGTCAACTTGAAAACACTGCTCGCATTCGTGAAGTACGTAAATCGATCGCTCGTATGAAAACTGTGATCACTGAAAGAGAGATCGCTGCTAATAATCGATAATCCTGAGAGGAGGTTGCAGAATGAGTGAACGCAACAACCAGCGCAAAGTCTACACTGGACGTGTAGTTTCTGATAAAATGGATAAAACGATCACTGTTCTTGTCGAAACTTATAAAAAGCATTCGCTTTACGGCAAGCGTGTAAAATACTCCAAAAAGTTCAAAGCTCATGATGAGAACAACCAAGCTAAAGTTGGCGATGTAGTGAAAATCATGGAAACTCGCCCTTTATCAGCTACTAAACGTTTCCGTCTAGTTGAAATTGTTGAAGAAGCTGTTATTATCTAATATTGTTCGGATTATTTTTCCGAAAGGAGGTAACGTAAATGATTCAACAAGAATCCCGTTTAAAAGTTGCTGACAATTCCGGTGCTCGTGAAGTACTTACTATTAAAGTTCTTGGCGGATATGGACGTAAAACTGCTAGTATTGGTGATGTAATTGTTTGCACGGTCAAACAAGCAACACCAGGAGGCGTTGTTAAAAAAGGTGACGTTGTTAAGGCAGTAATTGTTCGCACAAAAAGTGGTGCTCGCCGTCAAGACGGAACATATATCCGCTTCGACGAAAATGCATGTGTAATCATTAAAGATGACAAGAGCCCTCGCGGAACTCGTATCTTTGGACCAGTTGCACGTGAATTGCGTGAAAATAACTTTATGAAAATTGTTTCTCTTGCTCCAGAAGTATTATAAATCGAAAATAGACAGCCTTACTAAGGAGGTGCGACTAGGATGCATGTAAAAAAAGGTGATAAGGTAATGGTTATCTCAGGTAAAGATAAAGGTAAACAAGGCACAGTTCTTGCTGCTTTTCCTAAGAAAGACCGAGTACTTGTTGAAGGCATCAACATTATGAAGAAGCATTCAAAACCTTCTCAATCAAATCCTCAAGGCGGCATCATCAGCCAAGAGGCACCTATCCATGTATCAAATGTTATGCCACTAGATCCTAAATCTGGTGAACCAACTCGTGTTGGATTCAAAGTGGTTGATGGCAAAAAGGTACGTGTTGCAACAAAATCTGGTGAAACTTTAGATAAATAGTAAATAAGGAAGGGAGGTCCTCGCATGAACCGCCTTAAAGAAAAGTATCAAAAAGAAATTACACCTGCTTTAATGAGCAAGTTCAACTATAAATCAGTGATGCAAGTTCCAAAGCTTGAGAAGATCGTAATCAACATGGGTGTTGGTGACGCAGTATCTAACTCTAAAGCTCTTGACACAGCTGTTGAAGAGTTAACAACTATCTCAGGTCAAAAGCCGGTTATCACTAAAGCTAAAAAATCAATTGCAGGATTCCGTCTGCGTGAAGGTATGCCTATCGGTGCGAAAGTAACACTTCGCGGCGAGCGCATGTATGAATTCCTAGATAAATTAGTTTCTGTATCATTACCACGTGTACGTGACTTCCGCGGTATCTCTAAAAAGTCTTTTGACGGACGCGGCAACTACACACTAGGTGTTAAAGAACAATTAATCTTCCCTGAAATTGATTATGATAAAGTATCAAAAGTTCGTGGTATGGACATCGTCATCGTTACAACTGCTAACACTGACGAAGAATCTCGTGAGTTATTAACTCAGTTCGGTATGCCATTCCAAAAATAATCGAAATAGGGAGGCGAAAACGTGGCTAAAAAGTCAATGATTGCGAAACAAAAACGCACTCAAAAGTTTAAAGTACAAGAGTACACTCGCTGCGAACGCTGTGGTCGTCCACATTCAGTTCTGCGTAAATTTAAACTTTGCCGTATTTGTTTCCGTGAACTCGCATATAAAGGTCAAATTCCAGGCGTTAAAAAAGCTAGCTGGTAATACCCCATAATCGGGAAGGAGGTAATTTTGATATGGTAATGACAGATCCAATTGCAGATATGCTTACTCGTATTCGTAACGCGAATATGGTTCGTCATGAAAAATTAGAAATTCCTGCATCTAAAGCGAAAAAAGAGATCGCTGAAATTCTTAAGCGTGAAGGTTTCGTTCGTGATGTTGAATATGTAGAAGATAACAAACAAGGTATCATTCGTATTTTCTTGAAATACGGATCAAACAACGAGCGTGTTATCACTGGTTTGAAACGTATCAGTAAACCAGGATTACGCGTTTACGCTAAAGCTAACGAAGTACCACGCGTACTTAACGGTTTAGGAATTGCAATCGTATCTACTTCTCAAGGTGTCTTAACTGACAAAGAAGCTCGTGCGAAGCAAGCTGGCGGAGAAGTTCTAGCATACGTTTGGTAAGAACCTGAAATAGAATGGAGGTGTACATGAATGTCTCGTATTGGTAAAAAACCACTTGAAATCCCTGCAGGTGTAACAGTTACTATCAACGAAAGCACTGTAACTGTTAAAGGACCTAAAGGTGAATTAACTCGTACTTTTAACTCTGATATCAACGTTAAAGTTGAAGATAACGTACTTACTGTGACACGTCCTTCTGATCAAAAAGAACATCGTGCTCTTCACGGTACAACTCGCAGCCTTTTAGGCAACATGGTTGAGGGCGTTTCTAAAGGATTTGAAAAAGGTCTTGAATTAGTAGGTGTCGGTTACCGTGCTACTAAATCTGGCAACAAGCTAGTTCTAGCTGTTGGATACTCACATCCTGTAGAAATCGTTCCTGAACAAGGAATCGAAATTGAAGTACCTTCAAATACGAAAGTTATCGTAAAAGGTACTGATAAAGAGCGTGTTGGAGCTATCGCTTCAAACATCCGTGCTATTCGTCCGCCAGAGCCTTATAAAGGCAAAGGTATCCGCTACGAAGGTGAATATGTACGTCGTAAAGAAGGTAAAACAGCGAAGTAATATCGCCTAGATGATAAGAAAGGAGTGACCTAGATGATTACGAAACTTGATAAAAACGTTGTGCGTAAGAAAAGACACGGCCGTGTTCGCGCGAAATTATCTGGAACAACTGCTCGTCCTCGTTTAAACGTATTTCGTTCTAATCAGCACATCTATGCTCAAGTAATTGACGATCTTCAATCAGTTACAATTGCAAGTGCTTCTACTTTAGATAAAGATCTTAATCTTGACGCAAAAGCTAATATCGATGCAGCTCAAAAAGTTGGCGAATTAGTTGCTAAGCGTGCGATTGAAAAAGGTGTTAAATCTGTTGTATTTGACCGCGGGGGTTACTTATACCATGGCCGTGTAAAAGCTTTGGCTGAAGCTGCTCGCGAAGCTGGATTAGAATTTTAATAAAAAAAGGAGGGACACAGAGAATGGGTCGTATTGAACCAAACAAATTAGAGCTTGAAGAACGCGTTGTTACTGTAAACCGTGTAGCTAAAGTAGTTAAAGGTGGACGTCGTTTCCGCTTTGCTGCATTAGTAGTTGTCGGCGACAAAAACGGTCATGTAGGTTTCGGTACTGGTAAAGCACAAGAAGTGCCAGAAGCGATTCGCAAAGCGATCGAAGACGCTAAGAAAAACCTTGTTGAAGTACCTATGGTTGGTACTACTATTCCTCACCAAGTCATCGGTAGATTCGGTGCTGGAAACATCCTTTTAAAACCTGCATCTGAAGGTACTGGTGTTATCGCTGGTGGTCCTGTTCGTGCAGTACTAGAATTAGCAGGAGTTAGTGACATCTTGTCAAAATCACTAGGTTCTAACACTCCAATTAACATGATCCGTGCTACAATTTCTGGATTAACAGAACTTAAACGCGCTGATGAAGTTGCGAAGCTACGTGGCAAGTCGGTTGAAGAATTGTTAGGATAAGGAGGGAAACATGATGGCAAACAAATTAGCGATTACCCTCACTCGCAGTGTGATTGGTCGCCCAGAAGACCAACGTATTACTGTTAAAACACTAGGTCTTAAAAAAATGCATCAAACAGTTGTACTTGATGACAATGCAGCTATTCGCGGCATGATCAACAAAGTATCTCATTTGCTTACAGTTAAAGAACAATAATATAGATCTTCTAATATCAAGGAGGTGTCCCGATGAAACTTCATGAATTAAAACCAGCAGAAGGGTCACGCAAAACACGTAACCGTGTTGGCCGTGGTACAGGTTCTGGTAACGGTAAAACGTCTGGTAAAGGTCATAAAGGACAAAACGCTCGTTCTGGCGGCGGTGTTCGCCCTGGATTCGAAGGTGGTCAAACTCCTTTATTCCGACGTCTTCCTAAACGCGGATTTACGAACATCAACCGTAAAGATTTCGCGATCGTGAGCTTAGACAAATTAAATCTTTTTGAAGACGGTACTGAAGTAACAACTGAACTTTTACTTGAAGCTGGCATGATCAGCAAAGTAAGATCAGGCGTGAAAGTACTTGGCAACGGCAAGCTTGAGAAAAAGCTTACTGTAAAAGCTAACAAATTCTCTGCATCTGCTAAAGAAGCTATTGAAGCTGCTGGCGGTACAGTAGAGGTGATTTAATGTTTAAGACAATCTCCAATTTTATGCGCGTGGGTGATATCCGCAATAAAATCTTGTTCACCCTTTTAATGTTAATTATATTTCGCATTGGAACTTTCATCCCTGTGCCTGGCGTCAACGCTGACGTTTTAAAGGCTCAGGATGAAATGAATGTTTTCGGAATTCTTAACACGTTCGGCGGTGGTGCACTGTATAACTTCTCGATCCTTGCGATGGGAATTATGCCGTACATTACAGCATCCATTATCGTGCAGCTTTTGCAGATGGATGTTGTGCCGAAATTTACTGAGTGGTCAAAGCAAGGTGAAGTTGGCCGTCGTAAACTAGCACAATTCACTAGATATTTTACGATTGTACTAGGTTTCATCCAAGCGTTGGGTATGTCTTACGGTTTTAATAATCTCGCTGGGGGATTATTAATTGAAAACCCAGGTATTGCAACGTACCTTTTAATTGCAGTTGTCTTAACAGCAGGTACTGCTTTTTTAATGTGGTTAGGAGAGCAAATTACCTCTAAGGGTGTTGGCAATGGTATTTCCATTATCATCTTTGCAGGGATTGCAGCAGGAATCCCTACAACTCTTAACCAAATCTATGCACAACAATTCCAGGACGCTGGAGATCAGCTTTTCTTGAATATTGTAAAAGTTGGGCTGATAGTATTAGCGGTAATCGCAATTATTGTTGGAGTTATCTTCATTCAGCAGGCTCTTCGCAAGATTCCTATTCAATATGCGAAGAACTCAGCAGGTCGTGCACCGGCGAAAGGTCAGTCTACTCACCTTCCGCTTAAAGTGAACCCGGCTGGCGTAATCCCTGTCATCTTTGCGGTTTCGTTCATTATTACACCGCCAACGATTGCATCATTCTTTGGATCCAATGATGTTACAAACTGGATTCAAAAAACGTTTGACTATACACAGCCAATTGGCATGGTAGTCTACGTAGCACTAATCATTGCTTTCACTTATTTCTATGCATTCGTTCAGGTTAATCCAGAACAAATGTCAGAGAATCTGAAAAAGCAAGGCGGATATATCCCAGGCATTCGCCCGGGTAAAAATACGCAAGAATATTTGACAAAAATTTTATACAGACTGACGTTTGTTGGTTCTCTTTTCTTAGCAGCTATCTCAGTTCTTCCTGTATTCTTTATTAAGTTCGCTAACTTGCCAGCTTCTGCACAGATTGGCGGAACGAGCTTGTTGATCGTAGTAGGGGTTGCTCTTGAAACGATGAAACAACTTGAAAGTCAGCTTGTTAAGCGTCATTATAAAGGATTTATTAAACAGTAAGGTTACGGGACTTGGGTCCCTTTCCTTCTAAATAGAGACTGAGGGGGGTAATATTCTTGAATTTAGTTCTTATGGGTCTGCCAGGAGCCGGTAAAGGCACACAGGCAGAACGAATCGTTGAAAAATATGAAATCCCTCATATCTCAACAGGGGATATGTTCAGAGCTGCTATTAAAGGAGAAACTGAATTAGGTCTTAAAGCAAAATCCTTCATGGATCAAGGTGCACTTGTTCCTGATGAAGTAACAATTGGTATCGTCCGTGAGAGATTGGGCAAGAATGATTGTGAAAAAGGTTTCCTCTTAGATGGATTCCCGCGCACAGTTGCTCAAGCTGAAGCTTTAGAAGAAATTCTGTCAGATCTTAATAGAAAAATTGATTACGTCATTAACATCGAGGTTGATAAAGACATCCTTATGGAGCGTCTTACAGGTCGCCGTATTTGCAAAAAATGCGGATCAACATATCATCTCGTTTTCAACCCTCCTGCGGCTGAAGGAATCTGCGACAAATGTGGCGGAGAACTTTACCAAAGAGAAGATGATAACGAAGAGACTGTTGCAAACAGACTTGAAGTGAATCTCAAACAGACACAACCTTTGCTGAATTTCTATGAAGAAAAAGGATATTTGCGTAATATTAATGGACAACAGGACATTAAGCAGGTTTTCGTTGACGTTAATGAACTGCTTGGAGGATTAGGTGAATGATCATTTGTAAGACTCCACGTGAAATTGAAATCATGCGTGAAGCTGGTCGCATTGTCGCATTGACCCACCAGGAACTCCAAAAACATATACAGCCTGGAATTACGACAAAAGAACTGGATGTAATTGCCGAAAAGTTTATACGCGGATGCAATGCAATTCCTTCTTTTAAAGGTTATAATGGTTTTCGCGGGAGCATTTGTGCTTCAGTGAATGAGGAGCTCGTTCACGGAATACCTGGAGATCGAGTATTGCGTGAAGGAGACATTATCAGCATCGATATCGGTGCTAAGTATAATGGCTATCATGGTGACTCTGCTTGGACATATCCTGTTGGAAAAATCTCTGAGGAATCTGAAAGACTTCTTGAAGTAACAGAAGAATCCTTGTACAAAGGGCTAGCTGAAGCAAAGCCCGGCGAGAGACTATCCAATATATCACACGCTATTCAGACGTATGTTGAACAGCATCAATTCTCGGTCGTTCGGGAATATGTTGGACACGGCGTTGGACAGGATTTACATGAAGATCCGCAGATTCCGCATTATGGTCCGCCAAACAAAGGTCCGAGGTTAAAACCAGGCATGGTATTGGCAATTGAGCCAATGGTTAATGCCGGCAGCCGTTACGTAAGAACTCTTTCTGACAACTGGACAGTTGTTACGCAAGACCGCAAGATGTGTGCTCATTTTGAACATACAATTGCTATTACTGAAACTGGCTATGAAATTTTAACTAAAGCCTGATCCGAAGGTGATATTGTTTGAACGAAGCCGAATCGAGTCCGCGCATAGGTCAGTTTGTCTATATTACTGAAGGCAGAGAAGCTGGACAATATGCTGTTGTGATCAATATTCTCGATGAACGATTCGTTTTAATAGCTGATGGAGAGAATCGATTGTTTCACTCCCCGAAAAAGAAGAATGTTAATCATCTAGAATTTATTGATTGCGTATCTCCGGAAGTTCAGAACAGTATATATGAAACAGGTCGTGTGACAAACGGGAAACTTCGGTTTGCCTTAACAAAGTTTGTCAATGAGCAAGTTGCTGATTTGAAGAAGGGAGAAAAGTGAATGGCGAAAGACGATGTAATTGAAGTAGAGGGTACTGTACAAGAGACATTGCCTAATGCAATGTTCAAAGTTGAGCTTGAGAACGGTCATACGGTTTTAGCGCATGTATCTGGAAAAATCCGCATGCATTTTATTCGTATTTTACCTGGAGACAAAGTTACGGTAGAATTATCACCATATGATCTATCTCGTGGCAGAATTACGTACCGTTTTAAATAAAACACTCCGCAACTAAGGAGGTAAGAGAAATCATGAAGGTAAGACCATCGGTTAAACCAATCTGTGAAAAATGTAAAGTTATTCGCAGAAAAGGCAAAGTAATGGTAATTTGTGAAAATCCAAAACATAAACAAAAACAAGGCTAAAACTAAAGGAGGTGCAGCTTTAAATGGCTCGTATTGCTGGTGTAGATATTCCTCGTGACAAACGCGTTGTTATTTCATTAACATACGTTTTCGGTATTGGTCGTCCAACTGCTGAAAAAGTACTAGCTGAGGCTGGTGTTTCTGAAGATACTCGTGTGCGTGACTTAACAGAAGAAGAATTAGGTAAAATTCGTGATATCGTAGACAAGCTGAAAGTTGAAGGAGACCTTCGTCGTGAAGTTTCTTTAAACATCAAACGTCTGATTGAGATCGGCAGTTTCCGCGGTTTGCGTCATCGTCGCAGTTTACCTGTTCGTGGTCAAAATACCAAAAATAACGCTCGTACTCGTAAAGGACCTCGTCGTACGGTTGCGAACAAGAAAAAATAAGGTAAAGGAGGTTAACCCACAATGGCTCGTAAAACGAACACTCGTAAGCGTCGCGTAAAAAAGAATATTGAGGCAGGTATCGCTCATATTCGTTCAACATTTAACAACACGATTGTTACTATTACAGACGTACATGGTAACGCTCTTTCTTGGTCAAGTGCAGGTTCACTGGGATTCAGAGGATCACGTAAATCCACTCCATTTGCTGCACAAATGGCTGCTGAAGCTGCAGCTAAAGGATCAATTGAACACGGTATGAAAACTCTTGAAGTAACTGTTAAAGGACCAGGCGCAGGCCGTGAAGCTGCTATTCGTGCACTTCAAGCTGCTGGTCTAGAAGTAACAGCTATCAGAGACGTTACTCCGGTTCCACATAACGGATGCCGTCCGCCAAAACGTCGTCGTGTATAAATTTTCTGTATAGATTTTGTATCCCTGTCAATAATGGGTTATGATACAGTAAAAAGTTCTCGCAGAAATAACTATTTGTTGTTGTGCACATTCGGGACTTTATAATGGGGAATTTCGGTTAGACACACCTAAAAGCTTGCTTTTGTCTAGCCGGGGTTTCGACGTTTTGAAGGAGGGTTTATAGATGATAGAAATTGAAAAACCAAAAATCGAAACGGTTGAAATCAGCGACGATGCCAAGTACGGTAAATTCGTCGTCGAACCACTCGAGCGTGGATATGGTACTACTTTGGGTAACTCCTTACGTCGTATTCTCTTATCTTCACTCCCTGGTGCCGCTGTAACATCAATCCAGATAGATAGTGTACTCCATGAATTCTCTACAATCGAAGGCGTTGTTGAAGATGTTACAACAATCATCTTAAACATTAAAAAGCTTGCTCTTAAGATTTATTCTGAGGAAGAAAAAACGCTTGAGATTGACGTACAGGATGAAGGAGTTGTAACGGCTGCAGATATTACTCACGACAGTGATGTTGAAATTCTAAATCCGGACCTTCATATTGCTACATTAGCGAAGGGTGCACATTTCCGTATGAGATTGACTGCGAAGCGTGGACGCGGATATACTCCGGCTGATGCAAATAAAAGAGAAGATCAGCCAATTGGCGTTATCCCAATCGATTCAATTTTCACACCTGTAGCCCGCGTGTCTTATCAAGTTGAAAATACACGTGTAGGTCAAGTGTCGAACTATGATAAACTTACTTTTGATGTGTGGACAGACGGAAGCACAGGTCCAAAAGAAGCTATTGCACTTGGTGCAAAGATTCTGACTGAACATCTTAATATCTTCGTAGGGCTTACTGATGAAGCTCAAAACGCTGAGATTATGGTGGAAAAGGAAGAGGACCAAAAAGAAAAAGTTTTAGAAATGACGATCGAAGAATTGGATTTGTCAGTTCGTTCTTATAACTGTTTAAAACGTGCAGGCATCAACACTGTACAGGAGCTTGCTCATAAAACAGAAGAAGACATGATGAAAGTTCGTAACTTAGGTCGTAAATCTTTGGAAGAAGTTAAAGCGAAACTAGAAGAACTTGGCTTAGGTCTTCGTAAAGACGACTGACGACTAGTTAACAAGTTAACTAGCGTTTTCGCGTGTTTCTAAAATTAACATACAGTATTAAACGAAGGAGGGAACACATAATGCCTTACAGAAAATTAGGACGTACAAGTGCTCAACGTAAAGCGTTACTTCGTGATCTAACTACAGATTTAATTATCAGCGAGCGCATTGAAACTACTGAGGCTCGTGCGAAAGAATTACGTTCAACTGTAGAAAAAATGATTACTTTAGGTAAACGTGGGGATCTTCATGCCCGCCGCCAAGCTGCTGCTTTCATCCGTAACGAGGTAGCAAACGAAGAAGGCACGCAAAATGCACTTCAAAAACTATTCGGTGATATCGCACCACGTTATACAGAGCGTCAAGGTGGATACACTCGCATAATGAAACTTGGACCTCGCCGCGGCGACGGAGCACCAATGGTCATTATCGAATTAGTTTAATTATATTTAGTTACTCCAAGGGCGGGTCAGTTTTTAGAAACTGGATCTATGCCCTTTTTTTATACACTTAAAGCCCCTCTATTCTTTCATAGAATGAGGGGTCACTCTAAGTGTGAGCAGAGAGAGAATAGAAGAGTCCGGTGTTTTATTCGTGTGCCCTTTATATTAAGCATACAAAAACACAGGTGAGGGAGGCAGCAATGGAACAGCCGATCATTCAAGTGAATGACGTGACATTCCGTTATCACGAAGAGGACGCCAGACCCGCATTGAACTCCGTTTCCTTAAGTGTAAACAAGGGAGAGTGGCTTGCGGTTGTCGGTCATAACGGCTCGGGTAAGTCTACACTTGCAAGAGTACTGAATGGGCTGATACTGCCTCAGAATGGTAGCGTAATCGTAAACGGCATCACTCTTAATGAAGATTCAGTTTGGGAGATACGAAAACAGATTGGCATGGTTTTTCAAAATCCTGATAATCAATTTGTCGGTACAACCGTAAAGGATGATGTGGCTTTTGGTTTAGAAAATCACGGAGTGCCGCGGGAAGTCATGAAAAAGCGCGTGGAGTGGGCTACACATAAAGTGAAGATGGAAGCTTTTCTCGATCAAGAGCCGCACCATCTGTCAGGTGGACAAAAGCAGCGTGTTGCCATTGCAGGTGTCATAGCTGTCCAGCCTCAAATTATCATCTTAGATGAAGCAACCTCCATGCTTGATCCCCAGGGAAGAAAAGAAGTCATTGAAACAGTAAGGGAACTAAAGGATCAGGGTATCGTTACTGTCATATCGATTACTCATGATCTGGAAGAAGCTTCGAAGGCTGACAGGATTATTGTCATGAATGGCGGGGAAAAGTTCGCCGAAGGTACACCTGAGACAATCTTCAAGCTTGATCAGAAGCTAGTTGAAATTGGCCTTGATCTCCCTTTTCCATACAGAGTGAGCATGAAGCTGAGAGAAGCAGGGGTTAACCTGACACGCAACCATCTAGATGAAGAAAGCCTGGTGAATGAACTGTGGACATTACATTCAAAGAGTTAGAGCACAGGTACCAAGTTCATTCCCCTTTTGAACGTCTTGCCTTATATGACATCAATCTGACGATTAAAGATCGTTCGTTTGTTTCGATTATTGGACATACCGGATCAGGGAAATCTACCATCCTGCAGCATCTAAATGGCCTGCTGAAGCCAACAAAGGGATCGGTCTCTATTGGAGACCGCAAAATTGAAGCTTCTAAGAAAAACAAGAATCTGAAATCAATCCGCCAATCGGTTGCGATTGTCTTTCAGTTTCCTGAGCATCAGCTGTTTGAGGAAACGGTGGAACGTGATATCATGTTTGGCCCGTTGAACTTCGGCGTGCCGCCTGAAGAGGCGAAAGTGAAGGCAGGAGAGGCACTAAGACGAGTAGGTCTACCTGCAGAGGTTCTTCAAAAATCGCCATTTGATTTAAGCGGCGGACAAATGAGACGTGTCGCCATTGCAGGTGTCCTGGCCATGGAGCCAAAGGTGCTAGTACTCGATGAACCGACAGCAGGACTTGATCCAAGCGGCAGAAAAGAGATCATGGACCTTTTCTTTACCCTTCATCAAGATCGCGCTCTTACGACCATCCTGGTTACACACAGCATGGAAGATGCTGCCCGTTACTCAGATGAAATCATCGTCATGCACAAAGGAACTGTTCAAATGAAGGGAACTCCTGAAGAAGTATTCAGCCATTCTGAAACGTTAATTTCTGCAGGGCTTGATCTTCCGGAAACTGTAAAGCTTCAAACAATTATCGAACAAAAGCTTGGCAAGGAACTGAAAGGGATCTCACTTTCTATTGATGATTTGGTTCATCAGGTTGCATCAGAGATAAAGGGTGACCCTAAATGATGAACAGTATGATCATTGGAAAATATGTGCCTGGAAGTTCTCTCATTCATAAGATGGATCCGCGTTCGAAGCTTGCGATGATCTTTTTGTTTGTCTTTATTGTTTTTTTTGCTAACAATACACTGACTTACGCGATTCTTGGCTTCTTCACGCTCTTTATTGTCGCTTCTACCAAATTGCCGCCTAGATTTTTGCTGAATGGCTTGAAGCCGATTATATGGATTATCTTATTTACCTTTATCCTGCACATTCTGGTCACGAAAGAAGGGCCTCTTCTGTTTGAATTTGGTTTTCTATCGATTCATGAAGAAGGAGTCAGACAGGGGATTTTCATTTCCCTGCGTTTCCTGTTTCTTATTCTTCTTACGACGATCCTTACGTTAACGACTACTCCTATCGAAGTAACAGACGGGATGGAAAGTCTGCTGAATCCGTTTAAAAAAATCGGTCTGCCTGTCCATGAACTCGCATTAATGATGTCGATCTCACTCCGGTTTATTCCAACCCTTATGGAAGAAACGGATAAAATCATGAAAGCGCAGATGGCAAGAGGCGTTGATTTTACAAGCGGACCTGTCAAACAAAGGATCAGTGCCATTATACCGCTGTTAGTGCCGTTGTTTATAAGTGCGTTTAAACGGGCTGAGGAACTTGCCACAGCTATGGAGGCGCGTGGATATCAGGGCGGTGAGGGCAGGACAAAGCTGCGCGAGCTGAAATGGGGAATCCTCGATACAGGTATTCTGGCCATTTTAGTCGGTGTAGGTATTGTTCTATTACTATTGCGTTCATAGGAGCTTATCATGAGGGTAAAATGCACAATCGGATATGATGGAACAAGATTTAACGGCTTTCAAATTCAGCCGAATCTGAGAACCGTCCAGGGTGAGATTGAAAGGGGCCTTAAAAGGCTTCATAAAGGAAAAGAAGTAAAAGTATTTGCATCGGGAAGAACGGACGCAGGAGTCCACGCAGTCGGACAGGTTCTGCATTTTGATACGGACATTTATATCCCTGAGGACCGCTTTCCAAATGCATTAAATTCACTGCTTGCAGAGGACGTTGCGATTCAATCCGTTTCATTTGTAAACGAGGACTTTCATGCAAGGTATCATGTCCGCGCGAAGGAATACCGCTATAAAATAAACCGTTCAGCGATCCGAAATGTATTTAATCGAAATTATTCTTATCATTATCCATACAAACTTGATTACGTCAAAATGCGAGAAGCGATTAAATTTCTTATCGGCACTCATGACTTTACCAGCTTCTGTTCTGCGAAGACGGATAAAGAAGACCGGGTAAGAACATTATATGATATCGAATTTTATGAAGAAGATGACATGCTTACGTTTCGGTTTGTAGGCGATGGATTTCTTTATAACATGGTAAGAATATTGGTCGGTACTCTGATCAATGCTGGGCGCGGAGCAACGGATCCTTATCAGATTCCGGAGATACTGAAGGCGCGGGATCGTTCCTTATGCGGCAAAACAGCCCCGGGGTCTGGATTATATTTGTGGAAAGTTTATTATGACAACTAAACCAGGTGTAACATTTTCTTGACAATGTTGCCTGAACGTTATAATATATCATATGGTATGTATTTCAACCCCACAAATAAAGCCCCGGAAGAGTTTAATTTGTGTTTTGAAATAGAATGATTAAATTTTAACAACTGAAAGATATTTAGGAGGGAAAAACATGCGTACAACATATATGGCGAAAGCAACTGAAGTTGAACGTAAATGGTTCGTAGTAGATGCGGCCGGCAAAACTTTAGGTCGTCTTGCTAGCGAAGTAGCATCTGTACTTCGTGGAAAACACAAACCAACTTACACACCACATGTAGACACTGGTGATCATGTGATCATCATCAATGCAGCACAAATCGAACTTACTGGTAAAAAATTGACTGACAAGATTTACTACCGTCACAGCCAATTCCCAGGCGGTTTGAAATCAAGAACAGCTCTTGAAATGCGTACAAACTACTCTGAGAAAATGCTTGAATTAGCAATTCGCGGAATGCTTCCTAAAGGTTCATTAGGACGTCAAATGTACAAAAAATTACATGTATATGCTGGCAACGAACATCCACATCAAGCACAACAACCAGAAGTTTACGAACTTCGCGGTTAATTATTAAGGAGGTTATTAATTTGGCACAGGTTCAATATTACGGTACTGGCCGTCGTAAAAGTTCAGTAGCGCGTGTTCGTCTGGTTCCAGGCGAAGGCCGTATTGTTATCAACGATCGTGAAGTAAAAGATTATATCCCATTCGCAGCTTTAATCGAAGATATTAAACAACCATTAAACTTAACTGAAACAACTGGAAGCTATGATGTTTTAGTTAGCGTTAACGGCGGTGGATTTGCTGGTCAAGCTGGCGCAATCCGTCATGGTATCTCTCGTGCATTATTAGAAGCTGACCCAGAATACCGCGGCACTTTAAAGCGCGCTGGTCTTCTAACTCGTGACGCTCGTATGAAAGAACGTAAAAAATACGGTCTTAAAGGCGCTCGTCGTGCACCTCAGTTCTCAAAACGTTAATTCGTTTTTCAGGAAACCACAACATTGTGTTGTGGTTTTTTTGTTGTCTAAAATCAGCTGTCCTCGCCACCCGAGATTTGAAAACTTTACCGCGCATGATAACAATGCACAGTAGGACAATAGAGTGAGGGGGCATTTATATGATGGAAAATATCACTTCACTTTCAGATAAAAGAAGAGAGAAACAAATCAATTATGAACGAAGTATACTTAAGGACCTTACGTTAACTCAGCTGAAAACGAAAGCTTACGAATGCTTTGGTGTTTTTATGCATTCCGGTAAGTTTGACTACTCAGCTATAGAAGATGGCTGCATTGATTTTTCCATAGAGGCCTATTTGCTAGGTGCAAGCTACAGCAGGTTTGGTTTTTTTGGAGAAACCATGCAGACTGTGAATCATAGATCGAGACGGGAAGAAAAACTGCTTGTCGACCAGCTATTTGACTACATGCTGATATGGGGAAACCCAGGCGAAAATGATTTCAAAAACGAATCGATCTACTGTGCTTGTGAGTTTTTAATTCATTTATGGTGGTCTGAGGGGTTTGAAAAAGGAGAAAAACGGCTGAAGCTTCGACTCCATTAAAAACTGGATATCTTATCATATTTCCTGCTGGTTCGCCATATAGTGTTAGAGGACGAGCAGGAGGGGAAAAAATGAGAAGAAAGCTAAGGTGGTTTGGCTTCGGTGCAGGCTTTATTTTATTACTCCTATTATTTCAGTTTCAATTCAATAATGACAGCTCCTGGAAATCGTGGAATCTGCCTTTGACGGGAAAAGTGATTTACATAGACCCGGGCCACGGAGGACCAGACGGAGGGGCGGTAGGTAAAAAACATCTTGAGAAAGATATCGCACTTTCCATATCCAAGCAGATTAGAGATTACCTTCAAGAACAGGGAGCGCTAGTCCTTCTCACTCGTGAAACGGATACAGATCTTGCTGAAAAGGATACAAAAGGTTATTCAAAGAGAAAAGGGCAGGATTTGAGAAAAAGACTTCACATGATTAACGATTCAGAAGCAGACTTGTATTTGAGTATTCACTTGAATGCCATTCCCTCTAATGAGTGGAGTGGAGCCCAGACTTTTTATCATTCAAAAATGAAAGAGAATGAAAAGGTGGCAAAATTCATTCAAGATGAACTAAGAAGAAATTTAGAGAATACAGACAGAAAAGCAAAACAAATGAATACAATCTACTTAATGAAGCACATTGATAAACCGGGTGCATTAGTAGAAGTAGGTTTCTTATCTAACCCGGAAGAGGCCAGACTTCTTGGGACGGAAGAATACCAGGACAAAGTGGCTGCATCCATTTATAATGGTATCTTAAGATATATGACACATGAAAAAAATCCTCCTGAGTGAAGGATTTTTTTGTTTTCTGCTGCCTGCTCTCGTCAGAATGTGCGATACCTCTTTTTTGTCTATATATGTTATACTGATGTAAACGAATACAACAAAGGGTGGTTATCATGCTGAATGAGGAAACAGCTCGTAAAATTGTCGGGAATTTAGAAGAACCTTTTTTACATAGAACATTAGAAGAGTTAAATGCAATTGAAGAAGTTTCCATAAAAGAAGAGAAAAATCATATTAGCATGAAAGTGGCGATTGCCAAAACAGGTACATCTGAACAAATGCAGCTGCAGCAGGAAATCGTTGCTAAACTAAAAGAAACAGGGGCTGCAACAGTGGGTCTCCGTTTCACTGAGCTTCCTCAAGAAGTCATCGCGAAATATCAAAATGCAAAGCCTGAAGATCCTTCATTGCTCTCAAACGGAAAGCAGCCGACGTTTATTGCGATTGCAAGCGGAAAAGGCGGAGTCGGAAAGTCTACCGTATCAGTAAATTTAGCAGTTGCATTGGCTCGCTTAGGCAAGAAGGTCGGCTTAATTGATGCCGATATTTATGGGTTTAGTGTTCCTGATATGATGGGAATCACAAAAAGACCGGTAGTAAGGGGAGAAAGAATCATCCCTGTTGAGCGGTTCGGTGTACAAGTTATCTCTATGGGCTTTTTCGTTGAAGACAATGCTCCGGTCATCTGGAGAGGACCTATGCTTGGTAAAATGCTCAACAACTTCTTTCAGGAAGTAGAATGGGGAGACCTGGATTACCTGCTGCTTGATCTGCCTCCTGGTACTGGCGACGTTGCGCTTGATGTTCATGCCATGCTGCCGTCTTGTAAGGAAATCATCGTGACGACTCCTCATCCAACAGCTGCATTTGTAGCGGCAAGAGCGGGTGCTATGGCTCTTAGAACAGAGCATGAAGTAATCGGAGTAGTCGAAAATATGTCTTACTTTGAAAGCAAGCTCACTGGAGAAAAAGAATATGTATTTGGCAAAGGCGGAGGAGAAAAGCTTGCACGTGAACTTGATGTGCCTGTCCTTGGAAATATTCCGCTCCAGCAGCCGGACTGGAACGAAGAAGACTTTGCTCCATCTGTTTACGCGAAAGATCACCCTACAGGTGAGATTTACTTAGGGATTGCCAAGAAGGTTACAGAACTTGTGCCTGTAAGTGTATAAAGGAAAAGCGCCAAGTGATTGGCGCTTTTCTCTTTTATTAAATGGACGCGGTTTATTACCCGCCCGATCCAGTTTCACTTTGTCCGCCTTGCTCTGATTGCTGGCCGCCGCTTTCGCCGCCGCCTGAGCTTCCTCCGCTGCCGCCTTGCTGATTCATTTCTTTAGCAGCCTTAAGGAGAGTTTCTTCCATCTTTGTTTTGAAAAGCGGGCTATTAATCGTTTCTGTAATGACTTGCTGAAGATGTTTTCGGAATTCTTGGCTTTGAAGCACTTTTACCGTTTGTTTTTCCATTTCAGGATTCTCGAGAACGCCAATAAGCATTTCTTGATATTCAGGGTCTTTCATTAATCCTTTAATGACTTTTTCATGCTCCGTCTGCAGGCTTTTGGCGAAGCTTTCACTGAACTTTGGATCTTCAAAGGTTTTTTTCCAGAATTCCGCACCTTTTTCAGATGTCAGTGTTTTTGAAATAGTATCTGAAACAACCTTTTGATCCATAATCAAATTTTGCTTCATGTCATCATTTTTCAAAATTTCCTGTATGGCTTTTTTTCCATCATCGGTCTTCAGTATATCAACAACCATCTTTTTTGTTTCTTCATAATCAAGTTGTCCTGCAGGCTGATCCTTTGGTGAACAGCTTGCAAGGAAGGAACATATGGCTATTAGCGATAATAATGAGAGCAACCTTCGCTTATTCATGTATGCAAAGCTCCTTTCATAATCAAGTTGCCTATTTTTAATATGAATTATCTAAAGGTTTTTATACTGGGAATTAAAATAGCTTTTTCAGAAAGACATTGGTAAAATTTCATGAGTAGATTACATATTGGGGGAAACTGCATTGAACAGTAGAAATTGGGTTCGCTTGTTTTTGACGACTCTGCTTGTCGGAGGCATCAGTACAAGCATCGTCGGCTTTGCGTTAAGATGGGGAGATTATCAGAAATTTTTTGTCTCTTTTGATCTTGTTGAAATCCTCTCCATTTTATTTTGGCTGATTGGTGTTGGTTTTATTTTCAGTATTATTAGCCAAATGGGCTTTTTTGCATACTTAACGATCCATCGCTTTGGTCTAGGCATATTCAAAACAGCAGCTTTATGGAATGCCATTCAAATCGTGCTGATTTTGTTCGTGGTGTTTGATTTGATTTATTTCCGCTATCAGCTGTTCGCAGCAGAAGGTGAATCGATTCTGTCATATATCCTGCTTGCATTATTCATTGTTATTTTTGGTCTGGCTGTAGCTTACATCAAAATGCAGCAAACCAATAAAATGGCTTTCATCCCGGCTTTGTTCTTTATGATTGTCGTTACTTCTGTCGAGTGGGTCCCTGCTCTCCGCGTAAATGAGGGGGACTGGCTGTATCTCATGCTCATTCCGCTTCTCATCTGCAATGCGTACCAGCTATTATTATTAACGAAATACTCTCAAGCCAAAAAAGCTAAGCCCATGTGAGCTTAGCTTTTTTTATGATCTTTATTTAACTTCAGTTGTTTTCGCATTCCCATTAGCGATTAATTCAGCAACCGATACATTCTGTAATCCTTTTTGCTTCAGACCATCAACAATCTGGGGAAGTGCTTTTTGTGTTTGCTTAGCGGAATCAGAAGCATGCAGCAGAATAATGTCTCCGCCCTGGACGCTGTCATTGACGTTCTTAACAATTTCATTTACTCCTGGATTCGTCCAATCATCAGAGTCAACACTGTAGTGGACAACCGTATAGCCGTATCTTTCAGCTATAGTAAGAATTTCTTGATTGAAATTGCCTGTTGGAGGTCTGAGGAGTTTAATATCCTTCAGCCCAAGTTCATTAAACACATCCTGTGCCATTAGAATGTCGCGGCGAACGTCCTCAGCCTCCAAAGAAGTATAATTTTTATAAGCATAGCCCATGCTTCCAACCTGGTGTCCATCCTTTATAATTTGCTTCACGATTTCCGGATGACGTTCAGCCCATGCCGCAGAAAGGAAAAAGGTTGCGTTTGTAATGCCGTTTTGCTTCAATGTTTCAAGAATGGGCTTTGCTTTCTCATCTCCCCAGCTGATATCAAAAGTTAATGAAACCTTATTCTCCTTTTCCTCACCTCTAAAAACCGCTTTAGGGCCATCTGCAGTTGAAAAAACAGGGAATTGCATGACGTTTTCTATATATAAAATCCCGGCTGTAAAAAGCGCAGCTATCACAATAATGATAAGTTGCTTGATCTTTTTAACATGTACAACGTAAAAATTGTTCATCCTCATCAACCCCGTCCCAATGTTCTTGTCTCATATGTATGCCAAGCTGTTAATAATATGATTAGAAAAATACAGCTTGTGCAATAATGATAAAACTTAGGCATCTTAGAGGAGGATCATATGTCAAAAGGATTCATTTTTAATGATAAAGAAGCACAGGAAATGGAGCTGCTGGTTGAGCAGGAATTATCCATTATCAGCAACATACTGATCGATGAAAATTTGACGTTCGTTCAAAAAAGGTCTCTTTTAGAAAAAAGAGAACTCCTTAGCAATTTGTATAAAATTATCAGCGGGAAATTCGATCAGCATTTTAATAAATATATTAAATAATTTCTATTGACCATGGGTGTAATAGATGGTATATTATTCTTCGTCGCTAAGAAACAATTTGAATTTGAAAGAACGAAAAAAATATTTCAAAAGGTTGTTGACACAGCGATAGAGACCATGTTAAATTATATAAGCCGTCACCACTGATGGCGAAAATGATCTTTGAAAACTAAACAAAACCAAAAGCGTACCAAACGTTTTAAATTTTTGAAGTCAGCAACAAATTGAGTCACAAATTTTCTTCGGAGAGTTTGATCCTGGCTCAGGACGAACGCTGGCGGCGTGCCTAATACATGCAAGTCGAGCGGACTTGCTGGAGCTTGCTCCAGCAGGTTAGCGGCGGACGGGTGAGTAACACGTGGGCAACCTGCCTGTAAGACTGGGATAACTCCGGGAAACCGGAGCTAATACCGGATAGTATCTTGAACCGCATGGTTCAAGTTGGAAAGACGGTTTCGGCTGTCACTTACAGATGGGCCCGCGGCGCATTAGCTAGTTGGTGAGGTAATGGCTCACCAAGGCAACGATGCGTAGCCGACCTGAGAGGGTGATCGGCCACACTGGGACTGAGACACGGCCCAGACTCCTACGGGAGGCAGCAGTAGGGAATCTTCCGCAATGGACGAAAGTCTGACGGAGCAACGCCGCGTGAGTGATGAAGGTTTTCGGATCGTAAAACTCTGTTGTTAGGGAAGAACAAGTGCGAGAGTAACTGCTCGCACCTTGACGGTACCTAACCAGAAAGCCACGGCTAACTACGTGCCAGCAGCCGCGGTAATACGTAGGTGGCAAGCGTTGTCCGGAATTATTGGGCGTAAAGCGCGCGCAGGCGGTTTCTTAAGTCTGATGTGAAAGCCCCCGGCTCAACCGGGGAGGGTCATTGGAAACTGGGAAACTTGAGTGCAGAAGAGGAGAGTGGAATTCCACGTGTAGCGGTGAAATGCGTAGAGATGTGGAGGAACACCAGTGGCGAAGGCGACTCTCTGGTCTGTAACTGACGCTGAGGCGCGAAAGCGTGGGGAGCGAACAGGATTAGATACCCTGGTAGTCCACGCCGTAAACGATGAGTGCTAAGTGTTAGAGGGTTTCCGCCCTTTAGTGCTGCAGCTAACGCATTAAGCACTCCGCCTGGGGAGTACGGTCGCAAGACTGAAACTCAAAGGAATTGACGGGGGCCCGCACAAGCGGTGGAGCATGTGGTTTAATTCGAAGCAACGCGAAGAACCTTACCAGGTCTTGACATCCTTTGCCACTTCTAGAGATAGAAGGTTCCCCTTCGGGGGACAAAGTGACAGGTGGTGCATGGTTGTCGTCAGCTCGTGTCGTGAGATGTTGGGTTAAGTCCCGCAACGAGCGCAACCCTTGATCTTAGTTGCCAGCATTCAGTTGGGCACTCTAAGGTGACTGCCGGTGACAAACCGGAGGAAGGTGGGGATGACGTCAAATCATCATGCCCCTTATGACCTGGGCTACACACGTGCTACAATGGATGGTACAAAGGGCTGCGAGACCGCGAGGTTTAGCCAATCCCATAAAACCATTCTCAGTTCGGATTGCAGGCTGCAACTCGCCTGCATGAAGCTGGAATCGCTAGTAATCGCGGATCAGCATGCCGCGGTGAATACGTTCCCGGGCCTTGTACACACCGCCCGTCACACCACGAGAGTTTGCAACACCCGAAGTCGGTGGGGTAACCGCAAGGAGCCAGCCGCCTAAGGTGGGGTAGATGATTGGGGTGAAGTCGTAACAAGGTAGCCGTATCGGAAGGTGCGGCTGGATCACCTCCTTTCTAAGGAATATATGAGGACGCTTTTGGTTTTTGTTTAGTTTTGAGAGATCATTCTCTCTATAATAGAAGACAAATCTTCTGATTTGTCGGTTGTTCTTTGAAAACTAGATAACGTAATTGATAACAAGTAATTCACTGAGATTTACGCTTACCATAATTAGTGATTTTCCAGACATTTATGTCTGAACAAACAACGAAATGCGAAACGCATCTTAGATGCGGCTGACCATTTAGGTTAAGTTATGAAGGGCGCACGGTGGATGCCTTGGCACTAGGAGCCGATGAAGGACGGGACTAACACCGATATGCTTTGGGGAGCTGTAAGTAAGCTTTGATCCAGAGATTTCCGAATGGGGAAACCCACTGTTCGTAATGGAACAGTATCTTTATCTGAATACATAGGATATTGAAGGCAGACCCGGGGAACTGAAACATCTAAGTACCCGGAGGAAGAGAAAGCAAACGCGATTTCCCAAGTAGCGGCGAGCGAAACGGAATTAGCCCAAACCAAGAGGCTTGCCTCTTGGGGTTGTAGGACACTCTATACGGAGTTACAAAGGAACGGGGTAGATGAAGCGACCTGGAAAGGTCCGTCAGAGAAGGTAAAAACCCTGTAGTCGAAACTTCGTTCCCTCCAGAGTGGATCCTGAGTACGGCGGGACACGAGAAATCCCGTCGGAAGCAGGGAGGACCATCTCCCAAGGCTAAATACTCCCTAGTGACCGATAGTGAACCAGTACCGTGAGGGAAAGGTGAAAAGCACCCCGGAAGGGGAGTGAAAAGATCCTGAAACCGTGTGCTTACAAGTAGTCAGAGCCCGTTAATGGGTGATGGCGTGCCTTTTGTAGAATGAACCGGCGAGTTACGATCCCGTGCAAGGTTAAGTTGATGAGACGGAGCCGCAGCGAAAGCGAGTCTGAATAGGGCGTTTTAGTACGTGGTCGTAGACCCGAAACCAGGTGATCTACCCATGTCCAGGGTGAAGTTCAGGTAACACTGAATGGAGGCCCGAACCCACGCACGTTGAAAAGTGCGGGGATGAGGTGTGGGTAGCGGAGAAATTCCAATCGAACCTGGAGATAGCTGGTTCTCTCCGAAATAGCTTTAGGGCTAGCCTCAAGTATGAGAGTCTTGGAGGTAGAGCACTGATTGGACTAGGGGCCCTCATCGGGTTACCGAATTCAGTCAAACTCCGAATGCCAAAGACTTGCTCCTTGGGAGTCAGACTGCGAGTGATAAGATCCGTAGTCAAGAGGGAAACAGCCCAGACCACCAGCTAAGGTCCCAAAGTATACGTTAAGTGGAAAAGGATGTGGAGTTGCTTAGACAACCAGGATGTTGGCTTAGAAGCAGCCACCATTTAAAGAGTGCGTAATAGCTCACTGGTCGAGTGACTCTGCGCCGAAAATGTACCGGGGCTAAACGTATCACCGAAGCTGTGGACTGTTCTTACGAACAGTGGTAGGAGAGCGTTCTAAGGGCGTTGAAGCTAGACCGTAAGGACTGGTGGAGCGCTTAGAAGTGAGAATGCCGGTATGAGTAGCGAAAGAGGGGTGAGAATCCCCTCCACCGAATGCCTAAGGTTTCCTGAGGAAGGCTCGTCCGCTCAGGGTTAGTCGGGACCTAAGCCGAGGCCGAAAGGCGTAGGCGATGGACAACAGGTTGATATTCCTGTACCACCTCCTCACCATTTGAGCAATGGGGGGACGCAGGAGGATAGGGCAAGCGCGCTGTTGGATATGCGCGTCCAAGCAGTTAGGCTGAGAAGTAGGCAAATCCGCTTCTCATATAAGGCTGAGCTGTGATGGCGAGGGAAATTTAGTACCGAAGTTCCTGATTCCACACTGCCAAGAAAAGCCTCTAGCGAGGTGAGAGGTGCCCGTACCGCAAACCGACACAGGTAGGCGAGGAGAGAATCCTAAGGTGAGCGAGAGAACTCTCGTTAAGGAACTCGGCAAAATGACCCCGTAACTTCGGGAGAAGGGGTGCTTTTTAGGGTTCATAGCCCTGAAAAGCCGCAGTGAATAGGCCCAGGCGACTGTTTAGCAAAAACACAGGTCTCTGCGAAGCCGCAAGGCGAAGTATAGGGGCTGACGCCTGCCCGGTGCTGGAAGGTTAAGGGGAGAGGTTAGCGCAAGCGAAGCTTTGAACCGAAGCCCCAGTAAACGGCGGCCGTAACTATAACGGTCCTAAGGTAGCGAAATTCCTTGTCGGGTAAGTTCCGACCCGCACGAAAGGCGTAACGATCTGGGCACTGTCTCAACGAGAGACTCGGTGAAATTATAGTACCTGTGAAGATGCAGGTTACCCGCGACAGGACGGAAAGACCCCGTGGAGCTTTACTGTAGCCTGATATTGAATTTTGGTACAGCTTGTACAGGATAGGTAGGAGCCTTGGAAGCCGGAGCGCCAGCTTCGGTGGAGGCATTGGTGGGATACTACCCTTGCTGTATTGAAATTCTAACCCACAGCCCTGATCGGGCTGGGAGACAGTGTCAGGTGGGCAGTTTGACTGGGGCGGTCGCCTCCTAAAATGTAACGGAGGCGCCCAAAGGTTCCCTCAGAATGGTTGGAAATCATTCGCAGAGTGTAAAGGCACAAGGGAGCTTGACTGCGAGACCTACAAGTCGAGCAGGGACGAAAGTCGGGCTTAGTGATCCGGTGGTTCCGCATGGAAGGGCCATCGCTCAACGGATAAAAGCTACCCCGGGGATAACAGGCTTATCTCCCCCAAGAGTCCACATCGACGGGGAGGTTTGGCACCTCGATGTCGGCTCATCGCATCCTGGGGCTGTAGTCGGTCCCAAGGGTTGGGCTGTTCGCCCATTAAAGCGGTACGCGAGCTGGGTTCAGAACGTCGTGAGACAGTTCGGTCCCTATCCGTCGTGGGCGCAGGAAATTTGAGAGGAGCTGTCCTTAGTACGAGAGGACCGGGATGGACGCACCGCTGGTGTACCAGTTGTCTTGCCAAAGGCATCGCTGGGTAGCTATGTGCGGAAGGGATAAGTGCTGAAAGCATCTAAGCATGAAGCCCCCCTCAAGATGAGATTTCCCATCACGTAAGTGAGTAAGAACCCTGAAAGATGATCAGGTTGATAGGTCTGAGGTGGAAGCGCGGTGACGTGTGGAGCTGACAGATACTAATCGTTCGAGGACTTAACCACAGTCTAATAAAGTGTAAGATCAAAGTGAAACTTGTTATCATACGTTATTTAGTTTTGAAAGAATAACATTCTTTCGAAAAAAAGCTTGAAATCTTCGGATTTCATAGTATAATAATTTTTGTCATTATGTCTGGTGATGATGGCGAAGAGGTCACACCCGTTCCCATGCCGAACACGGAAGTTAAGCTCTTCAGCGCCGATGGTAGTTGGGGGTTTCCCCCTGCAAGAGTAGGACGTCGCCAGGCTAGCATTATTCCGCAGTAGCTCAGTGGTAGAGCTATCGGCTGTTAACCGATCGGTCGTAGGTTCGAGTCCTACCTGCGGAGCCTTGCTTCCATAGCTCAGTCGGTAGAGCACTTCCATGGTAAGGAAGAGGTCATCGGTTCAAGCCCGGTTGGGAGCTTACATTAAACTAATAAAACGGCCCGTTGGTCAAGCGGTTAAGACACCGCCCTTTCACGGCGGTAACACGGGTTCGAATCCCGTACGGGTCACCATTTAAACGTAAGTCTTAATATGTGAAACATTATACAATCTTTTATGCGGAGGATTAGCTCAGCTGGGAGAGCATCTGCCTTACAAGCAGAGGGTCGGCGGTTCGAGCCCGTCATCCTCCACCATTAAGACTTTGCAGCAGACGACTTTAAAAAGCGAATAAACATTATTGTATTTCTCACTTTATATGCCGGTGTAGCTCAATTGGTAGAGCAACTGACTTGTAATCAGTAGGTTGGGGGTTCAAGTCCTCTTGCCGGCACCACTTATGTGTGGAGGGGTAGCGAAGTGGCTAAACGCGGCGGACTGTAAATCCGCTCCCTCCGGGTTCGGCGGTTCGAATCCGTCCCCCTCCACCACTTTCATTTAGACAAACTTAACTGAATAGTTCTTGTCTAGACTGTAAATAATATGTTTAGTTAACATAAACCATTTTACGGTCAATTAGAATTTTATAGATTACATACATAATTGATGGGCTATAGCCAAGCGGTAAGGCAACGGACTTTGACTCCGTCATGCGCTGGTTCGAATCCAGCTAGCCCAGCCATTTTTATTTTAAATGCGAATAGTAGTAAGTGCCATTAGCTCAGTCGGTAGAGCATCTGACTTTTAATCAGAGGGTCGAAGGTTCGAGTCCTTCATGGCACACCATTATTGCGGAAGTAGTTCAGTGGTAGAACACCACCTTGCCAAGGTGGGGGTCGCGGGTTCGAATCCCGTCTTCCGCTCCAGAACTTCTTTTTTTATATCGGGGCCTTAGCTCAGCTGGGAGAGCGCCTGCCTTGCACGCAGGAGGTCAGCGGTTCGATCCCGCTAGGCTCCATCATAAGTACCCTGTAAAAGCCGTCAGACTTTATGTCTGACGGCTTTTTTGTTGCTTGCGAATTGAAGCCAGCAAGTATCATGATTCGTTCGGGCTGGCCAAGCCTGATCAGATTTAAAATTGCCATCCATTTCAGAACAGACTAATCTATTTTATGCTGCTATTGATATTACATCATTTTCGCTCGACAATATGGTTCATGAACTTAAATGTGTAATCAAAGATCCGCTATGGTTCCACAATTTTGGTTATTGTGCCAGCAAAGTGGAGTCAAACACCCTCTATGATTCCACCATAACGGTTATTGTGCAGCAAAGTGGAAACCGTCCCCCTCAATGATTCCATAATTTTGTTTATTGCGCGGCAAAGTGGAAACAAAGGCCAGCTATGATTCCACAATTATGGTTCATGTGCAGCATAGTGGAATCAACCCCCGCTATGATTCCACCATAACGGGTAGTGTGCTAGCAAAGTGTAGTCAAACACCCGTTATGATTCCACCATAACGGTTATTGCGCAGAAAAGTGGAATCAAACGCCCGCTATGATTCCACCATAACGGTTATTGTGCCAGCAAAGTGGAATCAAACCCCCGCTATGATTCCACAATTATGGTTATTGTGCCAGCAAAGTGGAATCAACTCCCTCTATGATTCCACCATAACGGTTATTGTACAAGCAAAGTGGAATCACCCACCCGCTATGATTCCACAATTATGGATTTTACGCAGAAAAGTGGAATCACCCACCCGCTATGATTCCACAATTATGGATTTTACGCAGAAAAGTGGAATCACCCACCCGCTATGATTCCACAATTATGGATTTTACGCAGAAAAGCGGAAACAAACACCCTCTAAGATTCCCCAATTATGGTTATTGCGCAGAAAAGTCGATTCAGCTGCAACCACTTGTTCCCCTATTTAAAGCTATCACCATACAGTACAAATTATTTTACTGAAAACTCTGTATATATATACACGTTTTTGTCGAGTTGAGTCATCACCCTTTTTATCAGTACAATAGAGACAGAGTTACTTACTAAGGGGGATGATTTAAATGAAAGAAAGAATATCAATTATCGGGGTACCAATGGATTTAGGACAAATGCGCCGCGGTGTGGACATGGGGCCAAGTGCTATTAGATATGCTGGGGTTGTTGAGCGTCTTGAAGGGCTGCATTATGAGATTGAAGATAAGGGCGATATAAAGATCGGACGTCCAAACCGTGAAGAGGAGAGTTCTTCATTAAATAATTTAAGAAATTTGAAAGCGGTATCAGAAGGTAATTTGAAGCTTTCTGAACAGGTTGATGAAGTGATTCAATCAGGTTCGTTTCCACTGGTGCTTGGCGGAGACCACAGTATTGCGATTGGAACACTTGCAGGGGTTTCAAAGCATTATAAAGAGCTTGGGGTAATCTGGTATGATGCACATGGAGATCTTAATACGGGTGACACTTCGCCGTCAGGCAATATTCATGGGATGCCGCTTGCTGTGAGCATTGGACTTGGCGATGAGACGTTAACGAGAATTGGCGGCTATACTCCCAAAGTAAAGCCTGAAAATATTGTGATTATCGGTGCCCGCTCTCTTGATGAGGGTGAAAAGGAATTAATCAAGGAAGAAGGAATTAAAGTATATACGATGCATGAGATTGACCGTCTCGGCATGACAAAGGTAATGGAAGAGACGATTCAATATTTGAAAGAGCGTACAGACGGTGTGCACTTGTCTCTCGATTTAGATGGACTTGATCCGCATGATGCTCCTGGCGTGGGCACGCCGGTTATTGGCGGCATCAGCTACAGAGAGAGTCATTTAGCTATGGAGATGCTTGCTGAATCAGATATCATCACTTCTGCTGAATTTGTTGAAGTGAATCCTATATTAGATGAAAAGAATAAAACAGCTACTGTAGCAGTAGCATTGATGGGATCTTTGTTTGGCGAAAAGCTTCTGTAATTTTATAAAAAGACACAGTATAAAAACTGTGTCTTTTATTTAGGCTGTTTTCGCATAGGTTGTTTTTTTATGCTGAATTTTAACCGTTCCTTTCCGCGGGGAGCATGGGAGCCTCCTCTGCGTTGCCTGCGGTCTCCCATTTTGCTCTATTTCCCGCAGAAGTCAAGTTTATCCGCTGCAATCCACTTTAGGTTTTCATTTAGTCTACTAGCAACGATATTTACGAAAAGAGCCTTTATTTAAGAAAAATTTAAGGTAAACATGTTGAAAAGCCATCTACAGACAACCTAAAATTTGTTAAAATATTTTTATGCGAAAAAAATGAAACCTTTTATGCGGCTTATACGTAATAAGGGGAACCCGCACTTGCGCGGGGGTAAGGGGTATCATGGAGACGATCGTAAAAAATAGGATTAAACAAGTTAAAAAAGGCGACCAGAATGCATTTGCCGAAATCGTAGATATATATAAAGACAAAATTTATCAGCTTTGCTACCGTATGCTCGGGAACTCCCATGAGGCGGAAGATATAGCTCAGGAAGCGTTTATCCGGGCCTATGTGAATATTAACAGCTATGACATGGATAAGAAGTTTTCTACGTGGCTGTACCGCATTGCGACAAATTTAACGATTGATCGAATCAGAAAGAAAAAACCTGATTATTACCTTGATGCCGAAGTAACCGGAACGGAAGGGTTAACCATGTATTCTCAAGTAGCAGCTGATGTAGCTCTGCCCGAGGATCAAGTGGAAACAATGGAGCTTCAGCAAATGATTCAAAAAGAAATTTTAAAGCTCCCCGATAAATATCGTTCTGTCATCGTATTAAAGTATATTGATGAGCTTTCTTTAATTGAAATCAGTGAGATTCTTGATATGCCGATCGGTACGGTCAAAACAAGAATTCACAGAGGGCGGGAAGCACTGAGGAAGCAATTAAGGCATTTATGATTTGAGGTGATAAGGTTGAAATGTTCAGAACAAATGAAAGAACGGATCCATCATTATTTGGATAACGATATAAAGCAGGAAGATGAGCGGATCTTGAGAGAGCATCTTCAGTCATGTACGGACTGCACGCAGCATTTACATGAGCTTGAGAAGTCGATCGCCCTGGTGCAGAGCACATCTCACATTGAGGCCCCGATGGATTTTACACAAGCCATCATGGGTCGTCTGCCTAAAGAAAAGAAAACGGTTGGGGTCAACAGATGGCTGAAGGGTCATCCAATGCTTGCTGCTGCTTCTCTTTTCGTCTTATTGATGACAGGCAGTTTATTCTCTTCCTGGTCAACTGATTCTGATTTCAGTGTTTCAAAGCAGCCTAATTTGGTTGTTGAGAATAATACAGTTACCGTACCCAGAGGTGAGACTATTCAGGGAGATGTGACGGTAAAAGGCGGAAAAATTAATATTGAAGGAAAAGTTGAGGGAAACGTCACAGTGATTAACGGAGAGAAGTATATGGCTTCTGCCGGTCAGGTGACAGGCGACGTTGAGGAAATCAATGAGGCTTTTGAATGGATCTGGTATCAAATGAAATCTCTTTCCAAAGAGGTCGTCGACATATTTAAGTAAAAGGTCGCCTTTTATTCTAAGGCGGCCTTTTTGTTCTGTCACGTGCCGCACAATGGCTTTTAGAATGATAAAACGGTATGTACCCTTATCTGCGCCTGGCTTTGCTTATATGACTACAATACGTTTTAATTGCAGAATATATGGTATAATATCGTAGTTATAGTCCTATGCAAATGACTAAAACTGATGGAGGAAGAGAATATGGCATTTGAGGATTTCCCATTACTGCATTACCTCGGCATCGCCGTTGATATTCTCCTCGTTTGGTTCGTTATATATAAGTTGATTATGGTGATACGGGGAACGAAGGCCGTTCAGCTGCTGAAAGGCATCATCGTTATTATTCTCGTTCGTACACTCAGCCAGTATTTAGGGCTGCAGACCTTGCAATGGCTCATGGACCAAGCATTAACATGGGGTTTTCTTGCGATCATTATTATTTTCCAGCCTGAGTTGAGAAGGGCGCTTGAGCAACTTGGCAGAGGGAAATTATTCTCAAGAAGCGGAGCTCCAGAGGAGGAAGAACAACAAAAGATTATCGATGCTATCTTAAAGGCGACAGACTACATGGCAAAACGAAGAATTGGCGCATTAGTTACGATTGAGAAAGAAACAGGGATGAGTGATTACATAGAAACGGGCATACCGCTTCATTCAGCTCTCTCTTCTGAGCTTTTAATTAATATCTTTATCCCAAATACACCTCTTCACGATGGAGCTGTTATTCTCCAGAAAAACCAGATTGCTGCGGCCGCATGTTATCTGCCTTTATCCGAAAGTCCTTTTATTTCGAAAGAATTAGGGACAAGGCACCGGGCAGCAGTTGGAATCAGTGAAGTAACCGATAGCATTACAATCGTTGTTTCTGAAGAAACAGGCAGTATTTCTGTGACCAGAAACGGGGAGCTTCACAGGAATCTCACCGTTGAGGCTTTAAGTGAAATTTTGGTTTCTGAATTTGGAAAGCAGGCAAAGGCCACTTCCTCAAACCTGTGGCAGTGGAGGGGGAAGAAAAATGGATAAGATGATTAATAATCATTGGGTAATGAGGATTATTGCTCTTTTAATGGCGCTCATGCTTTATGTATCTGTTAATATCGAAACGCCGGCTCCGAAAAAACAGCCGGGGCCAGTAACATCCGTATTTCCATCTGCGCCGTCTGAATCTGCAAAAGACACGGAAACGATTCCTGATGTTGAAGTGAAAACGTATTTGGATCAAGAAAATGTTGTGGTTACAGGCGTGCCTGAAACGGCAGATGTCACGCTGAGCGGGCCGACTAATTCATTATTGAAGGCAAAGCAGCTCAAAGATTTTGAAATTTATGCTGAACTCTCGGATTTGTCCATCGGCTCACACAGGGTTCAACTGAAGCATAAGAATATAGCGGACAATCTTGAAGTGAATTTAAACCCTTCCATTATCACTGTAAACGTGGAGGAAAAAGTTACCCGGGATTTCCCGGTTCAAGTGGATTTTATCAATAAAAACCAGATTGAAACAGGATATACCGCACAGGATCCGATTGTAAAACCGAGTGTAGTAAGAATAACCGGTTCTAAAACACTTATCGACAGCATTGCTCTCATCAAGTCGAGGGTGAATCTTCAAAATGCAAATGAAACAATTGAGCAAGAATCAAAGGTGACGGTATATGACGACGAAGGAAATATTCTGCCTGTAGAAGTTTACCCTTCGGTAGTAGATGTGACAGTGCCGATTACAAGTCCAAGCAAGAAGCTTCCTTTTAAATTGAAGAATGAAGGCGAGCTTGGAGAAGGATTAAGCATCTCAAACATTGAAGCCGTGCCGAACGAAGTGACGATATACGGACCAATGGACGTCATTGATCCGCTTGAATTTATAGATGGCGTAACGGTGGATTTGAGCAAAATCAAAGATGATACTGTACTGGATGTAGATATCCCTGTACCTGACGGAGTGACAAAAGTAAGTCCCGAAAAAATCCAAATAAAAGTTGACGTTGAAAAAGAAGAAGAAACAGTACTTGAGAATCTGCCTGTTAATATCCGCGGTTTAGGTGAAGGGAAGATTATTCAGTTCCTTGAACCTGAATCTCAAGAGCTCGATTTAAGCGTCGTTGGAGCACAGAGTGTACTGGCGAATATCAAACCGTCTGATCTTGAATTATTTGTGAATGTGACAGATCTGTCGGATGGTGAGCATGATGTTAAGGTAGAAGTGAATGGGCCGCAGGATATTAAATGGACCCTTCCTGAAGATGAAGTAAAAGTGAAAATTTCTTCTAAGCAATCATGATGATTGAAACTGTCTAAAGGAGCGATATAAGAATGGGTAAGTATTTTGGAACAGATGGAGTAAGAGGCGTTGCAAATAGTGAATTAACACCTGAATTAGCGTTTAAAATCGGTCGTTTTGGAGGTTACGTGTTAACAAAAGATGCGAACCGTCCAAAAGTGTTAATCGGACGGGATACACGTATTTCAGGTCATATGCTGGAAGGTGCCCTAGTTGCAGGGCTTCTCTCTATCGGTGCTGAGGTAATGCGTTTAGGCGTTATTTCAACACCTGGCGTTTCATATTTAACGAAAGCACTTGGAGCACAAGCGGGTGTTATGATTTCAGCCTCACATAATCCTGTTCAAGATAACGGAATTAAATTCTTTGGTCCTGACGGTTTTAAATTGTCAGATGAGCAGGAATTTGAAATAGAAGGCTTAATGGATCAAGAAGAAGACTCACTGCCAAGACCTGTTGGATCTGATTTAGGTCAAGTAAATGACTATTTCGAGGGCGGACAGAAATATCTTCAATTCCTGAAACAAACAGTAGACGAAGATTTCACCGGCATCCACGTTGCACTTGATTGTGCACATGGTGCAACATCTTCTCTTGCAACACATTTGTTTGCGGATCTTGATGCCGATGTATCAACTATGGGCACAACTCCAAATGGATTGAATATTAATGATGGCGTAGGTTCTACACATCCTGAAGCGTTAGCCGGATTTCTTATGGAAAAAGGCGCCGATGTCGGGCTTGCTTTTGATGGTGACGGAGACCGCCTGATTGCAGTAGATGAAAAAGGTCAAATCGTTGATGGCGATCAAATCATGTTTATTTGTGCGAAATTCCTGAATGAACACGGAAGATTGAAGAAAGAAACAGTTGTTTCTACAATCATGAGCAATCTTGGTTTTTATAAAGCGGTTGAAGCAAACAACATGAAGAGTTCTCAAACGGCTGTAGGAGACCGTTATGTTGTTGAAGAAATGAAAAAAGGGGATTATAACCTTGGGGGCGAGCAGTCTGGCCACATTATCTTCCTGGATCACAATACAACGGGTGATGGTCTGCTGACAGCTATTCAATTAGTAAATATCATGAAAGTAACGGGCAAACCGTTATCTGAACTTGCAGCTGAAATGAAGAAATTCCCTCAATTGCTTATCAATGTAAGGGTAACAGATAAGCATAAAGTAACGGACAACATGAAAGTGAAGCAAGTGATTGCAGAAGTAGAAAGTGAAATGAATGGCGACGGACGGATTCTCGTCCGCCCTTCAGGTACAGAGCCGCTTGTGCGCGTAATGGCAGAAGCGCCAACAGCAGAATTATGCGAGAAGTACGTTACGCGCATCGTCGCTGTTGTGAAAGAAGAAATGGGAACAGAATAAGGGATACAAGGGTCTGCCAATAAGGCAGGCCCTTTTTTGACTGAAATTCACAGACATAAACGTGAGGGGACCAGTCGAATACTATAAACATACCTCATTGTTTCTTGTCTTTTTTTATCTGAATCGCAGCGAGGCAGCAGCTTGGCTGCTCGATGTTTAGAAGGTGATAAAATAGGGTAACTCAGTCAAGAACAATCTTTTCAAAAAAAACATATACTGAAGAGTGCATCTTTCTGTCCACATTTGCAAAGTACTGAATTGACGATTTGAAGGTTGGTATAGTATGATTACTTTTGTGTTTTTATTTTAGAATGGAAAGGGGCATTGTGAGGTTGTATTTATTTATGAAAAGCGCCTGAACTAAGCGGACCGAAAACAGCTTAGTTGACGAGGATGGAGGATTATCGAAAGTTCGGCGGATGCCTCCCGGTTGATGATTACAGCCGTAAGCTCTCTCCTTAAAACAAAGAGGCAACTTTTTGCACAAAGGGAAGAACGTAATCAAACTAAAAAATATAGACATGTGTGAGGGGACAGAAGACAGTCCCCGTGGCTTGACCTGTCCCCCCGCCTATTTGGGAGGATACTTTAATTATGTGCGGAATCGTAGGATATATTGGACAACAGGATACAAAAGAAATCTTATTGCGTGGACTTGAAAAGCTTGAATACCGCGGATATGACTCAGCGGGCATTGCCGTCATCAATGAAGACGGAGTGCACGTTTTCAAAGAAAAAGGACGCATTGCCATTCTTCGTGAAGAAGTGGATGCTAATGTAATGTCTACAGCAGGGATTGGACATACTCGCTGGGCGACTCATGGTGCACCAAGCAAACGCAATTCACATCCTCATCAAAGTGCATCAAGCCGCTTTACACTTGTGCATAATGGTGTTATTGAAAACTATTCAAGCCTGAAACGCGAATATCTTCAGGATGTTGCGCTTGTCAGTGATACAGATACAGAAGTAGTTGTTCAGGTTATTGAACAATTCGTTAATAAGGGAGCGGACGTGGAAGAAGCGTTCAGCCAGACTCTTTCCATTTTAAAAGGTTCTTATGCAATCGCGCTTTTAGACAATCAAAATCCAGATACGATTTTTGTTGCAAAGAATAAAAGCCCATTGCTTGTTGGTCTTGGAGAAGGCTTCAACGTTGTTGCATCTGATGCAATGGCGATGCTGCAGGTAACAGATCAATATGTAGAATTAATGGATAAAGAAATCGTCATTGTGAAACGTGAAGCTGTGACAATCAAAAACCTTCAAGGTGAAACAATTGACCGTGCTCCTTATACAGCTGAATTAGATGCCAGTGATATCGAAAAAGGAACATACCCTCACTACATGTTAAAAGAAGTGGATGAGCAGCCGCTTGTTATGCGCAAAATCATCCAAAAATATCAAAACGACCAAGGCAAGCTGACAATGGACCCGGCAATTGTTGATGCTATCAATGCTTCAGACCGCCTCTATATTGTAGCGTGCGGAACAAGCTACCATGCAGGCCTTGTCGGCAAGCAGTTCATTGAAAGATGGGCTAAAAAACCAGTAGAAGTTCACGTTGCAAGTGAATTCTCATACAACATGCCGATTTTATCAGAAAAGCCGTTATTCATCTTTATCTCACAAAGCGGTGAGACTGCGGACAGCCGGGCTGTTCTTGTACAAATTAAAGAGCTTGGCTACCAGTCATTAACCATCACTAACGTACCTGGTTCAACACTTTCACGTGAAGCGAACCACACGTTATTGCTGCATGCTGGTCCTGAAATTGCTGTTGCTTCAACAAAAGCTTATACAGCACAATTAGGTGTTCTTGCTATTCTTGCAGCTGTAACAGCTGAAGCAAGAGGCGTTGAGTTAAGCTTTGACCTTGTAAAAGAGCTTGGCATCGTGGCCAATGCAATGGAAGTCCTTTGCGATCAAAAAGACGAAATGGAATACATTGCCCGCGAATACCTTTCAACAACACGCAACTGCTTCTTCATCGGCCGTTCGGTTGACTACTATGTAGGACTTGAAGGTGCGCTTAAACTGAAAGAAATCTCTTACATCCAGGCAGAAGGATTTGCCGGAGGAGAGCTTAAGCACGGTACAATCGCGCTGATTGAAAACGGCACGCCTGTTATCGCGCTTGCAACACAAGAGCACGTAAACTTAAGCATCCGCGGAAACGTGAAAGAAGTAGCAGCACGCGGAGCTAACCCATGCATCATCTCGCTTAAAGGTCTAGAAGAAGAAGATGACCGTTTCGTTCTTCCTGCTATCCATGAGGAACTGACACCACTTGCTTCTGTCATTCCTTTGCAGCTGATTGCTTACTATGCAGCTCTTCACAGAGGCTGTGACGTTGATAAGCCGCGTAACCTTGCTAAGAGTGTTACGGTTGAATAAATAGGTAAAAACCCCCTGTTCAGAAATGAATAGGGGTTTTTTGTAACCTTCCTAAGAGCGGGGGAGCTGAGTATGAAGGAGGATAGATAACCATCTCGCATAGTAAAATGCCTCCGACTAAGGGTTCATGTAAAATTAAGGAAAATATCGTAAAATTAATGTGTGGGTAATCCCATAAATCAATGATGAAAAGGAGGCCGTCACGCCATGATTATCAAATGGATCAAACAAAGATAATTCAAGGTGCAGGCCAAAACTCCGTTGAGAGGTTATTGATCTGCGCCTCACAAAGCGCGATGTGAAAATAAAAATAACGGAGGATTTAATACATGAACGAACAATTGTTGAATATAAACCAGGTCGAAATTTATACAGAAAGCTTTGGAAACCCCGGTGACCCTGCGGTACTTTTAATTATGGGGGCTATGTCCTCACTTGACTGGTGGGATGAGGAATTTTGTCAGCTTCTTGCTGAAGAGGGAAGATTCGTCATCCGATACGATCATCGTGATCTAGGAAGATCAACGGTTTACGAACCAGGGACATCCCATTATTCGATCACAGATTTAGCAGATGATGCCATTGGTATCCTGGATGCCTACTCGATCGAAAAGGCTCATATCACAGGCATGTCGCTAGGCGGGATGATCGGCCAGATTATGGCTATAAAGAATCCGGAACGTGTCCGGACACTGACGATCATTGCATCAAGTGTCTTCGGAACAGAACAAGCGAAACTTCCGCAGATGGATCAGCGCATTTTGGATTATCATGCAAAAAGTGCTTCAATTGACTGGTCAAACCGGGAATCATCCATCTCTTATCTCGCAGAAGGATGGAAGGTACTCTCTGGTGCCAAGTCTTTTGAAAAAGAAAGAATGTATCTTCTGGCGGAAAGAGAGTACAGCCGCGCGAAACAAATACAAAGCCGTTTCAATTATGTTCTCCTTGGCGGCGGTGAGGATTACTTGGATCGTATGGGAGAGATAGACGTATCGTCTGTTATCATTCATGGAACAGATGACCCGGCCCTGCCGTTTGAACATGGCCTGGCTCTTGCAAAAGCCATTCCAAATGCAGAAATGGTGACGCTTGAAGGAACAGGGCATGAAATTCATACGGAAGACTGGGGCAAGATCATTGAGTCAGTCATAAAGGTCAGTTCCACCCAATAAAAGAATGAAGGAAAAAAGCAGCCGTAGTGGAAAGATGACGCCGGCTGCTTTTTTGCACACATGAATTTTAATAAAGCTTTTCCGTGCTGTCTTTGTAAAAGGGAATCGCATGAAAAACCTGTAACTGAGATACCCGGCTAACGGAAAAAGGAGCAAGGCTTCGAAGCCTTGCTCCTTTATTATTAATAAACCTTATCCCCATTAAAAATCGAGTTCTTAACGACCACATAATCAACTGTACGGATAGCATCGAGTTTGTTTCCGCCTGCATAAGAGATGGATGATTGAAGATCCTGCTCCATTTCAGTCAGTGTATCTTTTAAAGCGCCTTTATGCTCCACGTACATTTTTTTGCCTTCTACGTTTTTCTTTTCGCCTTTTTGGAACTCGGATGCTGATCCGAAGTATTCTTTGTAAAGCTTTCCGTCCATTTCAATTGTTTCACCAGGAGATTCCTCGTGGCCTGCGAACAGGGAACCGATCATCACCATTGATGCTCCGAATCGAACAGATTTCGCAATATCTCCATTAGTGCGGATGCCGCCGTCAGCAATGATTGGTTTCGTTGCTGCTTTTGCACACCAGCGCAGTGCAGCTAATTGCCAGCCGCCTGTACCAAAGCCGGTTTTAATTTTCGTGATGCATACTTTACCAGGTCCAATGCCTACTTTTGTTGCATCTGCACCGGCATGCTCAAGCTCTCTTACGGCTTCTGGAGTGCCGACGTTTCCAGCAATGACAAAGCTTTCAGGAAGATGTTTCTTGATGTGCTTGATCATTTCAATAACCGCATTTGAGTGGCCGTGGGCAATGTCGATCGTAATATAGTCCGGCACTAGGTTTTCAGCAGCTAATTCCTCAATAAAGCCATACTCTTCTTCTTTTACACCAACACTGATTGAAGCGATTAAGCCCCGAGATTTCATATCTTGAATAAATGAGCTTCTTTTCTCCGGCTGGAAACGGTGCATGATATAGAAATAACCATTCTCCGCTAAGTTCACAGCAATTCTTTCATCTATAATCGTCTGCATATTGGCAGGTACAACTGGCAGCTTGAATGTATGTTTTCCTAAAGCAATCGTTGTGTCACACTCTGAACGGCTGTTTACTACACATTTTGCAGGTATTAACTGAATATCTTCATAATCAAATACGTTTTCCATCTAAAATACACCCCTAAATACGAATGTTATTGTTAAATACTAATTTAATTGTTCGTCCATTTGGTACTTTACATCATTTGTATATGAATGTCAAAGATTTTTGCAGAAAAAAACGAAGAATAGTGATTTATCAATTTCTTTTTAGAAAGCCTTTTCAAAAAACGGACAGTTCTATATTGGAGAAAAAGTCAAACGCTTTTTTTCGGTAAATACTACCGCTATTCTTCTAATCTAGTATTCGTATAAAATAAAACTATGAAAACATTAAAATCTTTTTCAGTTATGTTGTTGGTTGTCGCTCTAGCCTTTGGATTCAGCAGTCAAGCAAGTGCTGCAAGTACATATACCGTTAAAAGCGGTGACACGATGTGGAAAATTGCATCGAAATATCAGGTTGGTGTTCCTGAATTGATTAAAGCCAATCCGAATGTTAAGAATGCTAATATGATCTATCCAGGCCAATCTCTTAACATCCCTTCTGGAAGCGCTTATCAAAGCATGGAAAGTGAAGTGGTCACGCTTGTCAATAAAGAGCGTGCGAAATACGGCTTAAAGCCGCTTACCGCTAATTGGGAAGTTGCCCGTGTTGCAAGATACAAATCAGAAGATATGCGTGACAAGAACTACTTTAGTCACACATCGCCTACATACGGTTCTCCATTTGATATGATGAAGAGCTTCGGCATTCAGTACAGCTATGCCGGAGAAAATATCGCAGCCGGCCAAACAACTGCACAAAGCGTTGTAACAGCCTGGATGAACAGCGAAGGACACCGCAAGAACATTCTGTCTTCTAATTTCAAAGAAATTGGCGTAGGCTACGCTAAAGGCGGATCTTACGGCCATTACTGGACGCAAATGTTTATCAGCAAATAATAAGAAGGAGGATCAGGGACAATCCGGACTGGATTGTCCTTTTTGCTGTCTTTTAAAAAGAGCTTTGAGAATAATTTTGGGCTGTTTTGGTGATCAAAATTGAGCGTCGATATGGAGTTTGGAGTTAGCAGCAGCAAGAAGGCTGACCCGCTGCAGAGAGGTGCGACAAAATAGAGTTAGCAGCACCAAGAAGGCTGACCCGCTGCAGAGAAGTGCGACAAATAGAGTTAGCAGCAGCAAGAAGGCTGACCCACTGCAGGGAAGTGCGACAAAATAGAGTTAGCAGCAGCAAGAAGGCTGACCCGCTGCAGAGAAGTGGGACAAAATAGAGTTAGCAGCAGCAAGAAGGCTGACCCGCTGCAGAGAAGTGGGACAAAATAGAGTTAGCAGCAGCAAGAAGGCTGACCCACTGCAGGGAAGTGCGACAAAATAGAGTTTGCAGCACCCAAAGACCCTTCCGCTGTAAAGATGTTGAGTGAACGATCAGATATTACGGAGCAAAGAAGCCCAATAAGTCCTCAAAATCAGTAATAGATCGGTTTTATGGAATCAACCGCTGGTCCTATTTTCATTTTTCAAAAAAAGCCTCTATAATAAGCTTAGATAGTGTTTCTATCTGAGTGCATAGAGAGAAAAGGAGGACACTCATGAAACCGGTAAATCCCAGAGTAGGGACGTTTAAAAGGTTTATCCTTAATAATAGATTTGTTCTGTTTCTTCTGATTTTGCTTCTGATTGGATTAAACATTCTTGTCTTTATGAAAGTATCTTTTATTTTCACGCCGATTGAGGTATTAATTAAAACGATTCTGCTGCCGATTATTCTTGCGGCCATCGTTTATTATCTATTAAATCCGGTTGTCGATTTTTTTGAAAGAAAAGGCATTAGAAGAATCTATACAATCCTGGTCCTTTTTCTTGTGATTATTGGATTGCTGACCATTCTGATTGTGTCAGTTATCCCGTTTCTTAAGGAACAGGTAATGAGTCTGATAAAAAGTTTTCCGCAATATACAAGCGATGTTGAGCAGCTGGTCAGAGATGTTGTCGGAAGTGATTTTGTAAATCAGGCGCAGAAGACACTGAACATCAACGTTGCAGATCTATCCAAGCAAATTTCTGATCAGGCCTCAACCATTATAGATAATATGTTTGCCGGCATCGGGAATATCGTTGGAATCGTAAAGGATTTTATTCTTGCGCTCGTCACGCTGCCATTCATTTTGTTTTATCTTTTAAAAGACGGCAAAAAGCTTGGACCGTATGTTCTTAAGTTCATGCCGGTTACATTCCGTGGCTCAACCTATAAAGTCATGCATGAAATGAATAATCAAATCAGTTCTTATATTAGAGGACAGATCATTGTGAGTTTTTGCATAGGTGCCCTGATGTACATAGGGTTTCTGATTATTGGGCTGGAGTATGCCTCGCTTCTTGCTCTAATTGCAGCTTTTACAAGCGTTGTTCCATACTTAGGACCGGCTATTGCAATCACGCCTGCATTCATCATTGCGCTTGTTACATCACCGTTTATGGTGCTCAAATTGATTATAGTATGGACAATTGTCCAATTAGTAGAAGGTAAGTTTATTTCTCCTCAAATCATGGGACGGAATCTGCATATTCACCCGATTACCATCATTTTCGTTATTCTGACTGCAGGAAATTTATTCGGAGTAGTAGGCATTATTCTTGCCGTGCCGGGCTATGCGGTATTAAAAGTGATTGTGACTCATCTGTTCGAATGGATGAAGATACGCAGCAACATGTATGAGCAAAGAGAGCAAAAAAGCTGATGCACAGGCATTTCTTCATGAAGAAGGAGTGCCTTTTTTAGTTCATAAACCCATTCAGACGCATATTAAGATGAAAACAGGGTAAATAAAATAGAGCAAGAAAAATTTACATATGAAAGGGAGTATGGACTATGTCAGAAGCATTGTTTACTACATCTGTTACAGCAGTAGGCGGAAGAGAAGGGAAAGTACACTCATCAAATGACGTCATCAATATGGATATTGCTATGCCGGGTTCGCCGCGAGCGGAAAAAATGCCTCAAGCTACAAATCCGGAGCAGCTGTTTGCAGCTGGTTACGCCGCATGTTTTGATGGGGCCCTGCAGCTTATGGCCAGAAATGAAAAAGTGAAATTTGAATCTGAGGTAACCGCTAATGTAAGCTTTCTAAAAGATGAGGCTGACGGCGGCTTCAAATTAGCCGTAAAGCTGGACGTAAAAGGGACAGGCATTGAAAAAGATCAATTAGAAGACCTTGTTCACAAGGCTCACGAATTCTGCCCTTATTCAAAAGCAACAAGAGGGAATATTGACGTGACACTTGAGGCGATTGTTTAAATAAGAGGAAAAAGGTGTTTACCACAGGGTAAACACCTTTTGCTTGTTAAAGAATATTCTTTCGGCTGTTTCTGAACCCTTTTGCCACATCCACTATTGAAAAGAGAATGACGATGGCAGCTGAAGCCCAGATCCATTTAGCCCAAACCTCATCGTAATTATCAGGCTGTACGCCAATTGATCCCATCGACAGGCTGATAAAATCTTGATTGAAAAGCTCTGGATTCAGGAGCATGATGCAGTAAAAGCTGCAGAAAAGGAGATTGCTGAGAGTATTGAGCCAAGAGAGCCCTTTGTTCCATCTGCCTGAATAAAGCTTGTAAATCGCTATACACATTTCTATTGCAAAAATGACAGCAATGCCGGGGAGATACATTTTAAGAATATCTGCCTGAAATAGAGGGGCTGCAAGTTTAAGGTCTTCAAGACCTGTTCCCTCCTTTGTATACCAGCCAAGCAGATTCGATGCATTCAGAAATATAGAAGCCCACAGTACCGTAGAAAATAATTCGAAAATGGGTTCACACCTTGGAATGGTTCTTTTAGGAATATGGGTCAAACTTAGTAAATTGTCAGGTGTCCATTTATTGTTTTTTACATGATCACGTATAGTTACAGCGCGTTCCATAAAGGCGTAGGTCAGAGTTACCCATGTAAACACTTGAAAGCTTACCAGAAGGGACCCGATAAGAATGTCCAGGAAAATAGTCAGCATGAGAGAAAAAATGGATACTTCACTCTGATGCTGGATGATGCCATCAATAAATCTGGATAAAAAGGTGATGCACAATGCAGCAACAAGGGAGATTTTCATGACGTACAGATAAGAACTATACAAAACAGGGCCGATTAAATAATTTGGTTTATCTGAGTATTTTTGTGCCATGTCAGAGGGATTTCCAAGTTTAGTCAGTACCTTTTTTACATCTTCTTCGGAATAGTCCTCCGGCAGCATATCTTCAATATTTGAGCGCAGCTCAAGGGCAATATCCTCTTGAGATTTAGCGGGAAGCCTTCTTGTAACCTCATTAATATATAGATGAATCAGATTCACTGAATCATTCCTCCTCTAAAAGCTTTTTCATTTGAGCAGAAGTTCTTAGCCATTCCTCCTTTAGCTGTTCGTACACCTCTCTTCCAAAATCGCTCAGTTTGTAATACTTTCTTGGCCGAGTCTCTGTCAGTTCCCATTCACTTATAAGGAGTTCTTGTTTTTCCAGTCTGCGGAGTAAGGGGTAGAGAGTGCTTTGATCGATTATAATGTTGTTTTTTTCAAGAAGCTGGACGAGAGAATATCCGTATTGAGGTGATTGAAGCTTGCTGAGGACAGCGATTGTAAGGGTTCCTCTTCTTAGTTCAGTGGTTAACGAGTTCAGTAATTCATTCATATGACACCTCCAATATTATAATAGTGTGCGACGTACAGTATTGTTAATAAAATAACAACAAAATTTGGAAAATGGGCAATTCGTTGACATGTGTAATCAAATGAATTAAAATTATCTTGAATTCGAGATAATTATTAGCAAAGGTTTTATATAGATGATTTGTGAGAAGATACAATTTAAAAAGGAGAGATTTTCAATGACTAAGAAAACAGCAGGCATTCACCATATTACGGCAATCGTTGGTCATCCCCAGGAAAATGCGGACTTTTATGCAGGAATTCTTGGCTTGAGACTGGTAAAGCAAACAATCAATTTTGATGATCCCGGCACGTATCATCTTTATTTTGGAGATGAAGCGGGTAAACCTGGAACGATTATTACGTTTTTCCCTTGGCCTGATGCTTATCAGGGGAAAATCGGTGACGGTCAGGTTGGAGTCACTTCATATGTTGTTCCAGAAGGTGCATTGAATTTTTGGGAAGCAAGACTTGAAAAGATGAATGTATCATTTTCAAAAATGGAACGGTTCGGTGAGCAGTATCTGCTGTTCGATGATCCGCATGGTCTGCACCTTGAAATTGTTGAGCGGGAAGAGGGAGAACCAAACACGTGGGAGTTTGGCGGCGTCACATCTGATGTTGCGATAAAAGGATTTGGCGGAGCAACTCTCTTATCTGCCCAGCCTGAGAAAACGGCGGAACTGCTGGAGAGCATCATGGGATTTGAAAAAATCGGGCAGGAAGGAGATTTTACCCGTTTTCGATCAAAAGGTGATATTGGAAATGTGATTGATTTAAAAATGAGCCCAATCGGCCGCGGGCAAATGGGAGTCGGAACGGTGCATCATATTGCGTTCCGTGCAGAAAATGATGAGGATCAGCTTAAGTGGCAAAAGCATGTAGCGAACGGCGGATATCAAGTCACTCCTGTACAGGACCGTCAATATTTTAATGCGATCTATTTCAGAGAACACGGTGAAATCCTGTTTGAAATTGCGACAGATCCTCCGGGCTTTGCTCATGATGAAGAGACGCTTGGAGAAAAGCTGATGCTGCCGGAATGGTATGAGGCGCAAAGAGATAAAATTGAAAAGGTACTTGCTCCATTTACAATTAGAGAACGGTAGGGGGTATGGCAGTGCTGAGCATTGATCCAGCTTAATACAGAGAGGGAAAATGAACAGGAAGCATTATTCCAAGACCGATTGCATTTATCACTTCACTTGCAGAAGACGGAACATTAAACGGAGCACCGTTCAGCTGCTCTATAAGCATTTCAATTGAACGGCCAACACAAAAACGGACCAAATACTGGTCCGTTTTTGTGTTGGCGGATAGCTTGATTTAGACGGATAAACAGAAAACAAGCCCGCTCATAAAAATAAAACCATGTGATCCTCATCATAATAAATGCCATCAGCTTTCAGCGCTCTTTTTTCATGCCCATAAACAGTGAAGCCAAATGAAGTGTACAGCTGCCTGGCTGACTGGTTTGTGCTTACTACAGATAACTGAATCTGCTCTGTATCCTCAAGCGCCTGTGCTTTTATTACTACTTCAGACATCAGCTTTTTTCCGATGCCGCTTCCGCGATAAGGAGGAGAGACATACATCGCGAAAATGGAAGCTTTATGCTTAAGCTTGACCTTCGTTTCTTTTACTAATGAGACGACACCGGCAAGTTCGTCATTTTCAAAAGCGCCAAATGTAAAGGCTGTATCTGATTCAAGTCTCGATTTAAAAAGATCAATCGGATAAAGATGTTCTTCCTCGTAGCTTGATCCAAATGCTTCAGGATTGTTTTTTAAACCTTCCAGACGAATCTTCCGGTAAAGGTTTGCATCATGTCTGTTCAGGAGTCGGATGTTCATGGGCACCTCCAGAATTGTTTTCTTATAGTTTACTAGTCAGTAAGCGTTTGTACCAATCATTTTATTGTTGGCAACAGTGCATATGACAAAGTTGGGTTTTCTTTAAATTGTAGGGAGAAGCGATGAACCGTAAGATAGAGATATAAAGTTTAAACGCTTTCAATTCAGCGGGGAGGTTAACGATATGTCAAACCAAAACAATTCAGATATAAAGGTACGCATTCAGCGCTTTGGAAGTCACTTAAGCGGAATGATCATGCCGAACATTGCAGCATTTATCGCTTGGGGGCTGATCACAGCTCTATTTATTCCAACAGGCTGGTGGCCGAATAAGGAATTGGCAGAGCTTGTAGGACCGATGATCACTTATCTCCTGCCATTGCTGATCGGATTTACCGGCGGTCGCATGGTTTATGATTTGCGCGGGGGTGTCGTTGGTGCAACGGCAACGATGGGGGTAATCGTAGGTTCAGAAATCCCTATGTTCTTGGGAGCCATGATTATGGGTCCTCTTGGCGGGTATTTAATTAAGAAAGTGGACCAGATGTTCAAGGATAAAGTCAAATCTGGTTTTGAAATGCTTTACAATAATTTTTCAGCAGGGATTTTAGCGGGTCTGTTAACAATTGTGGCTTTTAAAGCCATTGGACCGCTGGTTTCAGGATTAACGAATATTCTTATCGGCGGAGTAGAAGCAATCGTTTCAGCAGGTCTCCTGCCGCTAGCAAGTGTTTTTGTAGAGCCGGCAAAGGTATTGTTTTTAAACAACGCCATCAACCACGGTATTTTCAGCCCGATTGGCATTGAGCAGGCATCCAAAGCAGGCAAATCAATCTTATTCCTGATTGAATCCAACCCTGGACCAGGACTTGGCATTTTGCTTGCCTATATGGTTTTTGGAAAAGGCAATGCGAAACAGTCTTCACCTGGTGCAGCGATCATCCATTTCTTTGGGGGAATTCACGAAATCTACTTCCCTTACATTTTGATGAAGCCATTGTTAATCTTAGCGGCTATTGCCGGAGGAGCAAGCGGTGTCATGACGTTCATGCTGTTTGATGCAGGACTTGTTGCCACTCCTTCTCCAGGAAGCATCTTCGCTCTATTGGCAATGACACCAAGAGGGAACTTTGTAGGTGTGATTTTAGGGGTAGTGGTTGCTACAGCGATTTCATTCTTAGTAGCAAGTGTCATATTAAAATCATCAAAATCATCTGATGACGAGAGCATTGAAGCAGCAACAGAGAAAATGCAGCAAATGAAAGGCAAGAAAAGCAGTGTTGCAGACTCACTGGTTGTCGAAAAGAAACCATCTGCAGCAAACCATTATCAAAATGTGCAAAAAGTTGTCTTCGCATGTGATGCAGGCATGGGTTCAAGTGCAATGGGTGCCTCTGTTCTGAAAAATAAAATGAAAAAAGCAGAGCTTGATGTTGATGTGACAAATACAGCAATTGCCCAGCTGCCAAATGATGCAGATGTGGTCATTACCCATAAGGATTTAACAAGCCGTGCAAAAGAAAAATTGCCTAATGCGATTCACCTTTCTGTAGACAATTTCTTAAACAGTCCGGTTTATGAAAAACTGGTTGGAGATCTGAAGGAAGCTAAGCAGCCGGAGACAGCTGCATCCCAAATCGTACAAACACCTGGTAAAAATGTTGAGAAGGTCATCTTCGCATGTGATGCAGGGATGGGATCAAGTGCAATGGGCGCATCTGTATTGAAAAATAAGTTCAAAAAAGCAGAGCTTGATATTCATGTGACAAACTCGGCGATAAATAATTTGCCAAGTGATGCGGATATTATTATTACGCATAAAGACTTAACGGACCGTGCAAAGGCTAAAGTTCCTCAAGCTGAACACCTTTCAGTTGATAACTTTTTAAACAGCCCTAAATATGATGAACTGGTTCAGCGATTAAAGAAGTAATCCGTTTGCTTAGATAAGCAGGGATGGTGATAAATGTGTATATTACGGCCAGAGAACGGGATATTTTAAAGCAGCTTTTTGACCATCCGGACTTCATGACGGTTCACAAGATTGCTGATGATGTCGGGGTGAGTTCAAGAACCATTCACCGAGAAATGAAAAAGCTTGAAGATACGCTTTCGAATTACCGGATTGTGATCGAGAAGAAGGCAGGGCAAGGGGTGAAGCTGACTGGTCTAAAGGAAGATATAGACCGGCTGCGGAGTGACTTGTCCTCGCAGTCTTCCTATGACTATCTTCAAGATGAGCGGGTGTATTTGCTGATAAGCGAATTGATTCAATCCAAGGAGCAAATGAAGCTCTATGCGCTTGCGTCAAAGCTGCTTGTTTCTGCAGCAACCATCAGCCATGATTTAGATCGGGTAGAGGAAAAGATCAAACCTTATCAGCTTGAATTAGTAAGAAAAAGAGGATTCGGGGTTCAGCTTACAGGGGAAGAAACAGCAAAAAGAAGATTGCTTGAAGCGCTGTTGCTTGAGACGATTGATGAGCAGGAGTTCATTCAGATTATTGAGAAGGATCCTTTAAGGGAGCCTGAAAGCCAAACGTATTTAGGCTTTTTAAACAGCTGTGATCTTAATAAGGCAGATGATGCATTGAAGCCGGTCATCGAAATGATGCCATATGAAATGGCGGATAACGCTTATTTTTCCCTATTGATTCATTTAAGTGTTGCAGTAAAAAGGCTGACGCAGCAAGAACCAGTGTCCATCGTAAAAAGTGATGTGCAGGATGTGCTTCAATCTGATGAATTTCAAATGGCAGCACGGATCGGGGAGCAAGTAACGAAAGAGTTCGGCGTCTCTATTCCAGAAGAGGAAATCACGCAGATTGCCGTACATCTTCGAAGAGCGAGAAGGCAGAATGAAGATTTCAACTTTGAACAAAGGAACTCTTTAATCTCCCTGCATGTGAAGCAGCTGATCGAATACGTTGCGGATGAACTCGGCGCTCCGCTTAGAAACAATCAATCTCTTTACAATGGACTGATTTCACATCTCGAACCGGCTTATTACCGGATGAAAGACGGGATCTACACACATAATCCGTTTGCCAAAGAGACAAAAGAAAACTACCCGAAGCTCTATGAGGCTGTAAAAAAAGGACTGGAGCTCGTTTTTCCTTCGCTTGTCTTTCCAGATGATGAAACGGCTTTTGTGGTTCTGCACTTTGGTTCAAGCCTTGAGGAAAGAAGACAGGTCTTTTCATATAAAGCATTAATCGTCTGTTCAAGCGGAATTGGCTCCTCCAAGATGCTTGCAACAAGGATACACAAAGAAATACCTGAAATTACGGAAACAGCTTTATCATCGCTGATTGGATTAAAAAAACTGAATCTGGAAGACTTTGATTTAATCATTTCAACCGTCAGTTTGCCGCTGGATTCTTCTGATTATATACAGGTGGGACCGCTGCTCCCGGATCATGAAGCTGAAAAAATCCGCGAACGATTAAAAAGTACGCCCAAATCTAAAAAGATGACCAGACATCCAAGCTATGCGGAGGCTTTAGGCGACGTCAATCTGATTGAAAAAATTGAAGTCTTTGATGAAGCAGCTAAAACCGTTAAAGAGATTCTAAGGCATTTCAGAGTCTACCATTTCTCGAATCATGGCAGCCACCGGGACGTTTTATTTTCAGCAGCAGAGGTATTGAAGGAACAGGGTCTCATTACAGATTCGGAAACACTGACAGCCGAGCTTTTAAAGAGAGAGGAGCTTGGGGGACTTGGTATTCCTGACTCTTCAGTGGCACTTTATCATTGCCGGAGTGCCTGCAATGTTAAGCCGGTTTTCGTTATTTTTAACCTTGAAAATCCTTATAAAGTACCTGGCATGGATAACGGAGAAATTGACATGAAGACCCTTGCGCTGCTGCTTGCGCCAGATGATTTTTCTCATACAGGGCTTGAGGTTTTAAGCCTGATCAGTGCGACATTGATCGAAACAGAAGAAAATCTTCAGCTTTTTCAATCAGGCAATGGAACAAAAATGACAGGCGTATTAAATGAAACCTTTCACAAATGGCTTGCACAAAAATTCATAAAATAGGAGAGTGCGACAATGAAAAAAATACTGGATGAGGCAAATATCCTCCTAAATCAAACAATTGGATCAAAAGAAGAGGCAATTCGTTTAACTGGAAAATTATTGGTTGAGAACGGATATGTAAATGAAGACTATGTAGAGAAAATGCTTCAGCGTGAAGAGTTATCAACAACTTATATGGGAAATGGCGTTGCGATTCCGCATGGCACGGAAGATGCTAAAAAAGAAGTCAATTACTCTGGAATCTCCATTGTTCAAGTTCCTGAAGGCGTAGACTTCGGTACTGGAGAAGATGCTAAAATTCTGTTTGGAATTGCCGGCAAGGACGGGGAGCATTTAGAGCTTCTTTCTCAAATTGCGATTCTGTGCTCAGAAGAAGAAAATGTTCAAAAAATGCTTGAAGTAACTTCAAAACAAGAGCTGATCGCTTTATTTGAAGAGGGGAATTAAGATGATTGCCGTACATTTTGGAGCAGGAAACATCGGCCGCGGATTTATTGGAGCTTTGCTTAGCGGAGCAGGGTATGAAGTTTATTTTGCTGATATCAATAAAGAAGTTATTGACGCTTTAAATGAAAAAGGAAAGTATGAGGTCAGATTAGCATCTGATGAAAATGAATCCTTTATTGTTTCAGGCGTAAAAGGAATCAACAGCAATGAGAATGCAGAAGAAGTCATTGCGAAGATTGCAGAAGCAGACTTGATTACAACGGCAGTGGGACCAAACATACTGAAGTTTGTTGCAAAAACAATCGCTCTTGGCCTCAAAGAGAAAAAGACAGAAGCCAATGTGATCGCCTGTGAAAATATGATTGGCGGTACGGATCATTTGAAGAGTGAAATCTTTAAATATCTAAATGAAGAAGAGCAGCATTCCGTTTCAGAATGGATTGGCTTTCCTAATTCTGCCGTTGACCGTATTGTGCCTATTCAGGAAAACGCGGATCTTCTGAGTGTATCAGTTGAACCTTTCTTTGAATGGGTGATTGAGCAATCAAAGGTTAAGGGAAATATGCCTTCCATTCAAGGAGTCACTTACGTTGATGATTTGATTCCTTATATTGAGCGCAAACTTTTCACTGTAAATACAGGTCATGCTGTCACAGCTTATGCCGGGTATCAAAAGGGACTGGCTACCGTTAAGGAAGCCATTGAAGATGCAGAGGTTCGAAGTCTCGTTGAAGGTGCTCTGAGTGAGACAAGCACGCTGCTTGTAAAAGAGTATGGCTTTGACGAGGGAGAGCATTTGAACTATGTGAAAAAAATCATCGCCAGATTTGAAAATAAACACATTTCTGATGAAGTCACTCGAGTCGGACGATCACCTAAACGCAAGTTAGGCTTTGATGACCGTCTTGTAGCACCTGCAAGAAGGCTGCTTGAAAAAGGAATCACACCTGATGATCTTGCAGCTGGAATTGCAGCAGGTCTCAAATATGACTTTGACAAAGATGAAGAAGCGGTTGAAATTCAGCAGCTGATTCAGGATAAGGGCATTTCGGGTGCATTGCAGGAGGTTTCACAGCTTCCTGAAAATCATCCGCTGATCGGCCTTGTTGAAGAGAAATATCATAAGCTCTAAAGTAAAAAGCCTATCATTGTCTGACAATGATAGGCTTTTTAACCATACTTTTTCTGATGCTCTTTCTTTAATTCCAAATATTCCTCGTCTTCTCTCACGGCAATCCACATTTCTTTAAAGATGGCAGCAGACTTTGCTTTTTCCTCGTCAATTTCCCGTTTATGAATGTTTCCATCTTCTTTATACTTACGTCCGCCTTTATAATTGGCATATCTTCTTGCGCGTGTATATCCCATCTGCAGAAACTTCCGTGCCATGTCCATACCGACAAAGTCATCGTTATCTTTGTATTCCAGAAAAAGATGATAAATCTTTTCCGAGGATTCCTTTGCGATCTCAGGCGTTTTAAAGCGCCAATGAGGCAAGATTTCGCTTTTATAGGGCTCTACAAGCAGGACACCCTGTTCGCCTCTGCCCACGCGGTATTTCTCTGGATTCTTTCGGAAATCCGTGTTTTCAAAGTCCTCATCATAATTAAATGCCACACGAATCACCTCTCTTTCTTACCATACCCCCGGTGATAAAAAAGGGAAACAGCTGAATGTGCTGGAAAAGATATTTATTTCATGAAGATTGATACGGCTCCCATTCCAGCCAAAACAATGAATATTCCAGTTAGAATGGCAGTTGAAATGCTGGTCTTCTGTTTCCTTCGGGTAATGCCGAGCTTCCGTCTTACAAGCAGGCCAGTTATGAAATTGCTGACATAATAAGGACACAGTACGCATAACAGGTACAGCCAGAAGAGCGGGTTTAAGACAAAAAAGATAAACATCAGAACAATCCACAATAAGACCGCTGATTTTCTTCTCAAAAAGGAATTCACCTGTACAATACGCAGGAAGAATGTATGAATGGGATAGGCTGTTTTCAATAATTCCACGTATTGCTCTCTGTATGTTTCTTCCTCAGGCTCGATTTCGGCAGCAAGCCGGCTCATCTCTCTGGCCTGCTTGTAGTCCCCGCGATTAAAAGCAGTACCAGCCAAGGAAAAGAAGACGTGCGGATCATTCTCATTTTTTTCTAAGGCAATCCGTTCGAATTCCCTGGATTCTTTTTTCTTGTTGGCAAGGAGAAGGAAGTCACAGTAAGCTGCAAGGTAAACAGGATCTTCGCTCTCATGCGCAAGAGCGCTCTCCATTAGCTTAAGGGAATCCTTGACCTTGTTTTTATGAAAAGCTCTCATGGCTTTTAAATAATAATAATGTGCTGTGTCCGGATACAATCGCAATGCGTCTTCAACCGAAAGATCGAAAGCCTTCATATCACCGGTCTGATAATAAGAACTGACGAGCAGGAAGTTGCCGGTATAGTCCTCAGGGTCCTTTTTTAATGCTTCTTTTGAAAAGTAAATCGCTGATTCAAAGTCTTCTTTATGAGAATAAACGTGTGCAAGGATTGAATAAGATTGGGCAATTTCAGGGTCCAATGAGATGAGGTGCTGTGCTTCTTCAATCGCTTCATCGTATCTTCTCCAGTCTCTGAGCTTTTGAATGCGCCCGATTTGTTGAAGATGAAAATTTATCATATCCTACCTGATTCCGTGTGTCTTCATATAGTGAAGCACATTCTTGTAATCTTTATTTGTATCGCTGAAGGTAGCATAATTTTTTGCGGTGGCAAACCATTCAAGGGTCGTGGGGCTCCGATCTTTGGCTGACTTCATTAAATCGGTATTGGACATTGGCTGAAGGGAGCCCTGTTCAAGAGAACGCTCAATCGCTTTGGATATGGCATCATCGATTACCTGGGTTAAATCTGCCCCTGAGAAATGGCTGGTAACCTTTGCAATTTTAGACAGATCAAGCTTATCCTGCGGCTTATCTTTGGTTTTGATGGAAAGAATCAGCTCACGTTCCTCTTCAGACGGCGGCGGAATAAACAGCAGCGAATTGAATCTTCCTGGACGGCGCAGGGCAGGATCAAGGTACCAAGGGGTGTTCGTGGCGCCGATAATATACACCTGATCGTTGAAAGACTGCAGGCCGTCAAGCTCAACTAAAAGCTGATTGACAAGCACACGGTCATGGTGCTGGCTCATGCGGTGACGATTGCCTCCGAGCGCATCCAATTCATCGATAAACAGGACGCACGGTTTTTGCTCACGTGCCTTTTCAAAAATATCATGGAGATTGTGCTCACTTTGTCCTACATACATAGAGAGAATGGCCTGCAGCTCCAAGTGAATGAAGCTTGCATCAATTTCACCGGCAATCGCTTTAGCAAGGAAAGTCTTTCCGCATCCCGGAGGACCATACAGCAGCAAGCTTCCTCCGCCTGTTTTTCCGTATGCCTGAAAAAACTCAGGAGATTGGATGGGCATGATAAAGTCCATGCGGATCCGCTTTTTAACGTCTTCCAGCCCGCCGACATCTTCGAACGTTTCCTTAGGCTGCAGCGTTTCAATTAAACTGTTTTTGTCCTTATCAAACTGAATGACTTTTAAGTTTTTCCGTCTCTTGTCATCTCCAGAGCTCATGAGATCCCTCCTATAAAACATTCCTCTTTGATACTAGCAAAATATGAAAGTTTTTCCAACAGTTAAAAAGAGAGAAGAGGGAATGCTTAAAAAACACAAGCCGGCTTTATTTGACATCCCAAATCAGAGCGTGTATATTGTAAGTATAGAAAATATCTCGAATTCAAGATAATATTTGGAGGGATAAACATGCAGCCGCTAAAAGGGATTCACCATGTATCAGCCATCACAGCTAAAGCACCTGAAAACTATGAGTTTTATACAAAAACGTTAGGCTTAAGATTAATAAAGAAAACCGTTAACCAGGATGATGTATCTGTTTATCATCTATTTTATGGAGATGAGAAGGGAAATCCCGGGACGGAGCTTACCTTCTTTGAAATTCCAAATGCAGGACGCGTACATGAAGGGGTCAACAGTATATCTGCAATATCTCTGCGTGTACGGAATGACGATGCCATTGCATATTGGAAAAAAAGATTTGAAGAACACAATGTGGAACATGGTGAGATTGTTCAAGCGGGAAACCGCCAGACTTTGTCATTCAGGGACTTTGAAGGACAGCGTCTGATCTTGGTTTCTGATGAAAAGAATGCTGGAGTTGCCGGAGGACAGCCTTGGGATAAAAGTCCGGTTCCAGCCGAATTTGCCATCATTGGTCTTGGACCTGTTAAGTTAACAGTTGCAGTGCCTGAGAGAACCATTGAAATTCTAACAGATATTCTCGGGTTTAGAGCGAAGGGAAGTTATCCATCTGACGTGTCTGGACAGCCTGATATTTTAGTATTTGAAACAGGCGAAGGCGGATCAGGGGCAGAGGTTCACATTGAAGAACGCCTCGATCTTCCTCAGGAACGTCTTGGCCGCGGCGGTGTCCATCACGTTGCATTCCGTGTGGATAATGAAGAAGAAATGCATAAATGGATTGAAAAACTCAAATCTGAGAGAATTCCAAGCTCAGGATTTGTAGACCGCTTTTACTTCCGTTCTCTTTACTTCAGAGAACCGAATGGCATTCTGTTCGAGCTTGCAACAGACGGACCTGGATTTGATACAGATGAAGAACTGAATCATCTGGGCGAATCACTTGCTCTTCCGCCGTTCCTTGAAAATCGCCGTGCGGAAATTGAAGCGAAATTGAAGCCTTTGAATACGAAGTTGAACTAAAAAAAGCTGATCCGGGTGACGGATCAGCTTTTTGTCTTTATTTTGAGTCTGAAAGAAAAAGTATCGGCGTAAATTTGAGTCTTATCGGTATAACTTGACTGTCTATCAGTGAAACCTCGGTTTGTATCAGTGGAATCCGTCCGAATATCAGTAAACACACCATTTTTATGTGTAAACCAATCCGTCCATTAATCTGAAATTCACCAGCGGCAAGCGGTTCAAGACTGAAACTGTGCTTCATATAACCTGCGGTACCCTTTCCCTTCTGCCATCAGTTCATCATGTGAACCCTGTTCAGCAATGCCTTCTTTATTGACCACAATGATTCTGTCTGCGTTTTTGATCGTTGCCAGTCTATGGGCAATGACAAGCGTTGTCCTGCCTGCAGACAGCTTGGCCAGAGATTCCTGAATGGCTTTTTCCGTCTCGGTATCAAGGGCGGAGGTAGCTTCATCAAGGATAAGGATCGGAGGATTCTTAAGGAACATTCTTGCAATGGACAAGCGCTGTTTTTGCCCGCCTGATAGTTTGACGCCCCGCTCTCCAATGACCGTATCAAGTCCGTCCGGAAGAGAATAGATCAGTTCTTCTAACTGTGCATGCTTTGCTGCCTGCCAAATGTCTCGTTCTGTTGCATCAAGCTTGCCGTAAGCAATGTTTTCTCTCATCGTTCCGGAAAAAAGGAACACATCCTGCTGAACAATTCCGATTTGCCTGCGCAGAGAGTGCAGCGTCAAGTCGCGGATATCCGTGCCATCAATCGTAATCCGGCCATCGCTTACTTCATAAAAGCGGGGCAGAAGACTGCATAACGTCGTTTTCCCGGCGCCGGATGGACCTACGAATGCAATCGTCTCGCCTGCATGGATGGTTAAATTAATTTCATATAATACATTGCCCTCATTCTGATAGCCAAAGGATACACCTTCATAGCGGATATCCCCTGTTAACAATCCAGCGTCAGCTGCACCCTGTTTATCTTCAATGTCAGGCTCAGTATCAATCAGTTCAATATAACGCCTAAAGCCTGCAATTCCTTTCGGATAGCTTTCGATGATGGCGTTGATTTTTTCAATCGGACGGAAAAGAACATTGGTTAACAGGACAAAACCGATGAATTCACCGTAGGAAAGCTCATTTTGAATCACGAACCATGTGCCGCACACTAAGACGAAAAGGGTGACAAGCCGCATCAGGAAATAGCTGATTGATAAATTCATAGCCATAATTTTATAAGCAAGCAATTTTGACAAGCGGAAGCGCAGATTGTTTTCCTGAAACTGAGCTTTCTCGAATCTTTCATTCCCGAAAGCCTGCACAACGCGGATTCCGCTGACGTTGTTTTCAACACGAGCGCTGAAATCAGCAACGTCTGTATAGAGCTGATGAATCGCGCCTGTCATTTTATTATTAAAATAAACGGCAAGGAAAAGCAGGAATGGAATCACCAAAAACGTTAGCAAAGCAAGTTTTACGTTAATGACCATCATCACAGAAAAGGCGCCTATTAACGTCATCACTGCAATAAATAAATCCTCTGGGCCATGATGGGCAAGTTCTCCGATTTCCATTAAATCATTTGTAAGGCGTGAAATTAAATGACCGGTTTTCGTATTATCAAAAAAGCGGAAGGAAAGCTTTTGAATATGCTCAAACAGCTTTTTGCGCATGTCGGTCTCAATGTTGATCCCAAGCATGTGCCCCCAGTAGGTAACGACGTATTGAAGGACTGTGTTTAATATGTACAGCAGCAGCAATCCTGCGCAAGCCCAGATAATCAGGTTCCAGTCTCCGCTTGGAAGGAGACGGTCAATAAAGGCATTAACGACAAGCGGGAAGCCGAGCTCGAGAAGTCCGGCGATCACCGCGCATGAAAAATCAATCAAAAATAACCCCTTATAAGGGCGGTAATAGGCGAAAAAACGCTTCAGCATGCGACCACTCTTTCCTTTTCCATTTTCTATGATAAGTATAGCGACTGGCCCCCTGTAAAAACAACGAAATTTTTATCTTATGGCACCTGGTCTTAATTAAACGTTTGTTTAATAAATATAAAAAGGGTTTAAGCGGTTGTTTGCAGGGTATTTAATGAGGTATGAATGCTTTCTCACAATCTCTCAAGGAGTGAAAAGATGATAACAAAACCTAAGTTCCTTTTAGAAAAAGAAGATATGACAAACCCTGAAATTGTCCCTGAATGGGTCATTCGGGAATACAAAAATTTTCATAATGTCGTAACAGATAAAACCTTTCCATGTTATTTCGGGATGGCAGCCGAAAAAAAGGGAGAGCTCAGATATGCATACGTTTCAAAGGAAGACTGGTCAAATCTGCCTGAAGCTCTGATTGCTTTCAAGCAATTATTTGATGATGCACCTAGACTGATCCGCCACGGATTATTTGTTTTCGTTGAACCGGAGGAAGACGAAAAATCAATTCCTTATTACCGGGAGTACTTCTGGAATGTTCTTCAATATCTCCATGATCATGACAAGGAACCGTGGCCGGAAGATTACCCTCACGATCCGGATCATCATCTGTGGGCCTTTTCTTTCGCAAATGAGCCGTACTTTGTTTTTGGAAACGCTCCAGCCTATAAACAGCGGAAAACGAGAGATTTGGGAAACAGTTTAGTGCTTGGTTTTCAGCCCCGCCGCATTTTTGAAGGTCTAGAAGGGACTTCAGAAGGCGGAAGCATGTCCCGCGAAAAAGTGAGAGAGCGCGTGGAGAAGTGGGATCAGCTTCCGAAGCATCCTAACATCAGCCATTACGGAGACCCTGATCACAGGGAGTGGAAGCAATATTTTATCGGAGATGACATCGAGCCGATCGAGGGGAAATGTCCATTCAATCACGGAAACATGAATAAATAAAAGACAGCTGCTTGTTGATCAAGCAGCTTTTTTAAGGGATAAGAAAGTATAAAATGTTGCGCTTCGATGTCTAGCTCCATCGCCCAACTCCTCGGCCAGAACGGATCCGCCAGTAAAGGCAAAAAGCGCCTTTTCTGTCGGATCCTTATCTGTCTGTCGGAGCTAAACGGGCGCTTGCGCTTTTCTTATATGCACTTATTTATAATTCTTAATATCTTTTAAAAGCGCCCAGCAGACAAGTCCGATTACAAATAGCGAGAGACCGCAAATAAAGAGGACCCGTCCTCCGCCAAACTCATCTGTGAAAAAGGAAGCGACTGCTAATCCTGCCGGCGGCAGAACACTTGTGAGTGCCCCGATCATTCCGAACACTCTGCCCTGAAGCTCACTTGAGACTTCTATTCGAAGAATGACATTTACCAGCAGTGTACAAAAAGAAAACATGAAGCCAACCAATAGAATAAGCGGGATGCTCCATGCAGCGGAATTTATCCCTCCAAGCAGCATGTAAAGCGGTCCAAGTCCGATCATGCTGGTGATAATGAGGACACCGCGGTGCACCAGTTTTTCACCTAAAAACATAATCAGTCCGGCACCTGCCATGTATCCAAGCGGGATGCTCGCTTCAATCAGTCCGAACTCAATCGGGCTTGCTTTCCATTCTTTGATTGCCATGACCTGAATGATCATAAGAGTGGTTGTGAAAAACAAGATGAGCGTAGGAGAGAGGATTGTAATGGCTCTTGCAAACGGCTCTTTCCATATATAAGTGAAACCAGTTATAAAATCCTGCTTGAATGTAGTTCTTGCTGCAAACGATGCCCGATGTTCAGGGAAATCCTTTACGATGACGACAAGAATGACTGATAAAAGAAACATAAAAGCATCAATTAAAATAGCAGTGACCCCGCCAAAAGCAGCCACGATGACTCCGCCTGCTGCAAACCCGAGTGTTCTCGCAATATTGTCTGCAAGACTCATGGCTCCTGTAGCGGTTTGGATGTTTTCCTTTCCAACTACATCGATGAGAGAGGCGTTAAATGCCGGAGCTTTAAATAACCCCGATAACGCAGTTAAAGCGGTTAAAAGAATGATGACCCAAAAAGGAGTCTGCACAGAAATCGCAGCGGCAAGCCCAACGACGAGCACGCACCGAATAAGGTCAGCGATCCACATCATTTTTTTCCGGTTCATCCGGTCTGCTGCAGTCCCTGCAATAGAGGCAAAACATGTGCTGACGAGGAGATGAGTAATTAATATCGCTGACATCAATGTCGCACTGTCATATGTCTTCAGCACCCAAATATTCAAGGCAATCGTGTGAAAGGTGCCTCCGAAAATAGAGAGGGTATATGCTGCAAAGAGAGACAAAAATGTACGGTTGTGCCATAAGCTGAGCGGCTTAACAACGACTGATTCTAACTGAACGGACTGTGGATTTTCCAAGGCAGTCAACCCCTTAACTTAATCGTTTAAGTTAACGGAATTCTATAAAAATGAAAGGCTGTTTAAGTAAAAGTTGTTGCTATTGGACTAAATGTTAAAAACCTTTAGTGGATTGCAGCGGAAGGAACTTGACTTCTGCGGGAAATAGAGCAAAATGGGAGACCCCACAGGCAAACCATTCATAATCAAAAACAACAATCTATGCGAAAACAGCCAAATGAATAGAGGGTATAGAATTACTTAAACGTTTAAGTTAAGTTTACGTTCAACCTCCAATCCTGTCAATACAGTAAATTATCTTTCAGGCAGAGTTTAACAAACTGTGTTTGGTGATAAAGATAAGAACAAGACGAATCCGTAAGAGGTGTCAGACATGTTTTCAGCATTTACAAAAAATTTCAGCAAGCCAAAAGGTTTTTTTGGAATCATTGCCGGCAAAATCATGGCACTTGAAAATCAAACGATCAATAAATGGACGATTTCAAAATTACGCATTAAGCCAGGTGATCATATTTTAGAAATTGGTTTTGGCCCTGGATACAGTATGGGCTACATGCTTAAGAACTACCGAAGAATTAAGATTGATGGCGTGGATGTTTCAGAAACAATGAAAGAACAGGCAAAGAAGCATTTTGCATCTGACATTGAAGAAGGGAGAGTAAAGCTCATGAAAGCTGACGCAGAGAAGGTTCAATTACCGGAGCGTACCTATGACCGTATCCTTTCCGTTAATAACTACACCATTTGGAATGATCCCCGCGCAGGTCTGGAAAACATCACAAAATCTTTAAAGCCGGGCGGAGTAATCGCTATCACGATGCAGCCAAGGGAAGAGGATGCAAGTGCAGAAAAAACAAGAATGTTCGGCCGCCAAATCCACGATGACATGCTTGCATGCGGGTATGAAAATATAAAAGTCTCGTATAAAAAAGTCCGTCCTGAGCTTACGGTTTGTGTAACTGCCCAAAAAAAGACGACTTAGGTTTAAGATAACTTTAAGATAAGAGGTTCATCCATCCTTGTTATAATAAAAAAGGAAAAATAAGGATGGTGATTGTGTGATAAACCGTAATAATATCGGTATGATTCTCTTTTTGACTGCCTGTGTCATAGGGTTATGCTATGTATTTATCTTTAAAGATACATCCTATGGAATCTACATCAGAAGGTTTGCCAGTATCCTCGGGTTGGCAGGCTGTCTGCTCATACCGGGAACGATAAACAAAGGAGTGGAAAAAAGTGAACGTTAAAACATTCATGTTCAAGGACGACGGCAGCATCCCCAATAACCCGAACCTGCCTCTTCTCATTTACGAAGGAGCCTTTCCATCAACAGAACAGTTCGAGTCAACGATTCTTGAGCACGGCTGGACGGGGACATGGGTAGACGGTGTATATGACTACCATCATTATCACAGCACCTCCCATGAAGTATTAGGGGTAGTCAGCGGAACAGCCGAAATCCTTTTCGGCGGAGAAAATGGGACTGCCGTTTCGGTTAAACAAGGAGATGTCGCAGTTATTCCGGCGGGCGTTGGACATAAATGCATTGGAAAAAGCTCGGATTTTCAAGTGATGGGAGCCTATCCAGACGATCAGGAAATGGATATGTGCACCGGTAAGAAAGAAGAGCGGCCGCAGGCATTAAATCGTATTCAAAACGTACCGTTGCCTGAAAACGATCCTTTATTAGGAAAAGGCGGACCAATGTTTGATTATTGGAAGTGAAAGCAGGCTGGTTTGTCCTGCTTTACATTCCATATTAATTGACAGGTAATCCTATCATCGTGTATTATATGTTTATAAGATTAAACATATAAACACTTTAAGAGGTGGATAAAATAAATGACTGCAGAAGAACAAATACAAGCTCTTCTCTCCAATCAAAGAGCCTACTTTTTAAAAGGATACACTAGAAGTGTGCAGGGAAGATATGATCAGCTCGGCAAGCTTCGTCTAGCTATAAAGGAAAAGGAACGTGCGATCATGGATGCATTGAAGAAGGATTTAAACAAATCCGAGTTCGAAGCCTATTCAACAGAGATCGGCATCCTTCTCGAGGAGATTTCTTTCTCTCAAAAGAATCTTAAAAAATGGGCTGCTCCTAAAAAGGTGAAAACAGCCATGACCCACATTGGTACAACTGGGAAAATTGTTCCGGAGCCTTTTGGAACAGCCCTTATTATTGCGCCTTGGAATTATCCGTTTCAGCTCGCAATATCTCCGCTTGTCGGCGCGATTGCAGCAGGAAACACAGCGATTCTGAAACCGTCTGAATTTGCACCGAATGTATCAAAGCTTCTGAAAGACCTGGTAGAAGAAATCTTTCCTGCAGAACTTGTCGCAGTGGTTGAAGGCGGTATTGAAACGAATCAACTGCTGCTCGCTGAGAAATTCGATACGATTTTCTTTACAGGAAGTGTACCCGTCGGAAAAATCGTGATGGAGGCAGCATCTAAGCACCTTACACCGGTCACATTGGAGCTTGGCGGAAAAAGCCCGTGTATTATCCATAAAGATGCTGATTTGAAGCTCTCTGCAAAAAGAATTGCCTTCGGAAAATTTACGAATGCGGGTCAAACCTGCATCGCACCAGATTATCTGCTTGTTCAAAGTGACGTAAAGAAAGAATTTTTATCGCTGCTTCAAGCTGAAATAACGGAAATGTTCAGTGAGAATCCGCTTTTGAATGAAAATTACAGCAGGATGATCAGTGGGAAGCACTTCAATCGATTAACGGAATTCTTCTCAGACGGTAAGGCAATTTTAGGCGGAACAGCCGATCGTGATTCATTGAAAATTGCTCCAACGATTTTAGATGAGGTAAAAGCGGATGCAGCTGTTATGCAGGAAGAGATCTTCGGTCCGATTTTACCGGTAATGGAATATGCCGATTTAGATGAAGCTATTACCTTTATTCAAGCTCGCCCTAAACCACTTGCTCTTTACCTATTTACTTCAAGTAAACAGACGGAGCAGCAGGTCATTGAACAGGTTTCCTTTGGCGGCGGATGCATAAACGATACACTCATGCACATTGCAACCCCGCATCTTCCATTTGGGGGAGTAGGTGAAAGCGGGATGGGCAATTATCACGGCAAGTACAGCTTTGAAGCCTTTTCTCATTACAAAAGTGTTCTCCACCAAACAACAAAATTTGATTTCAGCTTCAGATATCCTAACGCAAAAAACGGACTGAAATTGATAAGAAGATTGCTAAAATAAAAGAAAGCAGCGGACTGTACAAGGTTCGCTGCTTTTTAGCGAAGAAAAAAGTGATTACTCACTTTACAAAAGAATATACATAGCTTAAGGTATAAATGAGTGATTACTCACTTTTATTTAGGAGGTTTTCATATGAGTGCAAAGAGCATCGTTCTCCAATCAGTTTCAAAATCATTCGGTAAAAAAGAAGTGATAAAAAATGTTTCATTTTCAGTAGGAAAAGGAGAAATCTTTGGTCTGCTGGGACCTTCAGGGTCTGGAAAAACAACGTTAATTAAAATGATAGTTGGCATTGAAGAAGCTAGCACCGGGGAAGCAAACGTGTTAGGGGTGAAAATGCCGGATTTAAAATCTCTGAAAACGATCGGATTCATGGCACAGTCAGATGCTCTTTACGGAGAGCTTACCGGAAAAGAAAATATCGCTTTTTTTGCCGCTCTCAGCGGTCTAAAAGGAAAGAAGAAAAAAGAGAGAATTCAGTATGTGATGGATCTTGTTAACCTTTCTGAACATGCATCTAAACGGACAGGAGATTATTCAGGGGGAATGAAGCGCCGTCTGTCGCTTGCAATTGCCATGCTTCATGAACCGCAGATCCTTGTGCTTGATGAGCCGACGGTGGGGATTGATCCAATCCTGCGACAGTCGATTTGGGGGGAGCTTCAAAACATCAGGCGTACAGGAACGACGATTGTTGTGACAACGCATGTAATGGATGAAGCTGAAAAATGTGACAGGATTGGCTTCATTCGGGAAGGAATCCTTATCGCTTCAGGAACGCCTGAACAATTGAAATCAAACTCTGAGTCAAACACCATTGAAGAGGCATTTTTAGCTTATGGAGGTGCAAAAGAATGAGAGTGCTTGCGATTGTGATTCGGATCATTCAGCAATTTGTCCGGGATAAGCGAACGCTGGCGCTGATGCTTATTGCCCCTCTGTTTATCCTAACATTAATGAACTTTATTTTTGACAGTGAGGCGTACTCACCTAAAATTGGCGTGTACGGAGCCCCGGAGAAATTGGTGACAGTTCTCAAGGATAATGATAGTAAAGTCATAGAATACGATGAAAATGCACCGGGAAAATGGGTGAAAGCAGACAGTCTGGATGCTTTTGTTTCTTTTGATAAAGGGGAAACAGAGATTACATTAGAAGGCTCTGATCCGAGTGTGAGCCGGGCGGTGCTTGGTCTTATGCAAAAAAGCGTAAAACCGGATCAGCAAGCAGAGCCTGATGTGAACTACCTGCACGGATCAAGTGATATGACATCCTTTGATAACATCGGGCCAATTCTTATCGGCGTATTTATCTTTTTCTTTGTTTTCCTGATTGCAGGTGTTTCTTTTCTGCGTGAAAGAACAAGCGGAACATTGGACCGGATTATGGCGACGCCGCTTAAACGATGGGAACTGGTTCTTGGATATGTGATTGGATTTGGTATTTTTACTACATTTCAGGCCATTTTGATATCGGCATTTTCCATAAGTGTGCTGGACATGATGATGGAAGGACCTTATTTCTATGTTCTTCTTATTACGTTTCTTCTTGCTATGACCTCTTTAACACTAGGCACCTTGCTGTCTACATTTGCAAATAACGAGCTGCAGATGTTTCAATTCATACCGCTTGTCATTGTGCCGCAAATTTTCTTTTCAGGTCTTTTTAAATTGGAAACGATGGCGGATTGGCTGCAGTCCATCAGTTATGCCATGCCGCTTAAATACGGTGCGGATGCTCTGCAGGGGATTATGATTAAAGGATATGGATGGAGCGATATTGCACAGGATGTCTATATTCTGCTTGGATTTTCCCTCGCTTTCCTGATTCTTAATATCTTCGCGTTGAAAAAGGTGAGGAGGCTGTAATGCCGGTGTTATCTTTTTCATTTATAATAGGGAATATAGATGAATGAGGAGTTTTAAAAAATGAGCAATCAATTTTCCATTGAAGAACTGCTTAAGCTGACCGATGAAGATGTCAAGATGAGTGAAAAACAAAAAAAGGTAGTGGAAGCTGCCATTGAAATTTTTGCAGATAAAGGGTTTGCAGCAGCATCAACCAGCGAAATTGCAAAAAAAGCGGGAGTGGCAGAGGGCACGATCTTCCGTCATTATCAAACGAAAAAAGACCTGCTGTTCTCGATTGTCATGCCGACCATAACGAAATTCATTGCCCCGTTTTTAGTGAGGAATTTTCTTCAGGATGTGACAAAACAGAATCATCAGGATCTTGAACAAATGCTGAGATTCATTCTTGAAAACCGCTATGAGTTTATCAAGAAAAATCATCCAGTGATCAAGATTCTGCTTCAGGAAGTTTTTTTTCATGAAGAGTTCAGGGGGGAGCTCCGCAAGGTCGTTCAAGAACATGCAGTTGAGAAGCTGAAGCAGCTGATCACGCACTTCCAGGCAAAAGGCGAGATGGTTGAAATGCCTCCTGAAACGGTTCTTCGAATGATTATCACCACTATTATGGGGTTCCTAATTGGAAGGTTCATCATCCTGCCGGATCTGGACTGGGATGATGAAGCGGAAAAAGAATATACGATTCAGTTTCTTTTGCATGGATTGATGAAGAGGTAAGGCTGCTCGTAGAATGAGCGGCTTTTTCTCATAAAAAACAGAGTCCGATTTACGGACTCTGTCAATAAGATTTACCGGGATTCTTTAAATCTCGGATAGCCTATAATTATAGCAACAATACCCATGATGGCTATTAAGAATGGGTAAAAAGAGAATGGCAGGATATCAGTTGGTGAAATCTTAGCAAATTGAGCGGCAGTCAGCATTTGAGCACCGTAAGGAATTAACCCCTGTATACTGCAAGAGAAAATATCTAAAAGGCTCGCAGATTTACGTTTATCAATCTCATACTTAACCGCCATATCTTTTGCGAGAGAACCTGCTGCAATAATAGAGATCGTATTATTCGCAGTTGCAAGGTTTGTCGTGCTGACAAGACCGGCAATGGCAAATTCTGCTCCTTTTTTAGAAGCTATTCTTCGCGTCATCGCTTCTAAAATAAAGTGAATGCCGCCGTTTCGTTTAATTAATTCAACCATTCCGCCGATTAAGAGTGAAAGAATGACTAATTCGGCCATCCCCATAATACCATCTGTTATTTTCTGAAGAAATGCCGTTAACGTGTAGCTGCCATCAGAAAGGCCGATGATTCCGCTAAGCAGGATACCTCCAGTTAAAACAACGATTACATTCATTCCGAAAAGCGCTGTTACAAGAACGGCTATATATGGCACCATTTTAATGAAACTGAATTCTCCGGGAGAAACTGGTGATTGATTGCCGAGAGAAATGACAATTAAAACGACACTAGTTATAATGGCAGCCGGCAAAACAATGAAGAAGTTTACCTTGAACTTGTCTCTCATTTCCGTTTGCTGTGTCCGAACGGCTGCAATCGTTGTATCCGATATAAAAGACAGATTATCCCCGAACATTGCACCGCCAATTACGGCAGCCATAGCAAGAGCTACTGAAATATCAGCTTCTGCACTGATGGCAACGCCAATTGGAGCAAGCGCAGCAATTGTTCCCATTGAAGTACCCATTGCAAGTGAAATGAAAGCCCCAATGATAAATAACCCAACAATCAAAAAGCTTTGCGGCAAAAAGGTAAGAGCAAGATTGACAGTTGATTCAACTGCTCCCATTCCTTTGGCCACTTCTGAGAAAGCCCCAGCCAAGATAAATATAAACACCATGATCATTAAATCAGGATGACCTGCCCCTTTAGCAAAGCTCTCCACTTTTGAAGTGAATGTTTCTTTTCGATTCATCATAAGTGCAGCGCCCGCTGCAATGATGATTGCTACTAGAATGGGCATTTTATAGAAGTCTCCGGTGATGATGCCGGAACCTACAAACAGACCGATAAATATGAGTAAGGGCAGCAGCGCCCATCCATTTCCTTTCGTTTCCATGTGAACCACCTTTCTTTTCGTAAGGATCTTTCAGTGTGCATAAAAAAAGATCTCTTCTAAAATAAGAAGAGATCTTATATCCGGAATGGAAATAAGCTCTTCTCATTTTTCAAGCACAGGGCTTGCTGGAATTGGCACAGCACTCGGAAATCCGAGTCCGCTGCCGAGGCGTCACAGGGCCAGTCCCTCTGCCTCTCTTAATAAGAAGATATATGTGAGCTTTTAAAAAAGTCCTTTCCTACATTAAGGGGTTATTGTGTAAAAGTCAAATGGTAGATTTAACAAATATTTTTTCGAAATTGTTTGAATTTACCGTCATCAGTGGAATAAAATAAACTATATAGTCGGTTTTTAAGGAAGGCGGTGTAAAAGTGGCTCCAATCGTTTCAAATGAATACAAGGAAAAAAAGAAGCGCCATATCCTGGAAAGTGCCCTTAAGGCATTTGGCGAAAAAGGATTTCAGCTTGCAACAATAGACGATATTGTTGCTGAATCCGGGTTAAGCAAAGGGGCGATCTACAACTATTTTAAAAGCAAGGAAGAAATTTATCTTCAGCTGATGCAGATGCGGACAGAGGAGAATATCACCAAGCTGAAAAATACCTTTCAAGAGAGCGGAACTGCAAAAGAAAAACTTCACCAGTTTTTCAAAAACTACGCGGAAATTGAGCTGTCTCAAAAGTGGCAGAGAATGATCGGGGTTCACCTTGAATTCTGGATTCACTCAGGCAGGGACGAAGAGCTGAAGCGAGTCATGACAGACCGTTATGACAATGTCTATCAGGCCCTGCTCATTGAGATCATCGAAGAAGGCATCAGGCAGAATGAATTCAACAAAGACACTGATCCTTCGCTCGTATCTTCTATGGTGTGGGGAACTATAGATGGCATTTGCCTTCACTATTCAGTAATAGGCGGGAGTTACCCTTATGAAAAACAAATTCGCGCTTTAGAAGAAATGATCTTCTTGTACTTGGAAAAAGGGAGAGCTTAAGTTTTTAAAAGGATCATCCCAGACACTAAGAGGTTAGAAAGCTTACAGTCTACTGAGAAAAGGGGTACGTTATGATCACCATTAAAAGATTGTCTCAATGTACGCTTGAAGAAGCATTAACCGCATGGAATAAAGGCTTTGAGGGATATTATTTTGATATGACGCTGTCTCTTGAGAATTTTTTTAATCGAATGGTGCTTGAAAACCTTTCGCCGGCATTATCTGTAGTTGCTTTTCACGGCTCGAAGCCGGTTGGGCTTGTTTTGAATGGAATCAGAACCATTGATGGCAAAAAAATTGCATGGAACGGCGGAACCGGTGTTGCTCCTGAGTACCGAAGCAAAGGAGTAGGGGTCAAGCTGATGGAAGAGGTATTATCCCTTTACAAAAAAGAAAATGTAGACACAGCTACTCTTGAAGCCGTTTCTCATAATGATCGTGCGATTAAGCTTTATGAAAAAATGGGCTATAAGGTAGTAGACAGGATTGCACACCTCGGACATTCAGCTCCGCTTAAGCTCGAAAAATCAAAAGGCGGATTCCGTGTTCAGGTAAAAAAGCCGCGGGACGTACAGAATATCCCTTTCTATAACAAGCTGGCGCCATGGCAGGTGCAGTGGCAAAACATCAGAGATGGTGAGTCTATTCTTGCTGTAGACGAAAAAGGGGAAACCATCGGATTCGCCCTGTCAAAACGGAAATATGAGGACGACGGAACGCTATCTGGCATCCTTTTATTTCAATGTGAGGCACACCCTGAACATCAGGAGAAAGAAGCCCTTTTGCGCTCGCTGCTGCATGAAGCATTCGCATTCTCTAACACGGAAGAGATTCAAAGAACAGCTGTCAATCTATCTAAATCCAATCAGCTGGTCCATGAAATCTTAGAAAAAGAGGGATTCATCGAAAAAGCAGAGCAGGTGTTTATGATCAAAGAGATGTCTGCATAGAATCCATTCATTTACAAACCCTATGAAAAAGAAAGAAGGGATTGTAAAAATGAAAAGATGGCTGAACATCTTGCTGATTTTCTGTTTGGCAGGAAGCAGTATGACCGCGTTTTTAGTTCAAGCTCATGCAGAAACAAAAGTGCTTTCCTACGAAGAGTTCGGAAGAGTTGCGATGCGCAAGACCATGGAAAAATACCCAGGTGCCCAAATCACAGACTATCTGCATGTAGGAAAAAAAAGAAAAAGAGCAACTTCAATTGAAACGTTCAAGCTTACGCTGAAGGAAAAGAATAAAACGTTTCAACTATTTGTTTTCGTTGAATATAATGAGAAAACCAAAAAAGTGGTCAAGGTTACATTTGAAAAGGCAGGTTAAAATTAGGCGGTCCCTCTAGGGGATTGCCTTTTTTATTTGGAATTAGTCCATTTTCAGATTTTATATTGACAATGTTTTACAGTGTGATATATAGTTAATTACATAAGTAACTAACCAATTAACAAATGAACCGAAAGAGGGGTCATATGAATCCATTTTTAGATACCGACAGACCGATTTTTCAGCAAATAGCGGAGCAGATAGAAGATGACATCATCAACGGCATGGTTCAGGAAGGAGAGAGAGTTCCATCGACAAATGAGTTCGCGGCACATTATCAAATTAATCCGGCAACAGCAGCGAAGGGGATCAATCAGTTAGTGGAGAAAGGCATTCTTTTTAAGAAGAGAGGGATTGGGATGTTCGTAGCTGAAGGGGCAAAGGGGATATTAACCCTCAAGCGGAAAGAGCAATTTTACGAAGCCTTTATTTTGCCCTTGAAGATGGAAGCGGCAAAATTGAATATCAGTGTGAACGATCTAAAAGAAATGCTTGAAAAAGGGAGCGGTCATAATGAGGGTTAATATGAATGAATTAACAAAGGTTTATGGCAAGAAAAGCGCGCTTAACGGCATTACACTGGAACTTGAAGAAAATAAGATTTACGGCCTGCTGGGCCGGAATGGAGCCGGTAAAACGACATTGATGCAGATTCTTGCCGGTCAGATCCTGCCGACGGGTGGTTCGGTGTTAATAAATGATCAAAAACCTTATGAAAATCAAGAGATAACGGAGTCGATCTGTTTGATCAATGAAAGCGAAAATTTTAAAAAAGGATTAAAGATAAAAGATGTCCTGAAAATCGCACGCTGCTTTTACCCGAATTGGAGCCGGGAAACAGCTGAAAAACTGCTCGAGGATTTTTATCTTCATGGAAATATGAAAGTCAAAACATTATCAAAGGGAATGGAATCTGCACTGGGAATAACGGTTGGTCTTGCAAGCCGGGCGCCAATTACGATATTTGATGAGCCATATATTGGTCTGGATGCTGCAGCCAGAAGCAGATTTTACGATTTGCTATTGGAAGAGTACGAAGAATATCCGCGTACGTTTATATTATCTACTCATCTAATAGATGAAGTCAGCCGGCTGCTGGAAGAAGTGCTCATTGTATCTGAAGGCAGGCTGCTGATGCAGAAAAATGCAGATGAACTCAGAGAGGAATCGTTTTTGGTCAATGGATCTTCATCAGCAGTTGCGGAATTTGTAAAAAACAAAAACGTCATTTACCGCAAATCATTTGGAAGTATGGAACAGGCCGTCCTGTATGGTGAAAACCGCGTGGAGGCTAAAAAGGCAGGATTGCAGGTTGAACATGTGCCGGTTCAGGATTTAATGGTTTATTTAACAGCAAAACCGAAAGGGGGGGTTTCTGCATGATAAGACAATGCCGCGGCATCTTATTGTTTGAAGTATTGGATATTCGAAATTCTCTTACGATCTTCTGGGCCATTCTGATCAGCTGCATGGCTTTATCCTTTGGCATTCAGCTTACAACCGGAGGAAACCTGACAGTCTCAAGCGGGGCAGCGGTCTATATTTTCAGCGCAATCGCCGGGTTTATGACTGTAAAAGAAACATATCCCTTCAGCATCAAAAGGGGGGCTACAAGAAGAAATTACTATGTGGCCACGAGTCTCTTTCTCCTCATGCTCGCTATGTTTATGGCGGCTGCTCACACTCTATTAATCATGGTGCTTGAAGGAATGGGTTCCATGATGGTGAATGAGAATTTCAAGATTTATTACATGGCAAAATTTCTGGGGCATGAAAATCTGTATCTTGTCAATTTCTTTATTGACGGGGCTCTCAGCTTCTTCTTATTATCAGGCTTCTTTCTTCTCGGCAGTCTGTTTTACCGGTTTGGTTTATTAGGAGGATATGCTGCGATTGGATTGGGTGCTGTCCTTTTGTTCATTCCTGCTGTCCGCAATGAATTTATCAACACAGGTTTTGAGTTTTTAGGCGATCAGGCCCTTCAGCATTATGGCTATTTGATTGGAATCGGCGCGGTCTTTCTGGCAATAGGCTGGTTTGTTCTGATAAAAGCGGCCGCGAAGACAGTTTCCACGCGATAACTGACTTTAAAAGCAGGCTGATTATGGCTTGCTTTTTTATATGAAATTAAGAAAGTATAAAATTTTGCGCTTCGATGTCTAGCTCCATCGCCCAACTCCTCGGCCAGAACGGATCCGCCAGTAAAGGCAAAAAGCGCCTTTTCTGTCGGATCCTTATCTGTCTGTCGGAGCTAAACGGGCGCTTGCGCTTTTAAATATCACTTGATTTGCTTTTAATAGATTATAATGAGAGGAACAAGCATATATATTAAAAGGAGAAACGAAAAGGTGAACAAGAAAAAATGGATTTTGCTCAGTGTTTTAATTGTCGTGGCCATAATCCTTCTGCCGCTAAGCCTATCTCTTCTATTTGCATTAGTTACTGCCCTTATATTGGAAGGGGCTGTGCAGAGGCTGCAAAACCATTTGAAGTTTGGACGGGGTCTTGCCGTTTTTACCGCATTTACAGCCTATGCTGCAATGCTGGGGATGATTGGCTACTTTACAGTTAAAGTTGTCTTTGATCAATTTGTTGCATTTGCATCAAGTCTCCCGGAAATTATTGAAGAGGTTTATGCGAGCATTATCCAGCCTACTTTGACGAAATGGGAACAAGTGCAGGAAACCATTCCAAGAGGGGTTGTCCAATCGCTGGAAGAATCGTTTACAGCGGGACTTAAGTCGTTTGAAGAAGGGGTGAATGGATTTTTAAACAGTTTGATCGATTTTATTGCCTTTCTGCCCGGTTTTATGTTTGAAATCCTGATCTATCTCATTGCTTTATATTTATTCAGCCTTGAGCTTCCCCGCTTAAAAAGGATGATTGCAGACAGTTTAACAATGAAAACAAAGGAGAAACTTGTTCTTGTTTTGGAAGAATTAAATAAAGCAGGGATTGGTTTTGTCAAAGCCCAGATTTTTTTAAGCGCCCTGACGTTTGTGATGGCGTTTGCGGGGCTATCTATCCTTTCAGTTCCTTACACGGTGGTTTTGTCTCTCCTGATTGTCATTGTGGATATTCTGCCGATTCTAGGAACAGGATCCTTCCTCGTTCCATGGGCGATCTACGCATTTTTTCAAAATGACCAAGCTTTATCGATTGGATTGGTGATTCTCTTTTTAGTCATCACGGTGGTCAGAAGGGTCATTGAACCTAAAATCTTTTCAAGCAGCATGGGCATTACGCCTTTAGCGGCTCTGATCAGCCTCTTCATAGGATTTAAACTCCTTGGATTTATCGGATTATTCGCAGGACCTGCCCTTGTCATTGTTTTTGACACGCTTAGAAAAGCACGTATGATTCGAACGGACTTTAAGTTCTGACCCGTGTTTTGATGATCGGTCAGTGCTGTTTTCTTTTTAGAAAATACAAAGCAGAGGAGCAATTATGAAGGAATTCATTTATTCACTTTTAGAGATTCTGGCTGATTTAGGCTATTACGGGATTGCTCTGGGATTAATGATTGAGGTGATTCCGAGTGAAATTGTTCTGGGGTATGGAGGCTATTTAATTTCTCTTGGACAAATTGAATTTGCAGGAGCGGTTGTTGCGGGAGTGATTGGAGGAACGCTTGCTCAAGTTTTCCTTTATTGGATGGGGTATTATGGCGGAAGACCCTTTCTTGAAAAGTTCGGGAAGTTTTTATTTATTAATAAACATCATCTGGATCTTTCAGAAGCCTGGTTTGAAAAGTATGGTGCCGGAGTGATTTTTACAGCAAGATTCATTCCGGTTGTAAGACATGCCATCTCCATTCCAGCAGGAATCGGGAAGATGCCGTTATGGAGGTTTACTGTTTATACAGTGGCTGCCATGATTCCATGGACGATTTTCTTTTTATATTTGGGGATTCAGCTGGGCACGAATTGGACAGAGATTAAATATGCTGCTGAACCTTATATTATCCCAATGGTCATTATTATGGCGCTTGCGGGGATCGGCTACTATATTGTAAAGCGCAATGATCCGCGCACAAAGAGGATTTAAGGGTTAAACAAACGTTTGATTAAATCGACAGCAAGAGGAAGCTCAAGCTTTTCGTCCAAAGCAAATCCGGCAAAAAAGTCAAACCCAGACTTATCTGTGATGCCTGAGTTAAACGGACGATTCCTCATTTCCAATGTATGAGCCACTGGATTAAGGCTATAAATAATAACATCATTCTACTGGGGAGGCGGGTTTTATGTTCAGCAGCTACAGCAGGCTTGCAACGGAAGTTTATGATATCGATAAGCCGGTCGGCCATTCTTTTGGAGACGTTGAATATTACAGGGAGCGTCTAAGGGAAGTAAAAGGACGTATTTTAGAGCCGGGAACCGGTTCAGGAAGAATCTATATTCCTCTGCTTCAGGATGGACTGAACATAGAAGGGATTGATCAATCGCCGGAAATGCTTGAGTCATGCAAAAAGCGCTGCGAGGAAAGGGGACTGTCTCCTGTCCTTCATGAAATGGATATGAGTGAGATGAAACTGCACCGGACATACGAGGCCATCATCATTCCGGCAGGAACGTTTTTGCTGATTGAAGACAGAAAGAAATCGATACTTGCCCTGAAGAATTTTTATGATCATCTGGCTGCAGGCGGCCGTCTGATTCTTGATCTTTATTTGCAGCCTGGTACAGCCTTGAATGAAGTCATAACAAAAACGTGGGTTACACCTGAACAAAACGTGATTACAATGGAATCAAAGCGGGTGGAAGTGGATTTCCTTGAGCAGTATTCGGTAAGCTATTTAAAATATGAAAAGTGGCAGGACGGAAAGCTGATTGACACTGAACTGCAGAGATTTGCGATGAGATGGTACGGTGTACGTGAATTTAAACTGGTTTTAGAGCGGCTTGGATTTACAGACATTGTGATTTCAGCTGATTATACATATGGAAAAGCACCGGTTCATGCTGAGCAGACCATTACATTTGAAGCAAGAAAACCAGATGGGTCTGTCAGGTAAGTCCCTAAAATAAAGCAGGCAGGAAAAAACTTCTGTTTTCCCTGCCTGCTTTTCTGTATACATAATTAGTGGTGTCAGTTCCAGCGGTGATGCAAATTTTGATTGGGCTAGCCCTTAAACTTATCCGAGCTTTTCTTGAAGGAATTCCGTCACTTGCTCTGGTGATTTTGCATTAGCACTGTGAAGGTGTCCAAGCTTTTCTCCGTTTTTGAAGATCAGGATGCTTGGGATGCCCATTACTTGATAGGTTTCTGCAAGTTCAGGGAACTCATCTTTATTGATTTCGTACCACTCATATTTAGAATAAGTCTCAATGATTTCATCAATGAACATATTCATTCTCGTACAGTCAGGGCACCAGTCTGCGAAAAATTTGATTAGCACCTCTTGATCTTGGGTAATTAACTCTTGAAACTGTTCTTTAGATGTAATTTGCTTCATGATCATGCCTCCTTGCTTTTATTTTAATACATAATTGAGATTTTGCATTCACCAATTGCTTATGCAGGTCCAAATAAACTTTTAAGCGGACGCAAAAAGGTGTGCCGCTCGAATGTTATAAAGAATTGCATGATGGGCTATAACAATTTGATTTGAAAATGATAATATAGAAGAGATGAACTTTCTTTAGGGGGATATCCACATGAAAATTAAAGTAGGATTATTATACGGCGGCAAGTCAGCAGAGCATCAGGTTTCTTTGCAGACAGCACTTGCTGTTATAAAAGCGTTAGATACAAACAAATTTGATATACATCCAATCTATATTTCAGATAAAGGCGAATGGATCCGGGGAGCGAAATTGCAGGAGCCTGTTGAAAACGTTGCTGCTCTTCAGTTTAAAGACGGAGGCACAGCTGTTTCGCCGGTTGCTTTGAATCAGGATCTCTTTCCTTCAAAGTCGGACAATGAGCATGAGCAAATCGATGTCGTGTTCCCGCTTCTGCATGGACCAAACGGTGAAGACGGAACGGTTCAGGGAATGCTTGAACTTCTGAATCTTCCTTATGTAGGGAATGGCGTTCTTGCTTCTGCAGCCGGGATGGATAAAGTAATCATGAAAAACTTGTTTGCGCAGGCAGGACTTGAGCAGGCTAAATACGTTTCATTCATCAAGAACGACTGGAAGAAAGCTCCGGAAAAAGCATACGAAACAGTTGAACAGGAGCTTGGCTACCCTTGCTTTGTTAAACCTGCAAACCTTGGATCAAGTGTCGGCATCAGCAAATGCAAAGACCGTGAATCCCTTGTAAAAGCTTTTGATGAAGCATTCAATTATGACCGCAAAATAATTATTGAAGAAGGCATCATCGGCCGTGAAATCGAAATCGGCGTCATTGGAAACGATGAACCAAGCTGCTCAGTAGTCGGAGAGGTTGCACCTAAAAAAGAATTTTACGACTACAATTCGAAATACGTTGATGGGGATACAGATATGATGATCCCGGCACAAGTTACAGAAGAAGAATATGCTCTGATCAAAGATTTAGCAATTAAATCATTTAAGGCCATTGACGGATCAGGTCTTGTGCGTGCAGATTTCTTTTTAACAGAAGACGGAAGAGCATTGATCAATGAAGTAAACACAATGCCTGGATTTACGCCTTACAGCATGTTTCCGCTGCTTTGGAAGCATGCAGGTGTCGAATACCCTGAGCTTATCGAAAAATTAGTTGAGCTTGCGCTTGAGCGCCACGAAGGAAAACAGCAAATTAAACATACGTTTTAAGAAAGCATGGAAACACTATTCTTAGGAATAGTGTTTCTTGGTCTACATATTGATGAATTAACATGGATTTGAAAGGAGCAAAACAAATGATACGACGTTCGTTAGTGGATATTCAAACGATGGCAGGCGGATCAGGATTATCTGCTGAAAAAGAAAAAGAATTCATTCATGGTATTACAACGGATTCGAGGAAGATTGAAGCGGGAACTCTGTTTATTCCAATTGTCGGCGAAAATTTTGACGGGCATGAATTTGCCGGGAAAGCACTTGAGGAAGGTGCAGCTGCAACTTTATGGGACCGCTCAAAACCTAATCCCCCTGCAGGCGCCGTTATTTTAGTTGAAGATACGTTAAAGGCATTGCAGAAATTGGCAAGCAGCTATTTAGAACAGCTTCAGCTTAAGGTAATCGGCGTAACGGGAAGCAATGGGAAAACAACGACTAAAGATATGGTGGCGTCTCTGCTTTCAACGACGTACAAAGTACATAAAACCAAAGGGAATTTTAACAATCATATTGGGCTGCCGCTTACGATTCTGAGTATGACTGAAGACGTAGAAGTAGCGGTACTCGAGATGGGCATGAGCAACAGGGGAGAAATTGAGCTCTTATCAAACCTTGCTAAGCCCGATGCAGCAATCATCACAAATATCGGCGAGTCCCATTTAATGAATTTGGGTTCTAGAGAAGGCATTGCAAAAGCGAAGCTTGAAATCGTCAGCGGACTTAAGCCTGACGGCGTGCTTATTTATGACGGGGAGGAGCCTTTGCTGACTGAACGGGTTCAATCTTATTCGTTTAAAACAATTTCTTTTGGCGGGTCAGAACGGAATGCCTATTCTCCTTCAGAGATTCAGCAAACAGAAAACGGCACTTTCTTTAAACTCACCGGGCGGGAAGAGAAGTTATTTTTGCCTGTGCTTGGAAAACATAATGTGAATAATGCGCTTGCTTCCATCGCTACGGCAGAATTCTTGGGTGTAACACAAGAGAAGATCAGTGAAGGATTAAAAGCGATCCAAATGACGGGCATGCGTCTTGAATTAACAAAAACAAAAGAGAATCTTGCTGTAATCAATGATGCATACAATGCAAGCCCGACTTCAATGAAAGCTGCCATCAGACTTGCCTGTGATATGCAGGGATACAATCAGAAAATTTTAGTTCTTGGAGACATCCTAGAACTTGGCGATGAGATGCAGGTGAAGTTTCATCAAGAGGTTGGAGAATCAATCGACTCAAAAGAGATTGATTATCTCTTCACGTTCGGAAAACTGGGTGCGGAAATTGCTGCAGGAGCACAAAAGAAAATGGATTCATCCCTCATTCACGTTTATCAGGATAAACAACAGCTTGTTAACCATTTAAAACAGACGGCAAAATCCGGAGATCTTGTATTAGTAAAAGCTTCACGAGGCATGAAGCTGGAAGAAGTCGTCAATGCGCTTGTATAAGAAGGAAATAGCATGAACGAAGCACTTGTAAAAAAGCTTAAAATTTTGCCGCATAAAAAAATTCTGGTGCTGAATGCACCAGAAGATTATTTTAAAGACCTATCAGCATTGCCTGAGGGCGTATCGCTCCATACTGCACCTGAGGGAAAATACGATTTTGTGCATTTATTTGTCAGCAGCGTAACAGAGCTTGCTGAAATGGGACCCTCTGCAGTTCATGCCGCCGGATACGATGGTATGCTATGGGTTTCATATCCTAAAAAATCTTCAAAAATAAAAACGGATATTAATCGCGATCAAGGCTGGGAAGTACTTCTAAATGAAGGGCTTGTCGGGGTTACACAGATTGCCATTGACGAAACATGGTCAGCCTTAAGGTTCAGGCCAAGAGAAGCAATCAAAAAGTTAACCCGGAAGAAAGAAATAGGAGTTAAACAGGAAGCATCTAATAAAGCGGACTCCTCAAACAAGGAGTTAATCATTCCTGAAAAACTTGAAAGAAAATTAGAACAAAATGCGGAAGCGGCTGCCTTTTTTAAGGGGCTTGCACCTTCACACAAACGGTCTTATGTAGAATGGATCACCAGTGCTAAACGTCCGGAAACCTATGATAAAAGGCTGGATCAAACGATAGAAAAACTGCTGCAGAGTAAAAAGGGCCCTTATGTACATTAAAAAATAAATGGTGCAATCACTAAAACAACTAATCCAATACCCACTGAATATGGTGTTAATTCACTCAATACTTCTACTGCGCTATCTTTTAAGACTGTCATTATGAACGCTCCTTTTTGTTTTGAAATATAGTAACCCAGGGTACTTTTTATATACCCAGGGTTTTTTTATTTAAAACTACAACTGGCGCAGTTTAAAAAAATGACATTTGGGAGAGAGCGACATGAAAGGATGCCTATGTATTCACGGATTTACTGGTGCCCCGTATGAAGTGGAACCTCTTGTCCGCCATTTGAAGGAGGAGACAGACTGGGTGCTTAAAGTGCCCACTCTTCCAGGGCACGGAGAAACCCCGAGTCTGAGAGGGATTGGGTTTAATCAGTGGATTGCCCATGCTGAAAATGAATTAAGGGATCTATTAGATGAATGCACGGAAGTCTATATCATAGGATTTTCAATGGGGGGATTAATTGCTGCGTATCTTGCATCAAGGTATCCGGTAGCAAAACTGGTCCTGCTAAGCGCGGCTGCTTATTACCTTAATCCCCGGCAGATGCTTGTTGATGTAAAAGATCTCATTGCAGATGCCATTCGGGGAAATGGAGCAAACAATGAAATTTATATAAGATACAGAAAAAAAGTGCTGGAAACGCCGATCGCAGCGACTCTCGAATTCAGGAAATTAGTCAGGTACATTCGCCCAATATTGGATAAAATAACTATACCGGTCCTCATCGTTCAAGGTGAATGTGATGGAATTGTTCCTGTAAAAAGTGCGAGATATATTTATGAGAGAATCGCTTCAGAGCAGAAGGAGCTTTGTTTTCTCCCCTGTTCGAAGCATCTCATTTGCCATGGGGAGGATTTCCCAATGCTTGTTGAAGTTATAGAATCCTTCCTGATGACACAAAATAAAATGAGTGTAAAATGAACCACATCTCTAAGGCTTGTTGTAAAAGGATAAAAAAAGTGGTATGATTAAAGTTAAGTGTTTACGGGCTTTTATAAAGCTAACGTTTTGCCCGATGGGGCGTTTTTTGATTCACCATACATGAAAGTCTGTGAAAGCTATAGAGATTAAAAGGAGTAGAACAAATTGACAATTACGTTTCAAGAACTAGGTATCAGCCCATTATTAATGGAAGCTATTAATAAAATGGGGTTTGAAGAAGCTACACCTATCCAAGCACAAACCATTCCACTGGGGCTTCAGAATAAAGATGTGATCGGCCAAGCACAAACTGGAACTGGTAAAACAGCTGCATTCGGTATTCCGCTTATTGAGAAAATTGATGTTAAACAAGATAAGATTCAAGGAATCATCATTGCACCGACTCGCGAACTTGCGATTCAAGTATCTGAAGAGCTTTACAAAATCGGTTCAGCTAAACGCGTTCGCGTTCTTCCGATTTACGGAGGACAGGATATAAACCGCCAAATTCGCTCATTGAAGAAATTTCCTCACATTATCGTTGGTACTCCGGGCCGTCTAATCGACCATATCAACCGTAAAACATTGAAATTATCTGACGTTCAAACAGTTGTAATGGATGAAGCAGATGAAATGCTTAACATGGGATTCATTGAAGACATTGAAAATATTCTTTCAAATGTTCCTTCAGAGCATCAAACATTGCTTTTCTCAGCTACAATGCCTGATCCAATCAGACGCATCGCTGAAAAATTCATGACAAACCCTGAGCTTGTTAAAGTAAAAGCAAAGGAAATGACTGTTTCAAACATTCAGCAGTTCTTCATTGAAGTACAGGAAAAGAAGAAGTTTGATGTATTAACACGTCTTCTTGACATTCAATCACCTGAGCTTGCGATCGTTTTCGGACGCACAAAGCGCAGAGTAGATGAACTTTCTGAAGCTTTAATGCTAAGAGGATATGCAGCTGAGGGAATTCATGGCGACTTAACTCAAGCTAAACGTATGTCTGCTCTTCGCAAATTTAAAGAAGGCGCAATTGAAGTGCTTGTAGCTACTGACGTTGCTGCGCGCGGACTTGACATTTCTGGTGTAACTCATGTTTACAACTTTGATGTTCCTCAAGACCCTGAAAGCTACGTTCACCGTATCGGCCGTACTGGCCGTGCAGGCAAAACTGGTGCTGCGATGACATTCGTAACACCAAGAGAACAAGATATGCTTAAAATCATTGAGCGTACGACTAAACGCAAAATGGACCGCATGAAAGCACCGACTCTTGATGAGGCGCTTGAAGGTCAGCAATCTGTTTCAATCGATAAAATCCGTCAGACAATTACTGATGATAACTTGTCATTCTATAAGCGTACGGCTGAAGCATTGCTTGAAGAATTCGACCAAGTATCAGTACTTGCTGCTGCAATTAAATTAATGACAAAAGAACCGAACCAAACTCCGGTTAACTTAACGGATGAGGCTCCTATGTATGCGAAAAGAGGCGGAAAACGTTCTTCTTCTTCTTCAAGCAACCGCAACAGAAGAGACGGCCAGCGCCCGCATTCTAAGAGCAACAACAAACGTTCTTATGGACAACAAGGCGGCAAGCCGAACAGAGACAACAAAAGACGTTACTCAAACTCATCTTCATCTAACTAATAGATGATGATGCAAAACACACCGTCATGTGCGGTGTGTTTTTTTGTGCTTTTTGGCCGATTAACTCTTGTTTAGCGCACATCCGATGGAGCGTTATCCTCTCTATGTGCTGTTAACTCCGGTTTAGCGCACATCCTGTGGAGCGGTCTCTTTAGTTTGTGCTGTTAACTCCGGTTTAGCGCACATCCTGTGGAGCGGTCTCTTCAGTTTGTGCTGTTAACTCCGGTTTAGCGCACATCCTGTGGAGCGGTCTCTTCAGTTTGTGCTGTTAACTCCGGTTTAGCGCACATCCTGTGGAGCGGTCTCTTCAGTTTGTGCTGTTAACTCCGGTTTAGCGCACATCCTGTGGAGCGGTCTCTTCAGTTTGTGCTGTTAACTCTTGTTTAGCGCATTTCGGGTGGAGCAGGCTCCTCAGTTTGTGCTGTTAACTCAGGTTTAGAGCATACTGCTAAAGCTGCCGCACTTATTTTCCTGCATACCGGGCAACCTATAGGTATCTTAGAAAAGAAGGTGACATTTATGACAATCGTCCGTTTAGGTTATGTTGCAATGAGTGTAAATCTAAAAAATTGTTCTCCTTCCCAAACGATGACATACGCACAATTTCAGCGTTTAAAAGACCGCGAAGCTGCCATAGAGAAGTTAAAACGAATTTCAGCGTCAAATCTGGAAAATTGCCTTCGCATTATCAAACACAATGTCGGACACGATGTTCATTTCTTCCGTTTTAGTTCAAAATTAATTCCCCTGGCGAATCATCCGGAGATAAATGATTTTAACTATTTGCGTGCGCTTAGAGAACCTCTGCGGGAGCTTGGCGAGTGGATTTCGAAATCAAAAATGAGAGTGGATTTTCATCCGGACCATTTTGTCCTGCTGAATTCGCCAAAGCCTGAAATCCTGAATACATCACTAAGGACATTAAGCATGCATGAAGCTCTGCTGAGAGGGATGAATGTGCCTCACGAACATAGATGTGTTATTCATGTAGGAGGTGCATACAACGATAAGGATAAAGCCCTCGAACAATTCATTCACAATTGGGGGTTTGTACCCGTTAAGATCCAGAATATGCTGATGTTAGAGAATGATGATACAACCTTTACTCTTCAAGATGCCCTTTACCTATGCGAGAAATTGGCTATACCTCTGGTTTTTGATTATCATCACCACTTGGCCAATCATGAAAAAGATTCGAATTGGGCAGAACACTGGGAGCGTGTTGCTGCAAGCTGGCAGCACTCCTCCCTTCCCGTGAAAATGCATATATCGAGCCCGCGAAGTGAAAAGGACTTTAATGCTCACGCTGATTTTGTGGATCCGGAGCTTTTCATGGCCTTCCTTTCAGAAATAAAAGGAAGTGTTCCGCAAATTGACTGTATGATTGAAGCAAAACAAAAAGATGATGCTCTTTTTCAATTAATGGAGCAGATGTGCTTGTTTCCGGATGTTGAGAAAATAGACGGAGCATCGTTTTTGCTGAAGTAGTGTTCAAGCAAGGTTCAATTCTTTATAATGTAAATGGAATGATTTTCTAAAAGGTGAAACAAATGAGCCGTTCATCCGTATATAAAGAGAGAGCTGCTAGTTCGGGGGGAACAGAGATGAGAGAAGCACCTAAGTATCAAATCAGTCAAAAAGCACTAAAGGTATGGAAGCTTTCAGCACTTATCCAATCATTGATTTTTTTGGCTGTATCCGGAGGAATTGCGTTTGCTGTTTATTACTTTGAGTGGCCAATATGGATTGCCGTTGCCGTCCTCGGAACATGGCTGACCTTTTCCGTCATATTTATTTTTATTACTCCGAAAATACAGCACCGCACTTGGCGGTATGAGGTACATGAAAATGAAATTGATATCCAGTCCGGCTTATTTGTGGTGAAAAGAGTGCTTGTTCCAATGGTCAGAGTGCAGAATGTTAATACAAAACAGGGGCCATTGCTCAGGAAAAATGACCTTGCAACTGTAACAATACATACAGCAGCAACCATTCATGAGATTCCTGCACTTGATGTAATTGAAGCCGATCAGCTGCGTGACTTTATATCGAAGCTTGCGAGGGTGACCGAAGATGATGTCTGAGCCAAAAAGACTGCATCCCGCTTCCGCTATATTAACCTTTATCAAACAATTGAAAGATGGGATCTTTCCTGTCATTGTTCTTTTCTTCGTTAATGATTATAAGATCTATTTCTTTATTGGACTTGCGGTGATTCTGATTGCAATGATCATCTACAGTATCATCAGCTGGATGAAATATACATACCGCATTGAAGACAATGAACTGCGGATTGAATTCGGTTTATTTATAAAAAAGAAAAGATATATTCCGATTGAAAGAATCCAATCAATTAATGAAAGTGCCGGAATCATTCAGCAGATATTCGGACTTGTGAAGCTCCAGCTTGAAACAGCCGGAGGAGGCGCAGAGGCTGAAGCTGTTCTTACAGCTGTTACAAAAGAAGAAGCCCGCAGGATTCATTCCGTTTTAGCGGAAAGAAAAAAGGAACTGGATCATGATGAGATCATTGAGACAGTAAAAGAAGAAGAAACCTATTTAACCTATAGAATTGGTGCAAAAGAACTGATGGTTGCTGCATCAACATCGAGCGGTATCGGAGTTGTTCTGTCTGCTGCATTTGCTTTCTTCTCACAATTTGACGAGCTTATCCCGTTTGATGACATTATCGATCGTTTTTCTTTTCTTTCAAACGCAAGCATTACCGTTTACGCGATTCTTGTTTTCATTGCATTTTTCATTGCTTGGATTCTTAGCATAATCGGCGTTTGTCTGAAGTTTGCCAACTTTACAGTGGTAAAGAAAGAAAAGGATCTGGTCATCTCGCGAGGTTTGTTTGAAAAGCACCAGCTGACGATTCCGCTTGAGAGAATCCAGGCTATGAAAATCAGCGAAAACTTGATTCGCCAGCCGCTCGGCTATGCAACTGTGCACATTGTCAGTGCAGGGGGAAGCGCTAAAGATGAAAATGTTTCTGCCGTCCTTTTTCCGCTGATTAAAAAAACGAAAATTCAGCAGATCCTAACGGAATTTACACCTGACTTTTCTTTAGCAGATCAATTAAGCCCGCTTCCAAAGAGAGCGAGAAGAGGATATGTTCTCGTCTATACCATTCCTTTCATAGTGATCTCATGCATTCTGAGCTACTTCTTTCAGCCGTGGGGTTACCTTGCACTGCTGACAGTTCCTGCAGGACTTCTGATTGGTCTCGCGTCATTTAAAGATGCAGGATGGGCCATCCATGCTGAGCAACTTACGCTTTCATCAAGAAATCTGGTGAAGTCCACATTTGTTGTGAAGCGAAAAAGAATTCAGGTCATTGAAGCCAGGCAATCTTTTTTTCAGCGCCGTTTGGACCTTGCATCCATTCAATCCTCGACAACATCAGGTCTCGGAGGCACGCATTTTATGGTAAAAGGCCTGGACGCAGATGATGCCGGAGAAGTGTTTGAATGGTATTCTTATGAAAATCATACGAAAAAAGACGCGATCCTTTGAGGATGGGCGTCTTTTTTTGATGTTATCTTTTTTGTCAGAGCTAACCGGACGGCTACGCTTTTCGCATTGTCCAGCTCCGCCTCCTAACTCCTCGGCCAGAACGGATCTGCCAGCAAAGGCAAAAAGCGCCTTTGCTGGCAGATCCTTATCTGTCTGTCGGAGCTAACCAGTCGGCAACGCTTTTCATTGTCCAGCTCCGCCGCCCAACTCCTCGGCCAGAACGGCTCCGTCTGTAAAGGCAAAAAGCGCCTTTTCAGCCGGATCCTTATCTGTCTGTCGGAGCTAAACGGGCGGCTACGCTTTTCTGCTAAGAAACAAAGGCGCAAGCAGCGCACCTGCGACGGCACCGAAAATATGGGCAATGATATTGATGTTAGTATTGATGAATGTCATGACAATTCCAATGGCTAAAATGGTAATAATAAGCTGAGAGTTTGAAGAATCGATCAGATCTTTTCTGAATACGACAATGTAAAGGTAGATGCCGAATAAGCCGAAGATGGCGCCTGAAGCTCCGACGTGAGTATACGTTAAATCTTCTATGATGAAGTAGGTTGCCAGATTTGCGGCGATGCCTGTTGCCAAATAGGCAGCAATAAAGCGGATTTTTCCAAGCATCCGTTCTAATGCTGGCGCGAACAGGATGATGGATACACTGTTAAAAAGTATATGAGCGAAGTTTGCATGAAGGAAAATAGGGGAAATCAAGCGCCACCATTCTCCGTTTGCGACACCGGCATTGTATCCTACTAAAGAGGCGAAAAAGTATGTTATTGTAGGAACTGGAAGTAAAAACAAGAGCCAGAGTAAGACTTGAATACAGACAATGACGGTTACAGCAGGATATAGACGGATAAACGTTCTGAAATCTTCTGATCTTGTAAACATAGAGAGTGTCTCCTTATTCTAACGACTTAGTTGTTTCTATATTAACACGGTTATGAGACATGAGAGCATATTAGTACATACTGAACAAAAAGAGGGTGTCCGCATGATTAAAGGGATTGGTCTTGATTTAGCAGAACTTGAACGGATTGAACGTTTAATAAAGAGACAGCCGAAATTCATTGACAGGATTCTTACAGAGAGAGAAAAAGATAAATATCAATCGCATGCACCCCGGAGGAAAATCGAATATGCCGCCGGAAGATTTGCGGCGAAAGAGGCGTTTTCAAAAGCGGCGGGAACCGGAATCGGAAAAGAATTGAGTTTTAAGGATATTGAAATTCTGAATGATGGAAACGGGAAACCGGCTGTAACAATGCCTGATTTACCGGGTTTTATCATTCACATATCAATCACGCACACAAAGGATTATGCGGCTGCTCAAGTAATTATTGAAAGCTCGTCAAGCTAGTCTGCATATTCATATCTTTTGTCTCATATATTTGTACAGCGGTAGGAGAGACAAGTCGTTTGAGGAGGTCGTGCTTCCTTTTGCATGATTCCTTCAGGGGAGAGTTTCTTCCTTTTTACGTCATATGAGACAAAGGGGTTGAAAAGGTGAAAAAGCACTTTTTATTACTGGCCATTGGATTGCTCGCTGTATTAATGCTTGCCGGATGCGGAGAGAAATCCAAGACGGATGTTGTGGAAAACCTGGATAAAAAGGTTGAGGAGTTATCGGGGTACAAAGCGAAAGCGCAAATGACCCTTCAAACAGGCAGTGAGCCTCAAATTTACGAGGTGGAAATCTGGCATAAGCAGCCTTCATTCTACAGAGTAAACTTGAAGAATGCTGAAAAAGATCAGAGCCAGATGATTCTCCGCAATAATGAGGGCGTGTTTGTCCTGACGCCGGCCCTTAAGAAAAGTTTCCGTTTCCAAAGCGAATGGCCGCAAAACAGCAGTCAGGCTTATCTTTTCGAATCACTGGTAAAAGACATTAAGAGCGATGCAGATTCGATTTTCAAATCAACAAAAGATGCTTACGTTTTCGAGACAAAAACAAATTACCAAAACAGCCAGATGCTTCCTCTCCAAGAGATCACGTTCAATAAAAAGGACATGAAGCCTTCTGTTGTCAAAGTAATGGACACAGACCGCAATCCATTAGTTGTGGTGGAGTTTTCGGACTTTGATTTTGATGCGAAATTCGATAAAAACTCATTTGATATGCAAAAGAATATGTCATTTGCAAGCGTAGATGTTGAAACATCTGCATCTGTTAACTCAGAACCGTTTGCTGTGAAGTATCCTCTCGAGCAGATTGAAGGTGTGAAGCTGACTGAAGAAAAAGAGATGAAAACAGAAAATGGGAAGCGGGTCGTGCAAACGTATGATGGTGAAAAATCCTACACCTTCATTCAGGAAAAAGCAGTCGCTGCCACTGTTGCAACCTCCTCTTTTGTAAGCGGCGAACCGGTTGACCTCGGTGTAGCTGTAGGAGCTTTAACAGAACAATCTTTAACTTGGACCTTCGACGGGGTAGAGTACATGATTGCATCGAAAGATCTATCTCAGGAAGAGATGATCCGGGTAGCTCAATCTGTACAGGGTCAGGCAATTAAGTAAGCAAACTTGGATGGCATTTGTGCCATCCAAGTTTTTTATGCTTTCTGCGAGCGTGATAGTAAGAACTCATGTCCGGAAAGTCAAACCGGATGTGCAGAGAGTTAGAGGTCTCCAGCGGAGAGTGTGACGTCATTTTTGAAAAGTAAAACTGATTTGCAAACTCCAAGTACAGCTAGAATAATGATATGACAGCTTGGCCATTCATTTTTTTTAGTCCACACTTAATCCTTTTCATCACAGAATTTACCTCAGAACTAATTTCTCCGTATTCCATCTTCAAATCCCATCAGTTTGGAACCGATTTCATTTGACAAAAGAACGCAATACCATTGATAATCAGCAATAGAAAAGACAATCATGAGGAAGTGTAGGACATGGGAAATTCTTTTTACCGCGATACTTGGGCTGAAATTGATTTAGATGCGATATACAGCAATGTGAAATCTATGAAAAACCATATAGGCGAAACCACGCAGCTGATTGCGGTTGTGAAGGCCAATGCTTATGGCCATGGAGACACAGAGGTGGCAATGGCGGCTCTTGAAGCAGGCGCGAGCATGCTGGCAGTAGCTTTCTTAGATGAAGCACTCGTTTTACGTGAGGCAGGGTTTGAAGCGCCGATCCTTGTGATGGGTGCATCCCGGCCGGAAGATGTGCAAATCGCTGTTGATCAGGACATTATTTTAACAGCTCCTTCTTTTGAATGGCTGACGGAAGCTGAAAAGTATGTTCACAAGGGAACTTTATCTGTCCATCTGAAAATTGATACAGGAATGGGCCGTCTCGGTGTCCGGTCAGAGGAAGAGATTCAGCAGGCGTTTAAATTTGCAGAAGGAAATCCGAGTGTGGAAATAGAAGGTATCTTTACGCATTTTGCAACAGCAGATGAGCTGGATACAGCTTATTTCAACAAGCAGTACGCTGCGTTCAAGTCAATGGCGCAGGTGGCTGCTCAATATGACGGTGTGATGATTCACTGCGGCAACAGTGCGACGGGACTTCGTTTTCCTGAAAAATTAGTTCACGCTGTGAGACTGGGAATCTCAATGTACGGTCTTAGTCCTTCAATGGAAATAAAACCTGAACTGCCTTATGAGCTGAAAGAAGCGTTTTCCCTTCATTCAAAGCTTGTCCATGTGAAAAAAATCAGCAAAGGAGAAAAAGTAAGCTACGGAGCTACTTATACTGCTGAAGAAGATGAATGGATCGGGACGATTCCGATTGGATATGCAGATGGGTGGGTGCGCCGTTTGAGAGAATCGGATGTTCTGATTGACGGCGAAAGGATGCCAATTGTTGGAAGGGTATGCATGGATCAATGCATGATTAAGCTTTCCTCCTATAAAGAAATCGGGACAAAGGTAACGTTAATCGGCAGGCAAAAAGATGAGTGGATTTCTGTGGATGAAGTGGCAGAAAGACTTGAAACCATCAACTATGAAGTGCCTTGTACAATAACTTTGCGCGTTCCCCGTATGTTTTTGAAAAATAAGAGTATAATTGAAGTGAGAAACTCTCTTTTTTGCGGCATGAAAAAGGTGACGGATTGCCCGGAATAGAAGAAGGCATGAATAAAGATGCTTTTGCAAAGCCGATAATAGTGTTGAATTATTAGAAAATAACTTTGCTTCTTGCATTGATAGTGTTATTATTGTATGTGGAATGGAATAATAGGTGTGTAAGTTTGGTGGAGGTGTATGTTTGTGTCTGAATCCAGCGCAACAACAGAAATCTTAATTCGTTTACCGCAAGCATTAGTCTCGGAATTAGACGGTCTTGTCAAACAAGAGAATGGGAACCGAAGCGAGTTAATTTATCAAGCAACAAAGATGTATATCCGCGAGCGCAAGAAACGCCAAATACGCGAGTCGATGAGACGGGGATATATGGAGATGGCTAAGATTAACTTAAACATTGCTTCCGAAGCATTTCAAGCTGAATCAGAGGCTGACCACACCGTTGAACGCTTAGTAAGCGGGGGTTAATCCTTTGATTGTCAAACGCGGCGACGTTTATTTTGCTGATTTATCACCCGTTGTTGGCTCTGAGCAAGGGGGCGTCCGTCCAGTGCTGATCATCCAGAATGATATCGGAAACAGGTTCAGTCCAACGGTCATCATAGCAGCTATTACCGCTCAAATTCAAAAAGCGAAATTGCCAACTCATGTGGAAATTGATTCCAAGCGTTATGGATTTGAACGTGATTCTGTTATACTGTTAGAGCAGATTCGAACAATTGATAAACAGAGATTGACTGATAAGATTACACACTTAGATGATGAAATGATGGATAAAGTGGACGAAGCTCTGCAAATTAGCTTAGGACTCATTGATTTTTAAAACTAAAAAACGTTATTTTTTAGGAAGTTGCTCCCATTAAGCAACTTTTTTTTATTTTATTGGCATAAATCGGTATAATGTAAAGTGGAATAACTTGTTTACTTTTTTACCCATACGATAAGAGGGGGATAATCTGCACATGAAGGATGCATCTAATCCAGTACTAGATTTTGTTCTGGCTCATCAAAATGAAATCTTGAATGAATGGAAAGACAGTCTGAAAGATTTGGGAGATCAGAAGTACTCTAACATCCTTTCAGATCAAGTGTTTTTAAATACCTGCAATGAATATCTGCAAATCTTAATCAGCTATATGAAAAACCCGGGAAGCGATCAGACTGAAAAGGTTTCTGACTATGCCCACAGGGTTGTTCAGCTGGGCTGGAGCTTAAAGTATATATCTGAAGGATTAAAGCAGCTGTCTTTAATTATCTTCACAAAAATGACGGATGGCCTTCCGGAAGCTGAAAAAATGAAAATAGTGTGGGAGTTTGACAAGTCGCTTTCACCAATCAATAATGAACTAATTCATCAATATGCAGCATCTTGGGAGCGTACGGTTTCTCTGCAGAAGATTGCCCTGCAGGAATTATCGGCTCCGCTTATTCCGATATTTGAAAACATTACAATTATGCCGTTAGTTGGTACAATTGATACAGAGAGAGCAAAGCAAATCATGGAGAACCTGCTTACAGGTGTTGTAAAACACCGTGCGCAAGTTGTTTTAATTGATATTACAGGTGTTCCGGTTGTGGACACAATGGTTGCTCATCATATTATTCAGGCTTCAGAAGCTGTTCGCCTTGTAGGCGCAAAATGTCTCCTTGTGGGAATCAGACCTGAGATTGCTCAGACAATCGTAAACCTTGGCATTGATTTAAGTCAGGTCATTACGAAGAACAGTCTTCAAAAAGGAATGGAAGCTGCACTTGAAATGACAAATCGACAAATAGTAGAAATGGGGGATTCACAATGAGAACTCCAAGAATACCGATTTTAAAGCTTCATAACTGTCTGCTTGTATCTATTCAGTGGGAACTTGATGATCAGACTGCCCTGCAGTTTCAGGAAGATCTGCTTCATAAAATTCACGAAACAGGTGCAAGCGGTGTTGTCATAGATTTAACCTCCGTAGATGTAATTGATTCTTTTATCGCCAAGGTTTTAGGTGATGTTATCGGCATGTCGAAATTAATGGGAGCTAAAGTTGTCTTAACAGGCATTCAGCCTGCTGTAGCAATTACCCTCATTGAGCTTGGCATTCATCTTGCTGATGTCCAAACCGCGCTTGACCTGGAAAAAGGACTTGAAACATTACAACAGGAGCTGGGGGAATAAGCATGGATAACCAATCCTGTGTAAAAATCATTACGGAGTGGGACATTGTTGCTGCGCGGCAGCTTGGACGCAATGTTGCAAAAGAACTCGGGTTTGGTACGGTAGACCAAGCGAGGATTACGACAGCTATTTCCGAATTAGCCCGTAATATATATTTGTATGCTGGACAAGGCCAAATTTGCATTGAGCAGATCAGCGAATTCAGTAAAAGAGGTTTAAAAATAATAGCCATTGATAACGGACCAGGAATACCAGATATCCGAAAAGTGATGGAAGACGGCTTTTCAACATCTGGTGGGTTAGGAGCCGGATTGCCTGGAGTAAAACGCCTGATGGATGAATTTAGCATTAATACCGTCTTAGGAGAGGGAACGGATATCCAAGCTGTCAAATGGCTTCGCTAGGAGGAAGCTTGATGGATTTTAAGGAAGTCATTGAATCGAAATATCAGGAAATACTAAGTCATTATATGCAGGAATTAACAGAAACGGCTTTGTACCAGGGGCAAAAGTTCAGCAGAAAAGCAATAGAAGAGCAAGTACCCCCTGAGGAAATTATCAGTTTGCACCGTAAAGTGCTGCAAGATTTATTTCCTGATGTAGATCAAGATGTTTTGCACTCTCTCGACTTTCTTTTAGAGGTCATGATGGGGTACGGTCTGGCCTATCAGGAGCATCAAAGCCTTCGGGATAAGCAGCAGGAGATTAAGTCTGAGATTCAAGTAGCTTTGAATGTTCAGCAGATGCTTTTGGAAACGTCAGTGCCTACAGTTCCGAATCTTGATATAGGTGCAATAAGTGTTCCCGCGAAGCATATGAACGGGGATTACTACCATTTTGTTTATGATGAAGAAAGCGTAAGTATTGCCATCGCTGATGTAATCGGGAAAGGAATTCCCGCTGCACTCTGTATGTCCATGATCAAATATGCAATGGACAGCTTGCCGGAGTCCCGCAAATCTCCAAGCCGTGTTCTGGAAAATCTGAACAGGGTTGTAGAGCATAACGTAGACCCGAGCATGTTCATTACAATGTTCTATGGAATGTATGATACGGATACTCATGAATTTGTCTATGGATCAGCGGGCCACGAGCCTGGATTTTATTACAGCGCGAAAGAGGACTGTTTTCATGACATGAACACAAAAGGTCTGGTCCTTGGCATAGATCAATCCATAAAGTACAAGCAATACAGCAGAATCGTCGAAAAAGGCGATATGATTGTTTTGCTTTCAGATGGTGTAACAGAGTCGAAAACAAATGAAGAGTTCATTGAACGTGATTTCATTACGAACCTCATTAAAAAATACAGTGATTTGAATGCACAGGGAATTGTAGATAATATTTATAAAGACTTTTTGCAGATGCAGGATTTTGAACTGCGTGATGATTTTACGCTGATTATTTTAAAACGCGAGGTTTGACTTGTAAAAAAAGTGGGTATTTGTTTTATTAGCTTACAAGTAATCTTACTGGGGTGATATTGATGAATTTAAATATAAATGTTAATCGATCAGAGGAACATATTCAAATAGATTTAGCTGGAGAAATTGATGCTTACACAGCACCGAAATTAAGAGAAGAACTAATGCCGCTTGCAGAAGAGGGAAAACCTGTCATGATCGTAAGCCTTAAAGATGTCTCTTACATGGACAGCACAGGACTTGGCGCATTTGTTGGCTTGCTAAAAGCTGTGAGAAAAAATGAGGGTGATTTAAAGCTTGTTAATTTATCCGCTCGTTTGGAAAGACTATTCAACATAACGGGACTGAGTGATATTATTGACATTTCTTCTAAATCAGAAGGTGGGGTTCGATGAAACAGTTAGTGGATTACATCGAGGTGAAAATACCTGCTAAACCAGAATTTGTCGGCATTGTCCGTTTGACTCTTTCTGGTATTGCCAGCAGAATGGGTTACTCTTATGATGAAATTGAAGATTTGAAAATCGCAACAAGCGAAGCATGTACAAATGCTGTGCAGCACGCCTACGAAAAAATTGAAGGCGGAGAAGTCATGATCGGGTTTGGCCTTTACGACGACCGTCTTGAAGTTATGGTGTCAGACAGCGGGCAAAGTTTCAATTTTGAACAAAAGAAAAACGAACTGGGTCCATATTCTGCTGCAAACCCTGTTGACCAACTTCCAGAAGGAGGGTTGGGGCTCTACTTGATGGAAACGCTCATGGATGAAGTACGTGTGCAGATCGATTCCGGCGTTACCGTCTTTATGACAAAGTATTTAAACGGGGAGCGAGTAGAACATGACACAGCCATCCAAAACTACGAAGCGAACTAAAGAAGAAATCAATGAATTGATTTTCGATTTTCAGCACAATCAAAATGAAGATGCTCAGCTTTTTCTTGTTGAATATTACAGCGGGCTGGTTGAAACTCTCGCAAAGAAATATTCAAGAGGCAAAAGCTTTCACGAAGACTTAAAACAGGTGGGCATGATTGGCTTGCTTGGTGCAATCCGCCGCTATGACCCTGAGTTTGGAAAAACGTTTGAAGCGTTTGCCATTCCGACTATCATCGGTGAAATCAAGCGATTCCTTCGCGATAAAACATGGAGTGTTCATGTTCCGAGAAGAATTAAAGAGCTTGGACCTAAAATAAAAATGGCTGTAGACGAATTGACAAATTCCCTTCAGCGCTCACCGCTTGTTCATGAAATAGCAGACTATCTTGAGGTGACAGAGGAAGAAGTGCTCGAGACGATGGAGATGGGCAAAAGCTACCAGGCTTTATCTGTCGATCATTCAATCGAGGCTGATTCCGACGGCAGCACAGTAACAATTCTTGATATCGTAGGATCAAAGGAAGAAGGATACGAGCAGGTCAATCAAAAGCTTATGCTCGAAAGTGTTCTTCACGTTCTGTCTGACCGTGAAAAAGAAATTATTCATCACACATATATTTTAAATAAGAGTCAAAAGGAAGCAGGAGAAATTCTTGGTATTTCTCAAATGCATGTATCTAGACTTCAAAGAAGAGCGATCACGAAGTTAAAAGAAGCACTTTCGGCTGACTTATCAATGGGGCTGCATTAATGATTCAAATTGAAGAAAATAATCATGTCCACGCATATGCTTATCAAATGCAAAAAGAAGGTAAAACGTTATGCGGGGACAGTTTCTTGATTAAAGCAACTGAAGACTATTTCGTATGTGCTGTTGCAGACGGTCTCGGCAGCGGTGAACGGGCTCATGAATCTTCTTCTGCCATTAAAGAAGTCGTTGAGGAATTTCATGCCGAGGACGTTGGCCTGATGATCGAGAAATCAAATGAGGTGCTGAAAAATAAGCGCGGAGCAACTGTTGCTATTTTTAAAGCGTATTTTAAACAGAATCAATTTACATTCAGTTCTGTTGGAAATATCCGATTTGTCCTCTATTCTCCGTCTGGCACGTTTGTCTATCCTCTTCCTGTACTTGGCTATATGTCAGGAAAACCTCAGAAGTTCCGTGTTCAATCCTTTGCATATGATTCTGGGGCGAAATTCATTATCCATTCAGATGGACTGAACATTCCTGCTGTAAAATCACTGCTTAAGGATTACCGGACAATTGAAGATATTTCAAATCAGCTTGAGCCTTATACAAAGTCAAGGCAAGATGATTTAACCTACGTAGTCGGTCAGCTATTCTAGTTGACGGCTTTTTTTATTGGGAGCATTTTTTAAAGTCCGCGTCTTTTGGTAAAATGTTTCTAAGTCTTTATTTTGGGGAGGGAAAAGAATGGCAGAGAAAACAGAGCGCATTATGAAAACAATCAGTGCGGATTTATCCATTACATATAAACAGGTATCAAATGTGATTGCATTACTCGAAGACGGCAATACCGTTCCTTTCATTGCGAGGTACAGAAAAGAACAGACAGGTGCATTGGATGAGGTGCAAATCCGTGATATCTCGGAAAAGTGGCAATACACTCAAAACCTGGAATCAAGAAAAGAAGAAGTCATCCGGTTAATTGATGAACAGGGAAAGCTGACAGAAGATCTTAAAAAAGAGGTAGAAGGAGCTTTGAAACTTCAAAAGGTTGAAGACCTCTATCGTCCTTATAAACAAAAACGGAGAACCAAAGCTACGGTTGCGAAAGAAAGAGGCTTAGAACCTCTTGCCGAGTGGATAAAAGGACAGCCTTCTAATGGATCGCTTAGAGAAAAAGCGATGGAGTTTGTAAACGAAGAGCAGGAGGTTTTGACTGCGGAAGATGCAGTTGAAGGGGCTAAGGACATTTTAGCTGAGTGGATTTCAGATGAGCCATCTTACCGTCAGTGGATTCGCGAACAAACCTTCCGAAAAGGGAAAATCATCACTTCTTCAAAAGATGAAGAAAAAGATGAGAAGAAAGTATACGAAATGTACTATGAGTACGAAGAGCCGATTCAAAAGGTTGTCCCGCATCGGGTCCTTGCTATGAACCGGGGAGAAAAAGAGGGAATTCTGAAAGTTGCCATCCAGGCGCCGGCCGATCTGATCACTTCTCATATTCAAAGAAATGAATTGAAAAATCAGCATACAGTGGTAAAGGATGTCTATATAGAAGCCATTGAAGATGCCTATAAACGATTAATTCAGCCTTCCATTGAACGTGAGATCCGAAAAGAATTAATGGAGAAAGCGGATGATCGTGCGATTCATATTTTCTCTGAAAATCTGCGCAACCTTTTGCTTCAGCCGCCATTGAAAGGCCGTGTTGTATTAGGGGTTGACCCTGCGTACCGGACAGGGTGTAAGCTTGCAGCTGTCGATGAGACCGGAAAAGTTCTGGAAATAGGCGTCATTTACCCTCATCCACCGGTCAATAAAGCAAAAGAAGCAAAGCAAAAGCTAATCGATGTGATCCAAAAAAATAACATCGAGCTGGTTGCGATTGGAAATGGAACGGCTTCAAGAGAGACAGAACAATTTATTGCAGATCTTATTGATGAATTAAAATCAGATCTTGCCTATATTATCGTAAACGAAGCAGGAGCAAGTGTATACTCTGCATCAGACTTGGCCCGTGAAGAATTCCCTGAGTTCCAGGTAGAAGAACGAAGTGCAGTTTCCATCGCAAGAAGATTGCAGGATCCGCTGGCAGAGCTGGTTAAAATTGATCCGAAATCAGTAGGAGTAGGGCAATACCAGCATGATGTCACACAGAAGAAGCTGAATGATTCTCTTACATTCGTTGTTGAAACAGTGGTTAACCAAGTAGGAGTGAATGTCAATACAGCATCATCATCACTCCTGCAATATGTAGCGGGCTTAAGCAAGGCAGTTGCGGTAAACATTGTGAAGCAGCGGGATGAAATCGGGAAGTTCCAGGACCGGAAGCAATTAAAGAAAATACCGCGGCTTGGCGCAAAAACGTTCGAACAATGCATAGGTTTCCTGAGAATACCTGACGGAAAGCATCCGCTTGACTCAACAGGCATTCATCCGGAAAGCTACAAAGAGGTTGAAATGCTTCTGAAAATGCTGGGACTGACCTTGAAGGATGTTGGCACGGAGCAGCTGAGAGAAAAAATTGCGGGAATTAATATAAAAGAAACTGCAGAAGCTATCGATCTTGGAGAGCTGACTCTCAAAGACATTTGTGATTCTCTTGTTCGTCCAGGACGTGACCCGCGTGATGAAATTGCTAAGCCGCTGCTTAAAAAGGGTGTATTGAAACTCGAGGACCTTCAGACTGGCATGGAACTTCAGGGCACAGTGCGCAATGTTGTAGATTTTGGCGCGTTTGTGGACATAGGCGTTAAACAGGATGGGCTCGTTCATATTTCAAAGCTCAGAAACTCTTTTGTCAAACATCCGCTCGATGTCGTTTCCGTCGGTGATGTTGTTACGGTATGGGTGGACTCTGTAGATCAGCATAAAGGCCGGGTCGCTTTGACGATGATTAACGGTTAATGAAAAACACTGCATGCGTGCAGTGCTGCAGATTCGAATGGGGGATTAGCTGAATGATTCCCCATTTCGGCTAATAAATCTTAATAACCAGCTATAATAAATGTAGTTTTTGCTGAAAAAAGACGCAATGCATTTAGTTGTTCCAACACTGCTCATGAGCAGTGTTTTTTTCTATAGAAATACCAGCATTGATTCAACATCTTTATTTGATAGCGGTCCTTTTCATAAAACGCACGCTGCATTTGGTTTTTTAACCATGAGGGCATTGCTCGTTCCTCCTTATTGTTTATAATGGAGTATGTGTATTACTTACTATATGCGGGCGCAAGATGTCCTGTTCGGAGATACAAACTATGCGGGGTGTAACCGATGAATGAAACAGAGCTTCAGCAACTGACAGAATCGATTTCGATAACTTACTTTCAAAAAAAGTTTGTACATAAAGCGATCTTTAACCCCCGGCTGCGCACAACAGGCGGAAGATACCTTTTAAAAAGCCACAACATCGAAATTAACCCTAAGTATATAGCTCAGGGATTAGAAGAGATAACCGGTATCATCAAACATGAACTATGCCACTATCATCTCCATATAGAGGGCAGAGGGTATAAGCACCGTGATTCTGAATTTAGAGAGCTTCTTTCGAAAGTAGGTGCCCCGAGATTTTGCACGCCGCTTCAGACGACAGTCAGAAAAAAGAAGACATTAGTGTATCAGTGCAGAGCTTGTATGTTCATTTATAAACGGCACAGAAGAATGGATACTTCCAAGTATGTATGCGGAAAATGCGGCGGGAAAATAAAACTTGTTTCATAGATGAAAAAAGGGGTTGACTCATAATACAAAGCTGTGATAAATTATAAAAGCCGTCGTAAGAGACGCAAAACATTAATAAAAAGAAGGCTTGACAGCTTGTACTAATCTTCATATAATAAAAGAAGTCTGTCATGACTAATTATTCCGCAGTAGCTCAGTGGTAGAGCTATCGGCTGTTAACCGATCGGTCGTAGGTTCGAGTCCTACCTGCGGAGCCATATTATGGGGAAGTACTCAAGTGGCTGAAGAGGCGCCCCTGCTAAGGGTGTAGGTCGCGTAAGCGGCGCGAGGGTTCAAATCCCTCCTTCTCCGCCATTATTTTTTTGTCTTTGGCCCGTTGGTCAAGCGGTTAAGACACCGCCCTTTCACGGCGGTAACACGGGTTCGAATCCCGTACGGGTCATCGCTTTAAATTGCATATCAATGATTGGGAGGATTAGCTCAGCTGGGAGAGCATCTGCCTTACAAGCAGAGGGTCGGCGGTTCGAGCCCGTCATCCTCCACCATCATATCTGGTCCCGTGGTGTAGCGGTTAACATGCCTGCCTGTCACGCAGGAGATCGCCGGTTCGATCCCGGTCGGGACCGCCATTTATTGGGCTATAGCCAAGCGGTAAGGCAACGGACTTTGACTCCGTCATGCGCTGGTTCGAATCCAGCTAGCCCAGCCATTTTATTTTAAATGCGAATAGTAGTAAGTGCCATTAGCTCAGTCGGTAGAGCATCTGACTTTTAATCAGAGGGTCGAAGGTTCGAGTCCTTCATGGCACACCATTTTAACTAATGTATGCGGGTGTGGCGGAATTGGCAGACGCGCTAGACTTAGGATCTAGTGTCTTTGACGTGGGGGTTCGAGTCCCTTCACCCGCACCATACATTTTTTATCTTTTCGCGGTCGTGGCGGAATGGCAGACGCGCTAGGTTGAGGGCCTAGTGGGGGCAACCCCGTGGAAGTTCGACTCTTCTCGGCCGCACCAAAAGAGCTTTAAAAAAACCTCAAAAAAGTTGTTGACAAAAAGAACACAACTTGGTATTATATTTAAGTCGCTTCATTACATGAACAAGACATTAACAAGTGCGCCCGTAGCTCAATTGGATAGAGCGTTTGACTACGGATCAAAAGGTTATGGGTTCGACTCCTATCGGGCGCGCCATTCTATATATTATGTGTCCGGGAAGTAGCTCAGCTTGGTAGAGCACTTGGTTTGGGACCAAGGGGTCGCAGGTTCGAATCCTGTCTTCCCGACCAGACAAATACTTTTCGCGGGTGTAGTTTAATGGTAAAACTCTAGCCTTCCAAGCTAATGTCGTGGGTTCGATTCCCATCACCCGCTCCAATTTTTAAAAATGATCTTTGAAAACTAAACAAAACCAAAAGCGTACCAAACGTTTTAAATTTTTGAAGTCAGCAACAAATTGAGTCGCAAATTTTCTTCGGAGAGTTTGATCCTGGCTCAGGACGAACGCTGGCGGCGTGCCTAATACATGCAAGTCGAGCGGACTTGCTGGAGCTTGCTCCAGCAGGTTAGCGGCGGACGGGTGAGTAACACGTGGGCAACCTGCCTGTAAGACTGGGATAACTCCGGGAAACCGGAGCTAATACCGGATAGTATCTTGAACCGCATGGTTCAAGTTGGAAAGACGGTTTCGGCTGTCACTTACAGATGGGCCCGCGGCGCATTAGCTAGTTGGTGAGGTAATGGCTCACCAAGGCAACGATGCGTAGCCGACCTGAGAGGGTGATCGGCCACACTGGGACTGAGACACGGCCCAGACTCCTACGGGAGGCAGCAGTAGGGAATCTTCCGCAATGGACGAAAGTCTGACGGAGCAACGCCGCGTGAGTGATGAAGGTTTTCGGATCGTAAAACTCTGTTGTTAGGGAAGAACAAGTGCGAGAGTAACTGCTCGCACCTTGACGGTACCTAACCAGAAAGCCACGGCTAACTACGTGCCAGCAGCCGCGGTAATACGTAGGTGGCAAGCGTTGTCCGGAATTATTGGGCGTAAAGCGCGCGCAGGCGGTTTCTTAAGTCTGATGTGAAAGCCCCCGGCTCAACCGGGGAGGGTCATTGGAAACTGGGAAACTTGAGTGCAGAAGAGGAGAGTGGAATTCCACGTGTAGCGGTGAAATGCGTAGAGATGTGGAGGAACACCAGTGGCGAAGGCGACTCTCTGGTCTGTAACTGACGCTGAGGCGCGAAAGCGTGGGGAGCGAACAGGATTAGATACCCTGGTAGTCCACGCCGTAAACGATGAGTGCTAAGTGTTAGAGGGTTTCCGCCCTTTAGTGCTGCAGCTAACGCATTAAGCACTCCGCCTGGGGAGTACGGTCGCAAGACTGAAACTCAAAGGAATTGACGGGGGCCCGCACAAGCGGTGGAGCATGTGGTTTAATTCGAAGCAACGCGAAGAACCTTACCAGGTCTTGACATCCTTTGCCACTTCTAGAGATAGAAGGTTCCCCTTCGGGGGACAAAGTGACAGGTGGTGCATGGTTGTCGTCAGCTCGTGTCGTGAGATGTTGGGTTAAGTCCCGCAACGAGCGCAACCCTTGATCTTAGTTGCCAGCATTCAGTTGGGCACTCTAAGGTGACTGCCGGTGACAAACCGGAGGAAGGTGGGGATGACGTCAAATCATCATGCCCCTTATGACCTGGGCTACACACGTGCTACAATGGATGGTACAAAGGGCTGCGAGACCGCGAGGTTTAGCCAATCCCATAAAACCATTCTCAGTTCGGATTGCAGGCTGCAACTCGCCTGCATGAAGCTGGAATCGCTAGTAATCGCGGATCAGCATGCCGCGGTGAATACGTTCCCGGGCCTTGTACACACCGCCCGTCACACCACGAGAGTTTGCAACACCCGAAGTCGGTGGGGTAACCGCAAGGAGCCAGCCGCCTAAGGTGGGGTAGATGATTGGGGTGAAGTCGTAACAAGGTAGCCGTATCGGAAGGTGCGGCTGGATCACCTCCTTTCTAAGGAATATATGAGGACGCTTTTGGTTTTTGTTTAGTTTTGAGAGATCATTCTCTCATATGATAGAAGACAAATCTTCTGATTTGTCGGTTGTTCTTTGAAAACTAGATAACGTAATTGATAACAAGTAATTCACTGAGATTTACGCTTACCATAATTAGTGATTTTCCAGACATTTATGTCTGAACAAACAACGAAATGCGAAACGTATCTTAGATGCGGCTGACCATTTAGGTTAAGTTATGAAGGGCGCACGGTGGATGCCTTGGCACTAGGAGCCGATGAAGGACGGGACTAACACCGATATGCTTTGGGGAGCTGTAAGTAAGCTTTGATCCAGAGATTTCCGAATGGGGAAACCCACTGTTCGTAATGGAACAGTATCTTTATCTGAATACATAGGATATTGAAGGCAGACCCGGGGAACTGAAACATCTAAGTACCCGGAGGAAGAGAAAGCAAACGCGATTTCCCAAGTAGCGGCGAGCGAAACGGAATTAGCCCAAACCAAGAGGCTTGCCTCTTGGGGTTGTAGGACACTCTATACGGAGTTACAAAGGAACGGGGTAGATGAAGCGACCTGGAAAGGTCCGTCAGAGAAGGTAAAAACCCTGTAGTCGAAACTTCGTTCCCTCCAGAGTGGATCCTGAGTACGGCGGGACACGAGAAATCCCGTCGGAAGCAGGGAGGACCATCTCCCAAGGCTAAATACTCCCTAGTGACCGATAGTGAACCAGTACCGTGAGGGAAAGGTGAAAAGCACCCCGGAAGGGGAGTGAAAAGATCCTGAAACCGTGTGCTTACAAGTAGTCAGAGCCCGTTAATGGGTGATGGCGTGCCTTTTGTAGAATGAACCGGCGAGTTACGATCCCGTGCAAGGTTAAGTTGAAGAGACGGAGCCGCAGCGAAAGCGAGTCTGAATAGGGCGTTTTAGTACGTGGTCGTAGACCCGAAACCAGGTGATCTACCCATGTCCAGGGTGAAGTTCAGGTAACACTGAATGGAGGCCCGAACCCACGCACGTTGAAAAGTGCGGGGATGAGGTGTGGGTAGCGGAGAAATTCCAATCGAACCTGGAGATAGCTGGTTCTCTCCGAAATAGCTTTAGGGCTAGCCTCAAGTATGAGAGTCTTGGAGGTAGAGCACTGATTGGACTAGGGGCCCTCATCGGGTTACCGAATTCAGTCAAACTCCGAATGCCAAAGACTTGCTCCTTGGGAGTCAGACTGCGAGTGATAAGATCCGTAGTCAAGAGGGAAACAGCCCAGACCACCAGCTAAGGTCCCAAAGTATACGTTAAGTGGAAAAGGATGTGGAGTTGCTTAGACAACCAGGATGTTGGCTTAGAAGCAGCCACCATTTAAAGAGTGCGTAATAGCTCACTGGTCGAGTGACTCTGCGCCGAAAATGTACCGGGGCTAAACGTATCACCGAAGCTGTGGACTGTTCTTACGAACAGTGGTAGGAGAGCGTTCTAAGGGCGTTGAAGCTAGACCGTAAGGACTGGTGGAGCGCTTAGAAGTGAGAATGCCGGTATGAGTAGCGAAAGAGGGGTGAGAATCCCCTCCACCGAATGCCTAAGGTTTCCTGAGGAAGGCTCGTCCGCTCAGGGTTAGTCGGGACCTAAGCCGAGGCCGAAAGGCGTAGGCGATGGACAACAGGTTGATATTCCTGTACCACCTCCTCACCATTTGAGCAATGGGGGGACGCAGGAGGATAGGGCAAGCGCGCTGTTGGATATGCGCGTCCAAGCAGTTAGGCTGAGAAGTAGGCAAATCCGCTTCTCATATAAGGCTGAGCTGTGATGGCGAGGGAAATTTAGTACCGAAGTTCCTGATTCCACACTGCCAAGAAAAGCCTCTAGCGAGGTGAGAGGTGCCCGTACCGCAAACCGACACAGGTAGGCGAGGAGAGAATCCTAAGGTGAGCGAGAGAACTCTCGTTAAGGAACTCGGCAAAATGACCCCGTAACTTCGGGAGAAGGGGTGCTTTTTAGGGTTCATAGCCCTGAAAAGCCGCAGTGAATAGGCCCAGGCGACTGTTTAGCAAAAACACAGGTCTCTGCGAAGCCGCAAGGCGAAGTATAGGGGCTGACGCCTGCCCGGTGCTGGAAGGTTAAGGGGAGAGGTTAGCGCAAGCGAAGCTTTGAACCGAAGCCCCAGTAAACGGCGGCCGTAACTATAACGGTCCTAAGGTAGCGAAATTCCTTGTCGGGTAAGTTCCGACCCGCACGAAAGGCGTAACGATCTGGGCACTGTCTCAACGAGAGACTCGGTGAAATTATAGTACCTGTGAAGATGCAGGTTACCCGCGACAGGACGGAAAGACCCCGTGGAGCTTTACTGTAGCCTGATATTGAATTTTGGTACAGCTTGTACAGGATAGGTAGGAGCCTTGGAAACCGGAGCGCCAGCTTCGGTGGAGGCATTGGTGGGATACTACCCTTGCTGTATTGAAATTCTAACCCACAGCCCTGATCGGGCTGGGAGACAGTGTCAGGTGGGCAGTTTGACTGGGGCGGTCGCCTCCTAAAATGTAACGGAGGCGCCCAAAGGTTCCCTCAGAATGGTTGGAAATCATTCGCAGAGTGTAAAGGCACAAGGGAGCTTGACTGCGAGACCTACAAGTCGAGCAGGGACGAAAGTCGGGCTTAGTGATCCGGTGGTTCCGCATGGAAGGGCCATCGCTCAACGGATAAAAGCTACCCCGGGGATAACAGGCTTATCTCCCCCAAGAGTCCACATCGACGGGGAGGTTTGGCACCTCGATGTCGGCTCATCGCATCCTGGGGCTGTAGTCGGTCCCAAGGGTTGGGCTGTTCGCCCATTAAAGCGGTACGCGAGCTGGGTTCAGAACGTCGTGAGACAGTTCGGTCCCTATCCGTCGTGGGCGCAGGAAATTTGAGAGGAGCTGTCCTTAGTACGAGAGGACCGGGATGGACGCACCGCTGGTGTACCAGTTGTCTTGCCAAAGGCATCGCTGGGTAGCTATGTGCGGAAGGGATAAGTGCTGAAAGCATCTAAGCATGAAGCCCCCCTCAAGATGAGATTTCCCATCACGTAAGTGAGTAAGAACCCTGAAAGATGATCAGGTTGATAGGTCTGAGGTGGAAGCGCGGTGACGTGTGGAGCTGACAGATACTAATCGTTCGAGGACTTAACCACAGTCTAATAAAGTGTAATATTTAAGTGAAACTTGTTATCAAACGTTATTTAGTTTTGAAAGAATAACATTCTTTCTAATCAATTGCATATTGTCTGGTGATGATGGCAAAGAGGTCACACCCGTTCCCATGCCGAACACGGAAGTTAAGCTCTTTAGCGCCGATGGTAGTTGGGGGTTTCCCCCTGTGAGAGTAGGACGTTGCCAGGCAGTATCAATTATATATTTTATCAATGAGCATAAAAGCTCAAAGATATTTATTATTATCGCGGGGTGGAGCAGTCTGGTAGCTCGTCGGGCTCATAACCCGAAGGTCGCAGGTTCAAATCCTGTCCCCGCAACCAAATGGTCCCGTGGTGTAGCGGTTAACATGCCTGCCTGTCACGCAGGAGATCGCCGGTTCGATCCCGGTCGGGACCGCCATTATTACATAAACGACAACGAAACTACGTGTTTCGTTTTTTTTATGCATTTTTTAGGGTAGACTGTTAATGAAACTTGGACAAACTAGTTAGATGCGATACACTTGATAACAGGGAACGGTCCTTAGAACTGCAGGGTTCTAAGGTTTTTTTATAAGTCTTTCCATTGATTTTTTCAGGTAGCAGACTGTCTAAAGCTGCATCTGACTTTTATGAGAGAAAAGGCGGTGCTGCAAATGGCCATTGAAGATGAATTTCATTTTATAGATAAAATCAGCCAAAACAAGAATCGCCAGCCGGAATTAATAGAAGGCATAGGGGATGATGCTGCTCTGTATAGAGCAAAAGCCAATTATTTGGAAATTGTTTGTGCAGATACAATGACAGAAGGTATTCATTTTCTGAAGGATGTTTCTTCCCCAAAGGATATCGGCTATAAAGCTGTGGCTGTGAATATCAGTGACGTAGCAGCTATGGGCGGTGTTCCAAAGTATTATCTTGTCACCATTGCTGTGCCTAAAACCTGGTCTGAAGAGGAATTAGTGGAGATCTATGGAGGGATGGATGAGATCGCTGCGTTATACCACATGGATCTGATTGGCGGGGATACGGTTTCAACCTCAGATAAGCTTGTGATTACGGTTACGGTCATAGGAGAAGTTCAGCGAGGGAAACAGCGTTTGAGGAAGGATGCACGTCCAGGTGATGCGGTATTTGTAACAGGCACAATTGGTGACTCAGCTGCAGGGCTTCAGATTCTGCTTGGAAACCTCTCCGTTCATGAAGAAAACGATTCTGCATTTCTTGTGAATCGCCATAAGCGTCCAGTGCCGCAGGTTAAAGCAGGGCAGCTTATGTCTTTCGCTGAGCGCATTTCATTGAATGATATCAGTGACGGTCTTGCAAGTGAACTAAATGAATTATGCGAGGCAAGCTGTGTTAAAATGGTCATAGAAAAAGACCGCGTTCCACTCAGTGATTCTCTGCGCTCTTTACATTCTGAGCAGCTCGATGAATGGATTTTATATGGGGGAGAAGATTTTGAGCTGGTTGGTACGGTTCCTCCCGCAGTATTTGATCTTCTTCAAAAGAAGTGCAGCGAAGAAGGCATTTCTCTAACAAGGATTGGGCATGTAGAAGCAGGCTCATCCGAGGTGCTGCTTCTGCATAATGGAAAGAAAACGAAGCTCGAAAAATCTGGATACAATCATTTTAAGTAAGGTGAGTATATGACGAAGCATACAGTGAGAACAAATAGCCCTGAGGTAACAACGAAGCTTGCCGTCAGGCTTGGTGAACTTGTGAATCCTGGAGATGTGATTACATTAGAAGGCGATTTGGGAGCCGGGAAAACTACGTTTACAAAGGGTTTAGCAAAAGGAATGGGGATCCAAAAAAACGTAAACAGTCCGACATTTACGATTATGAAGGAATACAGGGACGGGAGACTGCCTCTTTATCACATGGATGTGTACAGAATGGAAGACAGCGAAGAGGATTTAGGTTTTGATGAGTTTTTTGAAGGAGAAGGTGTCACAGTGGTTGAATGGGCACATCTTATTCAGGAGCAGCTTCCTCCAGATCGTCTTGATATTCGTATTCTTCGTGTGGAAAATGAGTCCCGCGAAATTATCTTTGAACCTATCGGGGATCACTATATTGGTTTATGTAAGGAGCTTATAGATGAAAGCAATCGCGATTGATACGTCCAATTTGACGCTTGGTGTGGCCATAGTGGAAGATACCAAAGTGATTGGTGAATATGTAACAAACATTAAGCAGAATCATTCGGTCCGGGCAATGCCTGCTGTGGAATGGCTTATGCAGGAATGCGGACTCACGCCTGGTGAACTGGATCGTGTCATTGTTGCGGGAGGTCCTGGATCTTATACCGGCCTCAGAATTGGTGTCAGCATTGCTAAAACACTTGCATGGACGTTAAACATTCCCCTTGCCAGTGTTTCAAGTCTTGAGGTGCTTGCAGCTGGCGGAAGCTATTTTAATGGTTTTATCTGTCCGATTTTTGATGCCCGGCGCGGTCAGGTGTATACAGGCTTGTATGAGTATGCAGATGGGGAGCTTATAAATAGAAGAAACGATCAAAATCTCCTGCTTTCAGATTGGCTTTTAGAGTTAAAAAAGGAAGAGAAGCAAATTCTTTTCATCGGGAATGATGTTAGCCTGCATCAGGAGTTAATCATTGAAGTGCTTGGTGATCAGGCAGTGATTGCAAGTATGACCGAGCATAATCCAAGACCGGCCATGCTTGGAAAAATCGGCTTGATGAAAGAGCCCGTGGATATACATACCTTCGTGCCGAACTATATCCGTTTAGCAGAGGCGGAAGTAAAGTGGCTCGAACAACAGAAATAAGTGGGTGAGAAGGTTGAAGCAGGAACAGGATACAATCAGGATCAGGCTTATGAATGTAGATGACATTGATGCTGTTTATGAAATTGAAACGCAATCCTTTGCAACACCTTGGCTGAAGGAATCCTTTCACAATGAATTGACTCAAAATCATTTTGCCAAATATCTTATTGTAGAATTTGACCAGAAAATTATCGGCTATTGCGGACTGTGGATCATTATGGATGAGGCTCAAGTAACGAATATTGCCGTATTGCCGGACTATAGAGGGAATAAGATTGGTGAAACATTGCTGAAACAGGCAATTGGAATGGCAAAGGAATATGGTGCAGGGAAAATTTCTCTAGAAGTACGAGTCTCAAATCATGTCGCACAATCTTTGTACACGAAGCTCGGTTTTCAGCCCGGCGGAATTAGAAAACGGTATTATACTGATAACGGGGAAGATGCGTTAGTAATGTGGGTGAATTTAAAATGACTGGAAAAGATCAATATATATTAGGAATCGAGACGAGCTGTGATGAAACGGCTGTATCGATTGTGAAAAACGGACGGGAAATCATTTCGAATGTTGTTGCTTCTCAAATTGAAAGCCATAAACGTTTTGGAGGCGTTGTACCTGAGATCGCATCAAGACATCATGTTGAGCAGCTGACACTTGTGCTTGAAGAAGCGATGCAGCAGGCTGAAATGACATTTAAAGACCTGGATGCCATCGCAGTTACGGAAGGACCGGGACTTGTTGGAGCGCTATTGATTGGAGTCAATGCGGCAAAAGCGCTGGCATTTGCCCACCAGCTGCCATTAATAGGCGTTCATCATATTGCCGGTCATATCTATGCAAACCAGCTGATCTCGGAACTGCAGTTTCCTTTACTTTCGCTTGTTGTATCCGGGGGACATACTGAACTTGTTTATATGAAAGAACATGGATCATTTGAAGTAATTGGAGAAACACTTGATGATGCTGCAGGAGAAGCGTATGACAAAGTGGCAAGAACGCTTCATCTGCCTTATCCTGGGGGACCTCATATAGACCGGATGGCAGCGGAAGGATCTCCTGTCATCAATTTACCGAGAGCCTGGCTTGAGCCGGATTCTTACAACTTCAGCTTCAGCGGCTTGAAATCAGCTGTCATCAATACTCTTCACAATGCAGAGCAGCGGGGTGAAGTCATTGATCCCAATGATTTAGCGGCAAGCTTTCAGGCGAGCGTTATCGATGTTCTTGTCACAAAGACAGCATCAGCATCTGAGAAATACAAGGTAAAGCAGGTTCTTCTTGCTGGAGGTGTAGCAGCCAATCGCGGTTTAAGGGCTGCTTTAGAAGAGAAGTTTAAAGAATTTCAGGATGTAGAGCTGCTGATTCCGCCATTATCTCTTTGTACAGACAATGCAGCGATGATTGCTGCTGCTGGAAGCGTCCTTTTTGCAAAGGGACACAGAGGCAATTTGAGAATGAATGCGAACCCTGGACTGGAACTGCCTAGTTAATATGTTGTATTAACATGTTATCCACATGCAGTCTAATAACATTATTTCGCTTTTAGAAAAGCTTGTGGAATAAGCATTGGATAACCTGTGGACAATGTGGATAAAAAAGCGCTATTTTGTGGATAATGTGAATAAAAGAGTGAAAACCTTATAAAATAAGATTTCCTTATGTGGATAACTAAAAAACTCAGTGCTATCATCGGCACTGAGTTTTTTTTGATTCATGAAATATGTGTATAAGCTGTTAATCCTCTTGAAGCTGTTCCCATTCATTCATTAAATGTTCGAGTTCTTGTTGATAACCATCGTTTTCCGTGTTGATTTCCTGCACTTTCGTATGGTTTTGATAAATCTCCGGATCACATAACAGCTCTTCATTCTTCTCGATCTGCTGTTCAACGAATGAGATTCGCTCTTCTACTTCCTGCAGTCTTCTTTGTTTTTGTCTTGCCAGTTTTTTTGCTTCTTTATCTTGTTCATAGGATAGCTTGTTTTGATTTTCTTTAGGCTTCAAATCAGGAACTGCATCAAGTGCTGCAAGCTCCAGCTGTTCTGCCTTTTTAGTTTGATAATAATCATAGTCGCCCAGATATTCATAGACGCCGTTTGCTGATAGTTCATATACTTTGGTCGCAATGCGATTAATGAAATATCGGTCATGGGAAACAAATAGGATTGTGCCTGGATAATCAATCAGGGCATTTTCCAGAACTTCTTTACTGTCAAGATCGAGATGGTTTGTCGGTTCGTCAAGGATGAGCAGATTTGCCTTTTGCAGCATAAGCTTGGCAAGAGCTAGCCGTGCTTTTTGCCCTCCGCTTAAAGTAGATACATTCTTTAAAACATCGTCGCCTGAAAATAGAAAATTGCCGAGTACGGTACGGATTTCTTTTTCAGCAAGCATTGGATATTCATCCCACAATTCATCAAGCACGCGTTTGTTTGAAGTTAAATTTGCCTGCTCCTGATCGTAATAACCGATTTTCACTCCTGAACCTATTTCAAATGCTCCTTTAAATGGAGCCATCTTATCAATGATTGTTTTTAGAAGCGTAGATTTGCCTATTCCATTTGGACCGACAAGAGCAATGCTGTCACCTCTTGAGATGGAAAAAGAAACGTTTGAGATGATTGGCTGCACACCATCATATGAAACGGCTATATCTTTGGCTTTCAGCACATCATTGCCGCTTTGTCTTTCAATATCAAAACGGAAGTGAGCTGATTTTTCATCTCCTAGAGGCCTGTCCATCAGTTCCATGCGGTCCAGTTTTTTTCTGCGGCTTTGAGCGCGTTTTGTAGTAGACGCTCTGGCCATATTCTTTTGGATGAAATCTTTCAGCTTTGCCACTTCATCCTGCTGTTTTTCGAAGAGTTTTAATTCACGCTCATAGTTTTCTGCGCTTTGCTCTAAGTAGCGGCTGTAGTTTCCTGCATATTTAATACTGGTGTTTCTCGAAATTTCGTAGACCTGGTTTACGACTTTATCTAGAAAATAGCGGTCATGGGAAACGATTAAAATCGCTCCGCTGTAGCTTTGCAGATATTGCTCGAGCCAGGAAAGTGTTTCTATATCCAGATGGTTCGTCGGCTCATCCAGCACTAATAAGTCAGGGCTTGTTAAAAGCAGCTTGCCAAGTGCCAGACGCGTTTTCTGGCCTCCGCTCAGACGCTCGATAGGAGAAGAGACATCGAATTCCGCGAAACCCAGCCCGTGGAGTACTGAGCGGATATCCGCTTCATATTGATAGCCGCCTTTTTCTTTAAATTCAATTTGCAGACGGTCGTATTCTTTCAAGTATTGGTCAAATTCGCGCTGTGCGGGATCTGTATTGGCCATTTTTAGCTCAAGATCACGCATGGATTGTTCCATATCTTTTAAAAACTGAAACACAGAAACCATTTCATCCCAAATCGATAGACTGGATTCGAGACCCGTATCCTGCGCAAGGTACCCGATTGAGACACCTTTTGGCTTGATAATCTCTCCGGATTCGTAAGAAAGCTGACCTGCAATAATTTTGAGCAGGGTTGATTTTCCGGCCCCGTTTCGGCCGACAAGAGCAATTCTATCCCTTGTTTGAACTTCAAGTTTGATATTCGATAATATAAGATCAGCTGCAAAATATTTCGTCAGCTGGTTAATTTGTAGCAAAATCATGTATTTTCACCTCAGGCTATGATAGTTTAAGTGTAGCTTATAGAAGAGAGAGCCGCAATGATTGTAGCTTTCAAGGGGCAGACATTTGTCACAATAAGTAAAAAGACAGATTTGTAAAAATAGTGTATAGTCTAGTATGAGGGGCGTTAAAAGATGTCAAATTTTACTCATTTTAACCAGCAGGGCAGAGCCAAGATGGTTGATATATCAAACAAGCATGATTCTGTGCGCACCGCTGTGGCTGTTTCAAGCGTTGTCATGAAAGAACATGTATATGAACAAATTGTAAATAATAAGCTCCAAAAAGGGGACGTGCTGGCTGTTGCCCAGGTAGCAGGCATCATGGCTGCCAAAAACACATGGAACATCATTCCAATGTGCCACCCGATTCCGCTTAAGGGAATTGATATTGAATTCCAATGGAAAAAAGAGAACGATCTTTTCCATCTGATGATTGCTGCGTCTGTGAAAACAACAGGAAGTACAGGTGTGGAAATGGAAGCGCTAACTTCCGCTTCAGTCTGTGCCCTGACCGTGTATGATATGTGTAAAGCACTTGATAAAGGGTTAATCATCGGACCTGCCTATTTATCTGTAAAAACGGGCGGGAAAAGCGGAGATTATACACGAGACGAAGATGTAGCTTTGAATGTGGGGGATAGAATGTGAACAACATCGAACAATCGAAAATTCCGCAAGCTACTGCTAAGCGCTTGCCTTTATACTATCGTTTTTTAAAGAATCTTCATGCATCAGGGAAACAGCGTGTATCTTCAGCAGAGCTGAGCGATGCGGTAAAAGTGGATTCTGCAACGATCCGCAGGGATTTTTCTTACTTTGGAGCCCTTGGCAAAAAGGGATATGGGTATAATGTTAATTATCTTCTGTCTTTTTTCAGAAAAACGCTCGATCAGGACGAAGTGACAAAAGTTACCTTGATAGGTGTCGGTAATCTAGGCACAGCCTTTTTGCATTATAATTTTACTAAGAATAATAATACGTTAATCTCACTTGCCTTTGATGTCGATGAGAAAAAGATCGGCACTGAAATCGGAGATGTGCCTATTTATAATCTGGATGATCTTGAGGAACACCTTCCTGATGATGTGACCGTGGCGATTTTAACGGTTCCGGCACAGGCTGCCCAGCCCATTACAGACAGGCTGATTGCAAAAGGAATTAAAGGGATTCTGAATTTTACTCCGGCACGGTTAAATGTACCCGAGGAAATACGAATTCATCATATTGATCTTGCAGTAGAACTGCAATCACTCGTGTACTTTTTGAAACACTATCCTAACGCTTAAGAATTGAGGTGAATGATATGCCTACTATCGGTTTTGGAAGTTTATTGCTGATTGTTTTTGCTGCACTTTTAATCTTCGGGCCAAAGAAACTGCCGGAGCTTGGAAAAGCGGTCGGAAATTCATTGCGTGAATTTAAGCATGCAACGAAGGGTCTCTCGGATGATGAAGATAAAAAGAAAGAAGAGAAGTAAGATAGGATGAAAGCTGTCATGAAACAAAACGAAATGTCGGTTTACGATCACATTGCCGAGCTGAGGAAAAGGCTGATCATTACGGTTTTTTTCCTTTTCATCTCTGTGATTGCAGGCTTTTTGTTAGCAAAGCCGATTATCATCTATTTACAGCATACGAATGAAGCACAGAACTTAACGCTGAATTCATTCCGAATGACCGATCCGCTTATGGTCTATATGCAATTCGCGTTTATCATTGCATTTATTATTACATCTCCAATTATTCTTTATCAGCTGTGGGCATTCATTAGTCCAGGTCTCTATGAAAAAGAAAGACGGGTCACGCTGAGCTATATTCCAATCTCCATTGGACTGTTTCTTGCCGGCATCAGCTTCTCGTACTTTTTGCTCTTTCCATTTGTCGTGGATTTCATGGAGGGGATCTCCAATGACTTAGAGATTAATCAAGTCATTGGCATCAACGAATACTTTCAGTTTTTAATTCAGCTGACAGTGCCGTTTGGACTGCTGTTTCAGCTTCCGGTTGTCATCATGTTCTTAACGAGGCTTGGCATCGTAACACCGATGTTCCTCTCGAAAATCAGGAAATATGCGTACTTTGCCCTTCTCGTCATTGCAGCGCTGATTACACCGCCGGAGCTTGTCTCGCATCTCATGGTTTCCGTACCGCTGTTTATCCTTTATGAGATAAGCATCGTTGTCTCAAGATTTGCTTACCGCAAGGCGCAGCGCACACAGTTTGAAGAAGCAAATAAAGAAGGGTGATCCTGTTAATAGGATCACCCCTTCTTTTTATTTTTTCTTCGTTTTAACTTTATAAGAGAGATTGAACATTCTAAATGCTACTCCAAGATCAAACGTAGCGATTAACATTAGCAGAATTGTCGGAAACGACCAGATCCCGCTTTCTGAACTGTTTACGGCAAGATAGGTAAACAGAATACCCATTGCCAAGTAAAAGACTCCCATTGAAATTGGGCTTGTTCTCATGCTTACATGCCTCCAAAAATAAATTGCATTTGTTCTGCCTTCTTCATCATTTCCTCAAGCTGCTCCCGGTTTGATTGCAGAATGACAACAAACGTATTCATCGCAACATGGGCAAAAATAGGGACCATGAGGCGCTTCGTTTTTACATATAGAAAAGCAAACACAAACCCCATGGATCCATAAAGAAGAAGATGCTGAGGTTCACCGTGAACAAGTGCGAATACAATCGAACTGATCAGTGCGGACAAAAAGAAATTCATGCGCTGATACAAAGCGCCGAATAAAATTTTTCTGAAAATGATTTCTTCCAGGATTGGGCCGATGATGGAAGTGACCACTATAAGCAAAGGCGTTACCTTCAATACTTCCATAATGACCTTTGTATTTTCTGATTCACCTTCAATGCCAAACACCTGAATTTCTATATTAGCGGCAATCACTTGAACAGACAGCGCCATGAACACTCCGCCTACAGCCCATAAAAAGGATGGACCAGCTGGAGCGGCATCGCCCCTTAGATCATTGCTTTTAAAATGGCTTCGCAGGAGAAGAAGTACGATCACAAAGGCTGCCTGCAAAACTGAACACGGTCCAATAGCCTGATGCTGTTATCTGCGCCATGCGCATCGATTCTTCATCCCCGACGCCAAGCTTAAGCAGAAGCGGAATACCGAGAATGCCTGAAAACTGCATGACGATATATGTCAAAATAATAAGCCAGTATTCTTTCTTCAAATGAACGACTCCTTTAACTTGCCGGATGGTTAAGTCAGTAAAAGCAAAATTTCAGCTAGGCATAATTGTACCATAAATAAGGCCGGATGTAGGAGGATAACGCCTTTAGAGTATGCAGAAGCGGCTAGAAACATGTGAAAGCGGGATAAGGAAAAGGATTTCAATTTTTTTTAACATATTACTTGAATTTGAATGAGAGATTATATAATATAGTACTTGTGTTAGCACTCAAGACATATGAGTGCTAATAAAATGAAAATTTAAATTAATGAAATCTTGAGGAGGTTGTTTCACTTGTTAAAGCCATTAGGTGATCGTGTCGTAATTGAGCTTGTACAATCTGAAGAAAAAACTGCTAGTGGGATCGTACTGCCGGATAGTGCGAAAGAAAAACCGCAAGAAGGTAAAGTAGTGGCAGTAGGTACTGGTCGTGTGCTTGACAACGGTGAGCGTGTTGCTCTTGAAGTTGCAGAAGGCAATCGTATCATCTTCTCAAAATACTCTGGTACAGAAGTGAAGTATGAGGGTTCTGAATACTTAATCTTACGCGAAAGCGACATTTTAGCAGTTATCGGCTAATTAATAAATTTCCAATATCATAGAACATTATTCTTAGGAGGTAATGGAACATGGCTAAAGACATTAAATTCAGTGAAGACGCTCGCCGCGCAATGCTGCGCGGGGTTGATGCACTTGCTAATGCAGTTAAAGTTACGCTTGGACCAAAAGGACGCAACGTGGTTCTTGAAAAGAAATTCGGTTCTCCGCTTATTACAAATGACGGTGTAACAATTGCAAAAGAAATCGAGCTTGAAGATGCATTCGAAAATATGGGTGCAAAGCTTGTTGCTGAAGTTGCAAGCAAAACAAACGATGTTGCCGGTGATGGAACAACAACTGCAACAGTTCTTGCTCAGGCAATGATCCGCGAAGGTCTTAAAAACGTAACAGCTGGCGCTAACCCAATGGGGATCCGCAAAGGAATCGAAAAAGCTGTTGTCATTGCAACAGAAGAATTAAAAGCGATCTCTAAACCAATCGAAAGCAAAGAATCAATTGCTCAAGTAGCTGCGATTTCTGCTGCTGACGATGAAGTAGGCCAATTGATTGCTGAAGCGATGGAGCGCGTTGGAAACGACGGCGTTATCACAATCGAAGAATCAAAAGGCTTCACAACTGAGCTTGAAGTAGTTGAAGGTATGCAATTCGACCGCGGATATGCATCTCCTTACATGGTTACGGATTCAGATAAAATGGAAGCTGTCCTTGACAACCCATACATCTTAATCACTGATAAAAAAATCACGAACATTCAAGAGATCCTGCCTGTATTAGAGCAAGTTGTTCAACAAGGCAAGCCTCTATTATTGATTGCTGAAGATGTTGAAGGTGAAGCTCTTGCTACATTAGTAGTGAACAAACTTCGCGGAACATTCAATGCAGTAGCTGTTAAGGCTCCTGGATTCGGTGACCGCCGCAAAGCAATGCTTGAAGATATCTCAGTTCTTACTGGCGGAGAAGTGATCACTGAAGATCTAGGCTTAGATCTTAAATCAGCGAACATCACTCAACTTGGCCGCGCTTCTAAAGTTGTTGTGACAAAAGAAAACACAACAATCGTTGAAGGTGCTGGAGAGTCTGACAAAATTGCAGGCCGCGTAAAACAAATCCGTGCTCAATTAGAAGAAACAACTTCTGAGTTCGATAAAGAAAAATTACAAGAACGTCTAGCTAAATTAGCTGGCGGTGTAGCAGTTATCAAAGTTGGTGCTGCAACTGAAACAGAACTAAAAGAGCGCAAACTCCGCATTGAAGATGCCCTTAACTCTACTCGCGCTGCAGTAGAAGAAGGTATCGTATCAGGCGGTGGTACTGCCCTTGTAAATGTATACAACAAAGTAGCATCAGTAGAAGGCGAAGGCGATTTCGCAACAGGCGTAAACATCGTATTGCGCGCTCTAGAAGAGCCAGTACGTCAAATCGCACACAACGCTGGTCTTGAAGGCTCAGTTATCGTTGAGCGTCTAAAGCATGCTGAAGTAGGAACTGGCTTCAACGCTGCAACTGGCGCATGGGTAAACATGATTGAAGCTGGTATCGTTGACCCAACAAAAGTAACACGTTCAGCTCTTCAAAACGCTGCATCTGTAGCGGCTATGTTCTTAACTACTGAAGCAGTAGTTGCTGACAAGCCTGAAGAAAACGCTCCTGCAATGCCTGATATGGGCGGCATGGGTGGAATGGGCGGCATGATGTAATCATTGCCCAAAATATATGAGGGTTTTATGAGAGTGAGGAGTGGAATGCTAACATCTTGCTAAAATTTCTCTCCTAAAATTAGAGGTTTCTCATTAGTTGTGCAAACTTGTGAGAAGCCTCTTTTTTCATTTCTTTTGTTACGTGGAGATAGACGTTTTTCGTTGTGGCATCATCACAGTGGCCTAACCGATCCATAATCTCTTCCAAGCCTACCTTTGCTTCTGCTAATAATGATGTATGTGTATGGCGCAAAGAGTGAGTAGTGAGTTCTGAATTTAAGCCAGCCAACTTTAGCATCCTTGCCATTCTGTTTTCTACGGTCTTGACGAAAATAGGATAGCCAGGTTGTTTTTCTTTCTTGGCAAAAATGTATCCTTCGTCCAAATATGATTCTCCAAAGTGCTCCTGAACTTTCTTCTGTCCTAGCATGTGCTTCTTGAGGGCAGCAATGACTTCTATATCTACTACAATGGTCCTTTTAGATTTTCTGGTCTTTGGCGGTACTAATTGATATTCCAGCGTTTTGTTCGTCGAATTGTAATACGTTTTCGTAATACTGATGGTGTGTTCCTCGAAGTCGATGTCTTTCCATTTTAGAGCCACCAGTTCACCAGCACGCATCCCTGTGTATGAAAGGGTAAGATGGCCTTCTTGAAAATCATTCTGGTAAGGCTCAACGTGTTTAATAGAGTTATTTCCATTGGACTTAAAAGAGGGGTTCGAAAATCTTTACAAGATTTTCGAACCCCTCTTTTATTAATTAATATGTATTTGATTACAACGCTAATACCTTTAAGAATAACCAAGTAACCGCCAAGTGTTGCTTTATATTTTTTGTGCTTAGTCTATATTAAAACAACGCTTTAAAACCTTTAGAAATGTAATTGCTTAGTTTGTTATATGACATTTTATTAAGTTTTTTGTTGGAAGAAAATGATATAATTGTAAAAAAGATTAATTCAAAGTGTAATAAGAAGAGGTTATTAAGTTCTAAAATAATAAATCATACCTTAAATGAAGTAGAGAGGTTAAATTATGGCATATACGGTTAAATCTACAGAAAAACTAAAAAAACCAGGAGCTGATATGGAAACAAAAGCTCTTCTTTACTTGATGAATTTCTGCATTGACAGTAATGAAATTCATTATTTTGTAATTGATTTTTTTAATGATTTAACAGGTATGGATAGAGCATCTTCTAAACTTTGGGACATACAATCCAAAGGGGCTTCTAGTTCATCACCTAAGGCTATAGGTAAAGAACTAGTAACACTATATAAAAATTATTTAAGTGATTTAACTTTTGACAGTTATATTCTCTTCTTAGGCGGAGTTTCTAGTAGTCTGAGAATAGATGATGCTAAAAATGTCTTTGGCATAGAAAACATTAAACAGAAAGCACTTAAAAATTTAATAGATGGCCTAAAAGAAGAAAGTCAGGATAAAACCTATATTGATAATACTATGATATCAGATGATTCCATTGATATTTTTTTAAAGAGTATTTTATTCGTAATTGACGACAAAAAGCCGAGCGATTATGTGCAAGCAATAATTAAAGATCACCCTCACATTATACCTAAAGAGGTTGTTCTCAACTCCATTTTTAATGAGATTCGAGATCAACAATCTAGTAAAAAAAACGGCCATGTAGTAGAGGGAATTGTTATTTCTACATGTGATGAAGCACTTAACTATTACCGACACCTAACAAACAATGAAATTAGGCTAATGACATTGCAAAGAATTATTAATCGTGATCCTATATCAATGGGAGTACCATTTCCGTTTACACCGATACTAAGCCAATGTCCTCCAGAAAAACAAAAAGATATGCTTGATGAATGTCAAAGGACATTATGTAGAGCACTATTTAATAAAAATGCTGCGCAAAGTTTTTGGGAGATATTTGAACAAATATACCTTCTAATCATAGAACACCCAACCTATGGTGTCCAAGAGTTGTTCAAAAAAATAGATTTAGAATTAATTTATAATTGTCCTGATTTTGATACGCTTTCAGTTAAGTATTTTATTGCAGTTATAAAGGAGGGCATTCAACAATGTTCATAAAAAAGATAGCGGTAGGAAACTCAGAAGAATCCTTTATAGAGGATTCCTTATCTGAGAATTTCAACATAATTTCTAGTGACGACAACAATAAAGGGAAAACAATAATCATACAATCGCTTATGTATGCTTTAGGAAATGAGCCAACATTCCCATCGTCATTTTTTTATAAAAGTTATTTTCATTTTGTTGAATTTCAAATACATAAGGATACATATAAAATTTGTAGAAAAAGCGACGGTTTTGTCCTTCAAACACCTTCTGAGTTAATGATATTTGATAATGTATCTGAATTAAAAAGATATTGGAACAAGCATATTTTTAAGTTACCTCATATTTACAAAAAGGAGAGGATAAGGATAGTAGATCCTGTCCTTTTCTTGCAGATTTTTTTTGTTGGTCAAGATAAAAAGGATACCTTTAATGTTTCAAATTCTGGGTTTTATAACAAGACTGACTTTATTAATATGCTTTTCAGTCTTTGTAATTTGGGTTCGATACATCAAGACGATGAAGATATAGAAATTGCTGAAAAACGCACCTCCGTATTGAAAGAGGAACGAAAAAATCTCTTAAAACAAAATAAAATTTTAAAATCTAATAAAACTGCTGTGAATTACTTAAGCTCAATCAGTGATAAAGAATCTTTTGATGGAAAAATCAAATTAATTGATAACATTAGTAATAAAATAGCTGAACTACGAAAGGAACGAAATGTTTCAGCAACCAGAAAAATTCGGTGGGAAACAACTATCAAGGAACTTCGCTCATTAAATAGAACTCTTGATGTTGGAGAATTGAAGTGTATGGATTGTAGCTCTACAAATATCTCATTTAGCACAGCAAAGAAAAAATCTTTTAACTTTGACGTATCATCAGTTGAGATGAGGAATGAAATTATTCATTCAATAAATGAAAAAATAGATTCTTATGAAGAGGAAATACAGAAATTAATTATATTAATAAATAAGGAACAAGAAAAACTGCAAAAAATGATGTCTGACGACGACATTTCTCTCGAAACCATTGTCATTTACAAGTCACAGACTACTGATGCTTTAGATGCCGAATCTAGGATAAAAGAAATTGATGCACAGTTAGATGCACTAAAAGACCAAATTAATTTATATGAGGTAACCTCAAAAAAGGAGAAAGAACAACAAACGAAACTTTTAGAATCTATAACTTCTCTCATAAGAGAAATATATACTACCATTGACCATAGCAGTAATGCTATTATAGAGGGCCTATTTACCAAACGAGATGAAGTATTATCTGGTAGCGAAGCAACTATATTTCATCTTGCTAAGCTGTATGCTCTTCAAAAATGCACAAATCATACCTTTCCAATAATTGTTGATTCTTTTAGGGCTGAAGATTTATCAACTAATAAAGAAAATAAAGTATTAGATTTATATAAAAAACTACCCAATCAAAAGATTTTCACTACAACTTTAAAATTTGAAGAAATGAACAAGTATGATGACATAAGTTTTATAAAAAGTATTGATTATACTGACCATATTCCGAGTAAAATACTTGGTAAATCATCCAACGATGAATTCAAAAAAATACTTTCAGGTTTATCCATTAAAATTGATTAGGCACAAAACTAATTTATAAAACTGCAACTTGTGCTTATAGGTTGACAGAAAACAATACCAGGAGTTTTGTAAATATATTAATGAATCATCGAGTTTGGTGCTTAAGAAGAATTATTTGTGTTGCCACATACACTCCACACATGTGGAAGTAGTCGCAAAAATAATTTTGAAAGAAGGTAACTAACCCTTCCAAAGGTGCCTGCCACTTACCCATTTCTTATCGTAATTTTACAAAATTTGGGGCGTGCTAGACACTTGGATTATACAGGTATATCAATAATTTTGAAAATTTATAAATGAATTCTTATTTTGGTTTTAGGAGTGTTTGAAATTGTTAAAAAAAGATGAGTTTCTAAAAAAATATCGTATTGATGGACAAATTCTAATTGAACAAAATATTGATTGGGATGTATTAAAAGGAATATATAATGATTTTATAAAAATTAAAAAGAGTTTAGAAACTCAAGCTGCCTTTATATCGGATGTTTTAAGAGGACATAGTAAGGTACATACAGTTAGGTCACGTGTAAAAGATCCTGAACATTTGGTTGCAAAACTTATAAGAAAAACTCAAGAGAGAAAAGAAGTTAGAGATAAAGATTTCCAATTTTCTATAGAAAATTATAAAGATGAAATAACAGATTTAATTGGTGTTAGGGCTATTCACATATTTAAGGAAGATTGGCAAGATATACATAAATTTATTACTACAACTTGGAATGTTATTGAGGTGAAAGCCAACGTAAGAGAAGGGGACAGTACTGAGCCTTTTGACAAATTAGGGGTTGAGATCGACAAAAGAAAAACAGGATATAGGTCTGTTCATTATTTAATTGAGTTCAGCCCAACAAATCAAAAGGTTATAGCTGAAATTCAGGTAAGAACTATATTTGAAGAAGGTTATGGCGAAATTGATCACCACCTAAGATATCCACACAATGATGTACCAGAAGTATTGGAATTAAATCTACTTATGCTAAATAGAGTAGCTGGAAGCTCCGATGAAATGGCTTCATTTATTAATCATCTTAAGAACACTTGGCAAGAAATGATTGGAAATTACGAAAAACAGATAAAAGATTTAGAACAAGTTGTCGAAAAATCTAATATGGAAAAACAGGACAAACAAACTGCTCTAAGTGAAATTGAAGGCATTAAGAAAAATTTTAATGATGATCTGTTAAAAACTAGCGTCAATTTATCTTCATTTAGATCAGCGGATATGAGCGCCTTAACAAGAGCTTTGGCTTCTCCAATTTCAAATAATATTTCAAGTGCACTCGGCGCACTAAGTGGTAATCTTTCCAATGCACTGATAACACAAAATGCTGGTTCATTAACCAATGCTTTAAGTGGACTAGATACAAGTGCTTTAACAAAAGCAATGCAAACTGCAAATGTTAGTTCATTATCCAATGCTTTAAGTGGACTAGATACAAGTGTTTTAACAAAAGCAATGCAAACTGCAAACGTTAGTTCCTTATCCAATGCTCTAAGTGGATTAGATAAAAGTGCATTAAAAAAAGCAGTGAATACTACTAATGAAAAATCCGTGTTAGGTCAATCAACAATTTTGGGTCATAGTTCTGTAACGAAAAATCCAAAAGAAACAGAGACTGAAGATACTAAAACAGAGACTGATGATAAACCAGAAGAGGAATAACAAGTTATGATGTCAATAATAATTTTATGATGTATATATTATGCTTAGGGGGAACAGCTAATATGTTCTGTTTTCCGGTTTTTATATTCAGATATATACGTAGAGTGGCGGTTGCGTGGGTTTAACACAATTTGTTTTTCAAACATCATATCTCATATATTAAGACATTCGTTCGCAATATCGTTTATTAGGTTCATCAGTGAACCAGAAGTTTCGTCATATAATCGTCTTTATTCGTACATTTACATTAAAGGTAAATGTTGTAAAATTACCGAGCGTCTCTTGTGTTGCTACATATACTCCACACATATGGAGATTTAAAAGCGATGCAAACAAAATCTGCACCGCTTCATTTAAGAAACGTCAAGTTAAATGCAAAGCATTGATTGCAAACAACTTGCTAACGAAGTAAATCAGGGTTAAAGATAGTACACCTTATGCCTGCATAATGTTGATTTAACGGGACTTTCTTCTACCTCAGTTAAAGATATTACTGTATAAAACTATATTGGCGTCATGATGTAATCATTGCCCAAAAACCTGAGATAGCATAATTTGCTATCATCAGAAAAATGAGAGGCTTCCCAATAGGATTTGGGAAGCCTCTTTTTTTTTGTTCTAATGACGTAATCTCTTGGAGGAATAACATAACTAGAGAGAAACTTTATATATATCTGATAAAAAACCGAAGGAGATTTTGAATGAAGATAAAAGAAGAGTTTAAATACCTCAAATACTTTTATAATGGATACTACAATCAGTCATATGATGACATATTAGATGATCGATTTATTGATTCTAAAGATCTGGAGAATGATTGGTAGATACAAAAATTGAGGGAAGATATCAGTAAGCTCGAGCAGGTCTTCATTCAAGAAGATATTGAAAAATGGAATGAAGTCGAAGCATTGGTTCATGATGACAGCTTAAGATATCTTCCATATAGTTTTGGAGAAGAATTTATTAGAACTGCAAAAAGACACTTATTTTAATTGAATATAATGTACTTTACAAAAGTGATATGGAAGTGTTGTATGCAATTAAGAACCGCAAGATAGAAAAACATTAACACTTGACCAACAGCCAACTCTAACAGTTACCATGGTTTCATAAGAGCAAAAAGAGGTATAGAAACATAGAGAGTATTGTGCTCTATACTTTGCTTTCTCTTAATCTGAAACTATCATTCTGGAGGTTTTTTAATGATTACTGCTAAAGCAAGAGCTGTTGACGGGCCGGACAAACCTTTTAAAGAGGCTGAAATTACGCGTCGCGATTTGGATTCGAAGGATGTCTTGATTGAAATTAAATTTGCTGGGATCTGCCATTCTGACATTCATACGGCGCACGGGGAGTGGGGCGAGGTGAACTATCCGCTTGTTCCAGGACATGAGATTGCGGGAATTGTCACGGATGTAGGACCCGAGGTTACAAAATACAAGGTAGGTGACCGGGTAGGGGTCGGCTGTATGGTAGACTCCTGCGGTGATTGTGAGAACTGCCAGAAAGGGGAGGAACAATACTGCCTGAAAGGAAATGTTCCTACCTACGCGGGTGTCGACAAATACGGCGAGCCGACTCAGGGCGGTTACTCCACTCATATTGTTGTGGTTGAGGACTTTGTGCTGAGCATACCGGATGAGATTGAGCTTGATCAGGCTGCACCGCTTCTTTGTGCGGGAATTACGACCTTTTCACCGCTTCATCATTGGAAAGCAGGTCCAGGCAAAAAGGTAGCGGTTGTCGGTCTCGGCGGTCTTGGCCATATGGCCGTTAAGATTGCACACGCTATGGGTGCGGAAGTGACGGTGCTGTCCCAAAGCCTTAAGAAAAAAGAAGACGGCATGAGGTTCGGTGCCGCTGATTACTATGCCACAAGTGATCCGGAGACGTTTGAAAAGCTTGCCGGTACGTTTGACCTGATTATTAACACGGTAAGTGCCAAATTGAAGCTGGATGATTATCTTTCCCTTCTAGCACTTGACGGCAGCCTGGTAAACGTCGGTGCTCCGGCAGAACCGCTTTCCTTGAACGTGTTTTCTCTGATAGGTCACCGCCGTTCGTTTGCTGGCTCATTAATTGGCGGGATCCGTGAGACACAGAAGATGCTGAATTTCTGCGCTGAACATAACATTGGTCCAGAAATAGAAGTCATTTCAGCCGATCAAATTAACGAAGCATACGACCGTGTATTGAAATCGGATGTAAAGTACCGATTCGTCATTGATATTAGTACGATGTGATAGGACTATGTAAAAAAAGGGTCACCAAAAATTCAATTTTTGGTGACCCTTTTTAGTGCAATTGTTATTAGATTTTCAACTAAAAGGTATTAACCACCTGCGTATTCCCTATAATTCCTCTCTTTCCCAACCCACCCAAATCCTTCAACGCTTTTTACCTCCCCTTTACATTCTTATAAACGCCTTGTAATAAGTCCTTATTACTGCCTTTAAATTGAGCCGGTAGAATCATGGGTGAACACATCTTGAAGGAGGAGTTACCTTGGACAAGAATCATGATCAGCATCAATCAGGCAGCAACTATGATAAATCACGCAGGACGTTCCTGAAGTATTTCCTGGCAGGATCTGCGGTTATGGCATTGGAGACGTCCGGAATTTCCCGTTTGACGTCGATGGTTTCCCGTGCGGAAGCGGCAACAGCGGTTAAGCCTTATGCTGCATCACAAGCTATTGGGAAAGGGTTCCCGCAGTCTGTTGCATCAGGTGATCCGACGCCGACGGGTGCGATGCTTTGGACAAGGGTTGATCCTTCTTTGGAGACTGGTTTAACGAATAAGGAATTCTCCAGTGAAGTCATTTACTGGCTTGAAAATGAAGCTGCAAACGATGCTTCTTTAGAAGACGGCATTAATCAAGGTAAATTCATTATGTTTGAGATAAGTAAAAAAGAAGATTTTTCTGAAGTGGAAATGAGAGGCTTCTCTCCGATCTGGAAGGACCATGATCATGTCGTGCGTGTTGACCTGGATGGTGAGCTTGCTTCCAGTCAGACGTACTATTACCGGTTCATTACAAAGAGCGGACTTGTCAGTAAGTCAGCCCGTTTCAAGACACTGCCGCAAGAAGGAGCGGATGTGCAGTCAGCATCGATCGGATATGTGTCGTGCCAGGATTACACCAATGGCTATTTTAACGCGCTAGGCTACATGGCGGATGAGGAAATGGACTTTTTCCTTCATCTCGGAGACTACATTTATGAGTCGGTTGGTGACGCTGCCTACCAGGGGAATATTGCTGGCCGCCAAATTAAACTGCCCAGCGGACAGAGCAAGGCGTTCACGATTCAGGACTACCGCAAGCTTTACCAGACGTACCGTTCGGATAAGGACCTGCAAAAGCTTCATGAAAAGCATGCCATGATTGGAATCTGGGATGACCATGAGTTTGCCAACGACACGTATTATCCGGCTGTCGCACCGGATGATAATCCGGAATCCGATCCTGCCCGCCGCCTCGTTGCGAACCAGGTTTGGTTTGAATACATTCCGGCGCGTGTCCCATACAATCCAAATGGAACATTTGAAGATTCCGTTAAAATCTACCGTACGATTACGTTTGGAAACCTTGCTTCCATCATGATGACGGATGAGCGGCTCTACCGAAGTGCGCACCCTTGCGGACAAGGCACGCTGGACCGATACTTGGCAGGAGGCTGTGAGGATATTAACCTTTCGAGCCGTACGATGCTTGGGAAAACCCAGAAAGAGTGGTTCTTAAATGAGCTGAAAAACGCCAAGGGAACATGGAAAATCTGGGGCAATGAAGTGCAGGTGACACAACTTAAGGTGCTGGGCAGATATCTGAACCTTGATGCATGGGATGGCTATGCCTATGAAAGACAGCAGATTGCCCAAACGGTGCTGGACAATGGAATCAAAAACTTCCTTGCGCTGACCGGTGATTTCCACACGTTCGAAGCATCTTACATGCAAAATGAGTATAAACGCGGCGGTGAAAAGTATGGGGTGGAACTGATGGTCGGTTCTGTCACATCCAGTAACTTGAGAGAATCCCTTCGCAACTCCATGAACTCAATACCTGATGTTTCGAGTCCAATACCGATGGACGCAGCTGATGAGCTGGTGAAAATGTTAAAAGGAAAATTCAGCAGCGTTACAACTTTTACAGCAGAGCTACTGTTTAAAGAGCTTCAAAATATCGTCAAAATAGAAAATCCATGGATCGACTTATTTGACAGTACAACTCACGGATATGCCGTGTTGCAGCTTAGCAAGACAAAAGCAACATGGACTGCCTATTCTGTAGACAATATCGAAAAACCGCAGGCATCCAAAAAGGTATTATGGCAATGTGAAGTTCCGAACGGCGAAGTGAAAATAAACGTTTTACAAGGAAGCATACTTTAAAAAACAGGAGGGCGTAACCATGCTGCAAAATATCGGAATTCCAGGATTGATTTTAATTGTGATCATTGCATTGATTGTGTTCGGACCTTCAAAGCTGCCGGAAATTGGACGATCTTTTGGGGTAACTCTGCGTGAGTTCAAGAAGGGCACGAAAGACTTGATGTCAGAAGAAGAGCCGAAGAAAGCGAAGACAGAAGAAGCAGCTGCTGTGCAGCGGGAATCTTAAGAGCAGAAAAGGGAGGGACTTGGCTGGTCGTACGGCAGGTCCCTTTTTTCTAAGATGGAGGGGTGAACATGACACAACAGGAATTTATCCAGAAACATTTGATGGAATTGCGGCAGCGGATCATAACAGTGGCTGTGGCTTATGCGGTTCTATTGATAGCCGGTTTTTTAAGTGTAGAGCATATTTACCGATGGATTCTTAATGACGCAGAGCTTGAACTCACTGTACTTGGGCCTTCAGACATCCTGTGGATCTATTTCACGCTTGCCAGTATTTGTGCGTTTGCGTGCTGCATTCCGCTGATCACTTATCAGGTTTGGGCTTTCATCAAGCCTGCATTGAAGCCGGTGGAACGGACAGCAACTTTGATGTTCATTCCATTGTTATTCCTTTTATTTGTGAGCGGAGTGGCGTTTGGCTACTTTTTAGTTTTTCCGATGGTGTTTGAGTTTATTGTGTCGCTGTCTGACGGGATGTTTGAGACGATGTTCACAGCGGAAAAATACTTCCGGTTCTTATTTCAGATCATCCTGCCCTTGGGACTGCTCTTTGAATTGCCGGCCGTCGTCTTATTTCTAACAGAAATCGGGCTGTTAACTCCTGAGTTTATGAGGAAATACCGAAAGTACGTCTTTTTCGGACTCGTTGTCCTGTCGGCCGTCATAACGCCGCCGGACTTTGTCTCCCAGCTGTTCGTGCTCATTCCGATGATCATGCTATACGAAATCAGCATCTGGCTCTGCGCGTGGCGTTCGCAGAAGAAGACTGTGACTGCTTTATCGCATAATGTTTGATGCTGGAATTTTTGGCCATGCCGAAAGCCATTCGGCGTCTAGACACCTATTCTGCAAAGAGAAGGCAGAAAGCTTCCCATGAGTTGATGAAACTTGTGTGGAGCTTCTTTTTGCTGCTCTTGAAACCGCAAATGCAAAAAAATGTTAAAACAGTTGACACCATTACTACTAAGTAATACTATATATAAGTAATAAGCAATACTGAATAGCGTTTGAATATGTCAGACAAAATAAAGGAGGTTCTCAACATAGAAAATTTAACAGAAATGCTGAAGGGATCGCTTGAGGGGTGCGTGCTGGAAATTATCAGCCGCCATGAAACGTATGGCTATGAGATAACCCGCCGTCTGAATGAACTTGGATTTACGGAAGTAGTGGAAGGGACAGTCTACACCATCCTTGTGCGTCTAGAAAAAAAACAACTGGTGAACATTGAAAAAAAACCGTCGGATATGGGCCCGCCCCGCAAGTTTTACACACTGAATGAAGTCGGCAGAAAGGAACTTGATCTTTTTTGGAGAAAATGGGATTTTGTATCTGCGAAAATTAATGTTCTGAAGTCAAATTAGGAATTTGACTGTGAATTCACATGGAGCTGTGATTAAAAAGGAGGAAAAAAGATGATGGACTGGTTTAGAAAAATGATTGGCGACAAAAAAGAGTACAGAACGATGATGGCACGGGTTGAAGCCCTGCCGGAGGATTATCAGTTTGTTTTTAAGAAAATTCAGCATTATATGTGGGGTTTCTCTTCAGGCAGCGGGATGGATATGCTGCATATCCAATATGAGCTGATTGAATTGTTTGAAGGCGGAGCGGCAGAAGGCAGACAAGTGCTGGAGATTACTGGAGAGGATGTGGCTGCATTTGCTGATGAACTTGTGGCAAACGCGAAAACCTATGCCGCCAAGCAGCGTGAAAATCTGAACCAGAGCATTATGAAGCAATTAGGAAAAAATGATAAAAAATCTTGACTGAATAGCCGGCTATTCTTGTAAATGGCCACCTTCGCTGTTCAGGTATTTTTTAGCCTGGTAGTAAGTGATACATGTTACCAGTAAGACTTAATAGCTGATGTGAGTCATTCAACAAAATTTATATGGGAGGAATTAAGATGAATCATGCCGTGATATCAGTAAAAGGATTAAAAAAATCCTTTGCAGATAAGGAAGTGTTAAAAGGAGTGGACTTCGAAGTTCAACGCGGAGAAATTTTTGCTTTGCTTGGTTCAAATGGTGCAGGCAAGACAACGATTGTCAGCATTCTGTCAACGCTGATGAGGGCCGATGGCGGAGAAGCAGCAATCTGCGGTTATGATGTCATGCGGCAGACAGTTCATGTCCGGCAGCACATTAGTTTGACAGGGCAGTTCGCAGCTTTAGATGGAATGCTGACCGGACGGGAAAATCTAAGGATGATTGCCAGGCTGCGGGGAGTTTCCAGTCCCGCCCATGCTGCAGACAATCTTCTGGAAAAATTCAGTCTGACAGATGCGGCTGACCGCCGTGCGGATACCTATTCCGGCGGGATGAAGCGCCGGCTCGACATTGCCATGAGCCTAATCGGGAATCCGTCAGTTATTTTTCTCGACGAACCGACAACAGGACTCGACCCTGAAGCGCGAATGGAAGTGTGGAATACCGTCAGGGAGCTTGCCCTCGAAGGCACGACTATTCTGCTGACAACACAGTATCTGGAGGAAGCGGAGCAGCTGGCGGACCGTATCGCCATCTTGCATGGAGGAAAAATGATTACGACCGGTACCCTTGCCGAACTTAAGAAAATGTTCCCTCAGGCGAAAGTAGAATACATCGAGAAGCAGCCGACTTTGGAGGAAATTTTCCTCGCGATTATCGGCAAAAAGGAGGAGATGTAAATGAGAAGCCATACTGGAGTATTACTGGGGCGATTAATGCTCAATATTATGCGGAGCCCGGATACGATTATTACGGTGGCTGTTACGCCGGTTATGATGCTGCTCCTGTTCGTCTATGTATTCGGAGGTGCCATAAACTCGGGAGCAGAACCCTATGTCAATTACCTATTGCCGGGAATTCTGCTGATAACCATTGCATCCGGCGTCGCTTATACTTCTATGAGGCTGTACACCGATGTAAAGAGCGGATTACTGTCACGTTTCATGACTATGCCAATAAAGCGATCGTCTATATTGTGGGCTCACGTTCTCACCTCGCTGGTTTCCAATGCACTGACTGTCGCGGTTGTTATCCTCTTCGCTCTCTTGATGGGCTTCCGTTCAGGCGCAGGGCTCCTGGATTGGCTCGCTGCAGCCGGAATACTCGGGATGTTTACGCTGGCGCTCACATGGCTTTCTGTCATTCCGGGCTTAAAAGCATCGTCTATGGAAGGGGCGACTGCCTATTCGTATCCGCTTATCTTTCTGCCGTTCATCAGTTCGGCTTTTGTTCCCACTGAGACTATGCCGAAAGTTGTCCGCGTATTCGCTGAAAATCAGCCTGTGACATCAATTGTAAATACGCTGCGTGCTCTCTTGTACGAAGGTTCCGCTGGAAGCGACATCTGGACCGCGCTTACCTGGTGCCTCTGCATCATGGTCACCGCTTTCTTTTTTGCGAGTAAAGAATTTAAACGCAAGCTGGGGTAAGTATGGCAAGTCGCTGGTCATATAGAAGGCTGCTCAAATGATTGAGCAGCCCTTGTGTTTTAATTGATTGTTAAAATTAGGTAAACATTCCGTCCGTATATTGACTGGAACTGCGGGAAGTGTGATGATTGAAGAAGAAAACTAAGTCTTTTATCCTATAAAAATCTCTTGTTTTACTGCGGAAAAGTCCTCACTCTTTTAAAAATTTTAATGGTTCAATTTTAGCAATGATCCCAAAAAACCACAATAAAACTCCCTTTTTTAAGGAGGTGAATCCATTTGTAAACAAACGTTTAAAATTTTTTAGGAATTGTATTCTTATCTACGTTCAATCTTAAAGGAGGAGAAATGATGGGACATGATATTTGCGGTTACAATCAGGCGGGAGAAGAAATTGCATATCTTCGTTTCAGTATGGGCAATGGGCATGCTTCAATCGTATACGGTGTACTGGATGCTGACGAATATAACGGAGGAGTCAGCGGAACAGGCAACAGCTCGTCCTTTTCCATGCAGCAATTGGAGATAGCTTTGAACGAATATCAGAATTTCTGGAAAATCAATAAAATACCGGAAAGTGAATTCGTTAAGTGGGAGATAAAACAAATACAGGACTTTCTATCCATTTGTATGTCAGCAGCAGAAAAAGAAGGAAATGTAAGGGTTAGTTTTAGCTAGGCCACGGGATATCCTCAATCAGAAAACCTCTTAATACCCCTGAATGACTTTCTGCCTTCAGACACCCGATTTTTTCATTGATGAAAAATTTAAAAAGCTCATTCTTTACTGACTTTCAGCAAAGAATGGGCCTTTTTCCATTGAAATCAGCAAAGCACAATCACCCTGTAAGGAACAGTTTGAGCAGGAATGCTTTTCGTGGAAGCCCCGTATACAACAACCAAATCACGGTTAGCGGGACTGGCGGTAAAAGCCTGGCCGTTTGTCAGCAATGTCTGAGTAAAAGGTGATAGATTCAGCTTCAGCTGTCCATCGCTGCTCACCAGCTGATTGTTGAAATACGACACTTTCACATTTTGATTCTGGCTTTCTCTTACCATCACCAGCGCCTGATATTGGGGCGGATAAATGAGGGGGACAGGTGCATTTCCGTCATAATACCCAGTCACCAGGTCTCCGGCAGATACCATTGCATAGTCGACAAAATAGGTGGAAGGTGACACAATGAAATTTACAGTGGTACCCGATTGATTTTCTACTGAGAATACTTTGAAGCAGCCTTCGCCGCTTTGTCCTGTGTTAAAATCATTGATCGCTGTGACAATTCCTTGAAACGCATAAAAATTTATCATACATAAGCCTCCATCCTTCGTACACTTATGTACGTTATGCGGGCAGATACCTAAATGAGTGTGCGGATGCCTATCATGAGGTAAAACTGTTCTGTATGCAGATGCGGCCTTCTTTTGCGTCATTTCTGCTTTTATTAAATGAATAATAATATTTTTATGAATTCGTTTACAATATTTTCTGCTATAATAATTTCTAGTTTTTAGTATGTATAGAGAGGTGTCGAATAAAATGGCTCCAAAGTATCTTCAAGTGGCCGGCCAAATTGAGTCTGATATTATCCATCATGTTTATCAGAAAACGAATAAACTGCTGACGGAAGATGAATATGCCGTAAAATATCAGGTCAGCCGCAACACCGTCCGTAAAGCAATTGATATTCTTGTTAATAAAGGATATGTGTATCAAGTTCAAGGCAGCGGTGTGTTTATCCGCAACCATCACAACAGAGGACACGTCAATCTGGAAAGGCTGCAGGGGGTAACGAACGACTTCAGTGACCGCCTTGTAGAAAATCAACTTCTTGATTTTAAGCTGATGCAGGCAGATGAGGATTTGGCAGTCAATATGGGCTGCAAAGCCGGAACGTCTGTTTATTATGTGAAAAGGCTGAGATATGTTGATGGAGACCCCTTTTCGATTGAAACCTCTTACTTTAACAAAGACCTTGTTAAATATCTTGATGAAAATATCGTGAAGAAATCGATTTATAATTATCTTAGAAATGACCAAAAACTTGCGATCGGTTTTGCAGACAGAATTATCGGTGCAGACTACCTTACTTCTGAGCAGGCTGATTTACTGGGGTTAAAAGCAAATGATCCGGCTTTAGTCGTGGATAATACGGTTTGTTTAACAAACGGCGCAATCTTTGATTATTCACAGTCCGTGCATCATTTCAAACATGTGAAATTACTGAAAGTATCGAATATGAAAGGGAGTTAAGTGTAAAGAGGGCTTAGAGCTCTCTTTTTTTATTGTATAAAAGGGTTTACATCTGAATTCTAGTAAGTTATTATAAGTTTATAAAATTTGTACCTATGAATTTAAATCATACTTATGAAAGGGTGTACATAGATGGTTGAACAAGCAATTGAGATTAGCCCTGAAGATATCTTTGGATTGATCGCTTTTTCAGGAGATGCGAAAGCAAGTTATCATGCAGCCTTACATCTGCTCAGAGAAAACAAAATCGAAGAGGCAGAAGCTGAAGTAGTGAAAGGTGATTCCATTTTAAAAGAAGCACATGCGATTCAAACAAAATTTGTCACACTTGAGGCTCAAGGAAAATCAGCAAAAGTCGGTGTACTGATGGTTCACGCCCAAGATCATTTAATGAATACGATTCTAGTAAAAGAACTCTTGGATCATATGATGACGATGCAAAAAGAAATTAACAAATTGAAAGGGATGAATTGATATGGTAAAGATCGGACTATTTTGTGCAGCAGGCATGTCGACTAGTATGTTAGTGGAGAAAATGAAAGCGGTTGCCAGTGACCGCGGTACAGAGGCTGAAATTGCAGCTTATCCTGAATCAGAGATGGAAAAGTATGTGGATGAAATTGATGTCGCTTTGCTTGGTCCTCAGGTGAAGTACTTATTGAGCAAAGGAAAATCAATCTGTGAACCTAAAGGTGTTGCGATTGATGTTATCAATACCGTTGACTACGGAATGATGAACGGTGCAAAAGTATTTGATCACGCAATGAAACTAGCAAATAAATAAACGGGGTGAATGATTTGAAAATGCCAAAGGATTTCTTGTTCGGTGCAGCTTCAGCTTCTTACCAAGTAGAGGGTGCCTGGAACGAGGATGGTAAAGGAGTTTCAAACTGGGATGTCTTTTCAAAGATTCCCGGTAAAACATTTGAAGGAACGAATGGCGATGTGGCAATTGACCACTATCACCGCTATAAAGAAGACATCGCGCTCATGGCAGAAATGGGACTTGAATCATACCGGTTTTCCATTGCCTGGACACGCATTATCCCTGACGGTACTGGAGAGGTAAACCAAAAGGGTTTAGACTTTTATAACAATGTCATTGATGAATGTTTAAAATATGGAATTATCCCATTTGTAACATTGTATCATTGGGATCTCCCACAGCCGCTGGAAGAAGAGGGCGGCTGGCGGAACACGAAAACATCGGAAGCATTTGTAAGATTTGCTGAAGTTTGTTTTAAAGCCTTTGGTGATCGTGTACGAAACTGGATTACCTTTAACGAGACCGTTATTTTCTGTTCGTTAGGCTATTTAACAGGCGCTCATCCGCCAGGTATCGAAGGGGATGCTAAAGCCTACTTCCAGGCAACACATAATGTATTTGTTGCTCATGCACGTGCAGTCGAACGTTTCAAAAAGTCAGGCTATGAGGGCGAAATCGGCATTACTCATGTTTTCAATCCGGCGTTCAGCATTGATGACGACGAAGAAAATAAATTTGCAGAAAGACATGCGAATGCCTATTCGACACACTGGTATTACGATCCAATCTTAAAAGGATCTTACCCTGAATACGTAACTGATGCGCTTGAAGCTGAAGGATTGCTGCCGGAAATGACGGAGGAAGAGCTTGATTTGCTTCGCCGGACGGCTCCTATGAATGATTTCATCGGACTTAACTATTACTGTCCGCAGCGGGTCATGAAAAACGATTCAGCACTCGTCATGTCAGGCGGCCGAGAGAATTCAACAGGCAAACCTGGAAACCCATCATTCGATGGCGTATACAAAACAGTCATGATGGATGACAAAGAGTATACCAAATGGGGCTGGGAAATCGCTCCTGACGCATTCTTGGATGGAATGCGCATGCTGAAAGAACGTTACGGAAACATCAAGATGTATATCACTGAGAATGGATTAGGCGATGAAGACCCGATCTCCGGTGAAGAGATTCTTGATCAGCCTCGAATCGACTACATCGAAAGTCATCTAAGAGCTGTAAAGAATGCCGTAAGCGAAGGAATTAATGTTTCAGGATACTTTGCTTGGTCTGTCATTGATTTGCTGAGCTGGCTGAATGGATACAAAAAACAATACGGATTTATATACGTTGACCACAAAAATGGTCTTGCACGAAAACGGAAGCAGTCGTTCTTTTGGTACAAGGATATGATCGCTACACGCGCAGAAGAACTTTAAGGAGGCAATCTGATGGGCCGCTTAGAAAGTATATTTGAAAAGTTCATGCCTTTCTTCCTTCGATTTGCAAATGCGAAACCAACACTTGCAATTAAGGATGGATTTATTTTAACAATGCCGATGACCATTATCGGCTCCCTTTTCCTGCTCATACTTGCTGCCCCGATTCCTGGCTGGGCAGAAACTATGGTAAAATTGTTCGGGGAAGAGTGGAGCCTCCCGCTTACTCAGGTCGTAGGCTCTACATTTGATATTCTGGCGCTGATCGGCGTCTTTGGAATTGCATATTCATACGTTAAGAATGAAAAAATAGAAGGTACGCCCGCTGGTATTTTAGGAATTATAGCATTCCTTATTATTACCCAGGCTTCTGTACTGTCAAAAGACGGTGAAACAATCACAGGCGTCATTCCAAAAGTCTGGACTGGCGGCCAGGGTGTATTGGCAGCCATTGTAGTCGGATTATTTGTTGGCTTCGTTTACACACAATTTATTAAACGTGACATTCGCATTAAAATGCCTGATGGTGTTCCCCCTGGTGTAGCGAACTCGTTCTCTGCATTAATTCCCGGATTTGCGATCATCACAGTCGCTGTCATTGTATTTGCATTATGTCAGGCTTTTGCCGATAAGACGTTTACTGAAGTTGTTTATACACTGCTTCAAGTACCAGTACAAAACTTGACGGACACGCTTACTGGAGCTGTCCTGATCATGGTCTTGATGTCCCTTCTTTGGTGGTGCGGAATTCATGGTGCTGCGATCATTATGGGTGTTATGGGACCGCTTCTCACAGCTAATGCCCTGCAAAACCAGGCGATTATTGATTCTGGTGAAGCACTTGTTGTGGGGGAAAATGCCAAAATCGTAACCATTCAATTCTTGGATGTGTTTACAAAACTTGGGGGATCAGGGATTACGATCGGTTTCATTATTGCAGCACTTGTTGTGGCAAGGTCGTCACACTTAAAGCAGCTCGGCCGATTATCTCTTGGACCAGGATTATTTAACATCAACGAACCAATCATTTTCGGTATGCCGATTGTGTTTAACCCAATCATGTTTGTTCCATTTATTGTTGTTCCTGCAATTGCATCATTTATGGTTTACTTCTCAATCATTTGGGGTTGGGTAGAACCCTTTAATGCGCTTCAGGTTCCATGGACGACACCGCCGATTGTTTCTGGTTTCCTGATTGGCGGCTGGAGAGCTGCTTTGCTGCAAATCGCAACCATTGCAATGTCGGTGATGATTTATCTTCCATTTGTCAGAATGCAAGATCGTTTATCTTATAACGAAGAGCTCAAAGCAAAAGAACAATCAGAAAGTGCCATTGCTTGAAAGAACTAAATAAAGAATTACCCCCAGTACGCTGTTACAGGGGGTAATTCTTTATTTTTGTACCTATACTGCAAGGATAAACAATATTTATAAGAAGAAAGTAGGATATACAGTGAAACATCTATTAGCTTGTGATATCGGAGGCACCGATTTAAAAATCGGAAAATTTTCTCTTACAGGTGACCTTATAGAATCTGTGAAAATATCTTTGGCGGACAGGAAAGGCCAGACAATTCTTTCTCAAATTGAAAGCCAAATAGATCCCGATACAGAAGGTTTAGCTCTAAGCATACCTGGATTTATTGATCCAACTACGGGTTTCATTGAAATGGGCGGGGCGATTGTAGATTTTAATGGCTTCAACATTTTCGATTATTTTAAAGAGCGTTTTCCTGGTATATCAGTAAGTGCAGAAAACGATGCGAACTGTGTCGCACTGGCGGAAAAATGGAAAGGAAGCGCAAAAGAAGAGACTGATTTTCTATGTCTTACGATAGGTACAGGAATTGGCGGCGCCATTTACTTGAACGACGCTCTTTATCGAGGTGTGCGTAACCGATCTGGTGAGTTTGGGCACATGTTCAGTGAACACGTTACAAGTGATATCGCAGAAAATCATAAATTTAACAAAACAGCTACGCTGGCAGTTATTCGTCAAAAATACGCAGAGTGTATGAACATTCCTTTTCAAAATGTGTCAGGGGAACAAATTTTTGAAGCTTACGACCAGGGGGAAGAGACCGCATCACTTCTTGTTCGTGAATTATATAGCGGACTGGCAATGAGCATATTAAACTTATATTATGTGTTTGCCCCTCCTGTTTTTTATATCGGCGGAGGCATTACTTCAAGGAAATCGTTCATAAATGAATTAAAACAGCGAATTTTAGAGATTGATCCAACATTCTCTGCTGCTATCAGACCTACTAGTTTTGGAAATCAATCGGGTATGATTGGTGCAGTGTACCATCATCTTACTTTGCAGAAATAATTAAATGTAAAGATGCAGAGTGGATATAAAAAAAGATAAAGTGAATTGCAGCATTTTCAAATAGCTTTTCTTTCCTGAGGAGTTAGGTGAAGATATTTCGTTCACTTGATTACATCCCTTTCTTAGGTGTGTCATGTTTGTTGTAATTATTAACCCTTAAAACAGCGTCAAACCTTCATTTTTTGGGATTTGACGCTGTTTTATTTTTCTGCGAGATATACGCAGATCATAGATGCCGCTCTAACAAAATCGCAACTTGCTCTGCCTTGACATGAGGCAGGTATGGCGTAAATTCATCATTCATTATAAGAAAGCAAATATTTTAAATCAGATTAATTTATAATAACTGCTGGCAAGCCATAAATTACTATTGGTTCTCGAACTTATTTTTATAGAACTGTTTGTATCGCATGGCGATACAGCTTGCAAATAAGTTTAAAAACCCTCATATTTAATAGTAAAGGAGGTCCGATATGCGACGTGATATACAACCGAATGAACGAGCTTTCTCTTCAAAGGAAGCGGCTGAAGAAGTTGGGATTGCCACTCCCACTGTTCGTAAGTATGGCCAAATATTAGAGCGGAACGGTTATGAGTTTCTGAAAGATGGCGAACGGCGAATCTTTGTTCAATCTGACATCAGAGCGCTTATAGCGCTGCGCGATACGGATAAGCCCCTGGACGATACAGCAAAAGACCTTGTTTATGAACAAAAAGAGAGATTAGAAGGATCCGATACATCAGAGATTGCGATACCCGATACATATAACCATTTACCAAATGATCCCAGTCAGTTAAAAGAGGCATTTATGTATGTGGTCAATGAACTTGCAGCTGCACGTGAAATGAATGTGGCGCTGAAAAACGATCTAACACAGCTCAAAACATCGGTTTCCCGGCTCCAGCAAGATCATCATGTAATAAGTTCAACGATTGGAAATTCGTCACATAAAACGAATGCCAAAATTGAAAAACTGCTTCAGCAGCAAACGGATCACTACGAAACATTGCTGCAGGAAGAAAAACAAAAAAGTGAGCTCCTGCAAAAACAAATTCAAACGATGCACGATGAACAAAAGCAAGAGTGGAACTCCCAAAATGAGTTTAATAAACGCTTAGAAGAAGCGATACAAAAACCTAGAGAAAATTGGAGCTGGCTTTTTTCTTTATTCCGGAATAAGAATGAATAAAATCATAGTTCATTAATTAACAGGTTAGGGTGCATGCTTTGTAAGAGCGTGTGGATAACATGGTATCACCGCGCTCTTACAAAGCAAACGAAGGGTCAGCTAAGAATTGGAGGCGATTCCTTCTTTCAAGAACATCATCCTTAATGGAGTTGTTCAAGAAAGGGGCGAATCGTCTCTTTTTTTGTATCGTATCGCTGGGCGATATAACGTGCGTATGAATCCCCAGAACCTTCACCTTTAATAGAAAGATAAGTTTGATATTGAGACACAACTGAGTTTTTGATGGGGATTGGTGTATCTTATGTTCCATAAGGTATTGAAGCGCTTGTAGCGTGAGGCGATATGGAAAGATCCTAGACGATAAGCTAAAGACAGATAGCGATACATAATACAAATGACGTTTTAAACCAATTGATTAAAACTACAGCAGGGTCATCTTATCCTTAGTTTTGTAATCAAGGAAGGGGTTGATGGGTTTCGTATCGCAGGGCGATACAACTTGCAAATATATCCCCAGAATCTTTATGAGTTTTAATAGTAATATCGTTTCTAATCAGTCATTAAAACGCTTATAGCGTTACTCGATATGGTTAGACTCTAGACGATAAAAATAGAAGGCGTGTATATCAGCAGAAAGTTTAGAAAAATCAGTGTAACAAATAGCGACACATGATACACATCAACCAATATTCTACATCACTATTTTTCATATATCGACTAATTCCCGGGAAATATCTACAAATTCAGAGTAGATATCGACAAAATTAGGAGCTTCAAAATAGCCATTTGTTTTGCTGATAAGGAAGTAGACAATACTTTATTTTTAAAATCTATTGTTTCTGAAAAATAACTCTTCTAATTAATAAAAAATATAAAGGTGTCTAAATAAAAATGTCTAATCTTCGTTCGGAAAATACAAATTAACTTAGCTTTTTAAGCTGACTGGGCAAAAAATGAATAAGAATGCTAAAATAGAAGCTGTATATTGTCCAGTTTCCAAGTTTCTTTTAAAAGTAAGAATTATATCTTTTTTGAGGATGAACTTATTTTCTATAAAAAAGGAGGAAACACATTATGAGCCACCCGGAAGTAGTGAAACAGTTAAAACAGTTGTTAGAGATACTGGAGAATACTGATAATCCAGAAGAGAAAGTTGAAAAGTTTTACGCGGATTATTATGAGTATCGAGCGGATGATAGATCATTTGAAGAGAAAAATCAAAAACTTAAAGGAATATACATGCCTTCAAATCTAATAGAAAAAATCGACAATCTATGTGAAGACAGTCGGAGGGGGTTTATGAATTACCTTCTAGTATATGCAATAAATGATTTTATCGATCGGTATGGTGAAGAGATCCTTCGTCATCGAAGCACCCGCTAAAAGAGGAGTGCTGCTAAACAGCGATTATTAAAAAGCCCGATTTCAATAATGTGAAATCAGGCTTTTGGTATTGGTTCATATTTGACTAGTCTATACATAGAGGTTCAATTGATCGAATCAAAATGTTTAACCCTCACATTCTCAAAAACTGCTTTTCCACCTTCAGAAAAGAGAGTAATCCCTTTATCATCAGGCTGGGGGAATACCAGATTAGAATGTGCAGTCTTTCCATCATCCACAAAAACTTCAATGCTGGTTTTATCTACAAGAATCTTTAAATGAACTTTCTTCTTACTAGCATCAAACGGTGCAGTACTTTCAACGAATTGATTTGTTTTGTCAGGATGCTCTGTAAACGCCCGATTAACAAACGAGTAATTCCCTTCAGATGATATCCCGACGTCAACGTGGCGTTTCTTGTCTGCTGATTCTCTCAGCCTAAAGCCTGCATGCTGAAGATCGGACCATGAAATGTCTGCCTCCAATTGATAGGCATCAGCCTTCACATCAAGTGTTTTCGAGCCATTCACTTTGATTTCGTCATAAGCATTCGATACTTTTGACAATTCATCTAATGCTCCTATGGGCTGTGAAGAAAGATAATACTGATCTTCTCCTTCATGCTTCAGTTCGATTTCACGAACAATGGAGTCCAAGCCGTTGAAGTCTTCGTCCATTGTTGGCGTATTGTCGGCGTAGGCCCAGTTGTTCATCCAGGCGAGGGCGTAGCGTTTTTTCAATGGATCGCCTTCTGCGTCTTCGAATGTGACGCCGCCGTACCAGTCAAAGCCGTAGTCAAGCCATTGGAGTTCTTGGGTGTCGGGTTTGAATTCGGAACCGTCGAACGATCCTGTCCAATAGGCGTAGGTGTTTGGTTTGCCTGCAATTTTTCCGTTTGCGCTGAAGCCCAGCACCCACTTTTCAGTGCCGTCATCGGCGCGAATGCGGAAGAGATCAGGGCATTCAAGCACGCCGAGGTTTTCGGTGGAAATGCTGCTTGTGTAGCGCCAATCTTTCAAGTTGTCAGACTCATAAAAGCCGATTTTGCTGCCTTCTGCCATGGTCATGATCCATTTATGATGGGTGTCATCCCAGATGATTTTGGGATCTCTGAAATCTTTTGGACCTGGGTTCTTCATGACCGGCTCTGAGCTGTATGGCTTAAACGTTTTGCCTTTATCTGTGCTGTACCAGAGGAACTGTTCCTGCTTCTGGCCGTTCTTTGATGGCTGGGTAACGACGGCGATAAAAGCATCTTTTCCGAATCCGGCCGTGTTTTCTTTATCTATGACAACAGATCCAGACCATGGATCTCCATTTTCATTCGTGTATTTTGGGATAGCAACGCCTTCGTCTTTCCAGTGCACAAGGTCTTTTGAGGTAGCGTGGCGCCACTCTGTTCCGTTGCTATCCGGATAGTCCCCGTTATACAGGTAGTAATAATGATACGTTCCTTCATAGTAAACCGGCTTCTGCGGATCGTTTTTCCAATGATCAGGTGCCGTAAAATGATAGGCTGCCCGGTAGGAATACTCTTCTTTTTCCTCTGGGGGCACTTCTTTTGTTTCAAAGAATGTTTGAATTAAAAAACCGGTGCTGATTACCATCCACAATCCAATGATTATGATGCCGGCAATCTTGTAGCTTTTTTTGAAAACTCGTTTTTTGCTCATTACATTCACCACTTTTTAAAATAGAAAAAGAAAATGCCAAGTGACATTTTCTTTCTCTTTTTTTCTTTGATTCTTACTTAATCTGTAATCTGTCCTTGTTCAAGAATACTGTCTTTTACAACTGAAGTTTTGTTGCCTTTAATGTTCAGCTTGAAACTTGGAGCAAATGTTGATTTGTGGTCTTCAAAGAATCCTCTGTTCGTCATATAGCTTGTGACCACTGTATTGTCGCTGCCTTCTTGAGGAATGGCATAGTGAGCATAGTTCCAAGTGATATCATTTGGATCCAGGTCCTGATGGAGCACAATTCCCGTTTTATTTAGCGGCTTGTAGTCGCCAGTAAGGGAATTAGACACATAGCCTAACAAGTAGATATCCTGATTGTCCATTCCGTCAATCGTCATCTTAGATCCACGTGAGCTTGTGAACAGGTACCATTTGCCGTCTTTTTTGAAGATGTTTGGACGCTCAATTTCATCAGTTACTGTGTTTGATACGATCAGCGGCTTCATTTCTTTTTTAAGAGAATAATCGTCGTTGATTTCAATGATTCCGATTGCGCCATTTGCTACTTCAGCCAGCTGTTTCTTGTCACTGTTCAGAAGCTTTGTTTTTTCTTCCTGGAAAAATTTGTTGCTATTGCCGTAGTAGGCTTGATTGTAAAGAGATTCTTCTCCTTGGTAGCCATACTCTGTGCCTGTATTAGCTTCAAATACAAGATACTTGCGGCCGTCTTCTTCAATGTAGTGAGGGTCTCTGAACGTATGGTTATCAGAAGGTGCTCCGTCCTCTACAAACTTATCTACCGTTTGGTAGTACTTGCTGTCTTTGCCTTCATAGATAGATTTATAATCCTCAACACCATCAACTTTTAATGTTTTAGAATCAGGCTGAGAAAGATTAACTTGAGCAGTCGTCAGGGTTTGCTTCCCGTAATGCCCTGTATCAGCTGTATATGGTTCGCGGTTTGTATAGAACAAGCGGACTTCGCCGTCTTCAGTGAATGTTGCAGAACCTGACCATTCTTCTGCTTGATGTTTTAAGTAAGGATCATTTGGAACGTTTTTGTCATTGTTATCGAATACGCGTCCTGCATTTTTCCAAGCGTCAAGAGAGTTGTCGCCTGCTTTTTTGTAGAACAGGTAGATGAATGTGTCGTTTGCGTTTTTAGGATCGCCGGCTAAGCCGAAAACAATATGATAGCCTTTATATTCTGCTACAGTGCCATCTGCATTTTGGAGAGGCCATGTATCCCATACATCCATATCAATTGTTTCGCCTGATTCGGTTACTTTTTTGGCAGAAGGGATGTTTTTAATGGTGGATTCATCAAACTTAGGAACGGTATATCTTGCATCACCGTGCTGATTAATCATGTCTTTCATTGCGGAACGAGTGATTTGTGAAGTACCGTACGTTTCTTTGTAATCTGCCGGATCCTTTGGAGCCGCAAAAGACTGGGTAACAGTACCGCTTAATAGAATGCCAGTACTGAGTGTTACTGCTGTTGCCTGTTTGGCAAGCCTGCTAAAGTTCATAAGTCTTCCTCCTCGTTTTATGTTGTATTATTAGTACAATTAGAATTATAGGCCAGTCCTTCGGGAAGAGGTATGGCACATATTGATTGGAATTTAGTCGTATATTGATATTGGCTCGAAAGAAGGGTTAATGCTCTTTTTGGGGAAGTTACAATGACATTGAGATTTAACCAAACGTATAAGGAGGCCTCAAATGGATAAAAGAGTTCAATTCGACTTTGAAATCGAGTTTACTAACGGGGGCGGACTTCAGGGGCAGGAATTTCGGCTTGATATTGAAGGAGAAGACATTTCTAATGAGGATCTGGCCAAATATATCGTAGAAGATATGAGATTGCTGATGGTTGGCGATGTGAGGATTTTTAACAAAAAAATCATTGCGGAAAAACATAAACGAAAATCTGCTGAAGAAAATGCCGGTCAATAAATGTGTTTTTAGATGCTGGATTGGTGCAGAGAGGAGAAAAAAATGGTGGATTTGAGCATGAAGCCTGTCATTGCAGGAGAAAAAGTGATTCTCAGAGCGTTTAAAGCAGATGAAGATTTACCTTATATAGAAGAATGTTTAAAGGATCCTGTCGTTCTAAAATATACCGGCAGTTCAGACGAATACGACAGAGAAGAGGTTTACAAATGGTATAGGTCCAGAAATGAACAAAGCGAGCGCCTGGATCTTGCGATTATTGATCAGGCTCAGGATGTTCTGGTGGGAGAAGCCGTTGTCAATCTTTATGATGAGAAGCAGCAAAGCATGAATTTCAGAATCCTTATTGGTCCGAGAGGCAGAGACCGCGGTTTGGGAACGGAAGCATCCAGGCTGATCATCGACTATGTTTTTAAGAACACGGACCTGAAATTCCTGACGCTTAGTGTTTTTGCTTTTAATCCACGAGCAATGAAAGTATATGAAAAGCTGGGGTTTGTTCCATATAGTGTAGATAAAAATGAATTAGAGTTTGAAGGGAAATGGATCGATTCGATTAATCTGAAATTGACAAGGGAAGAGTGGATGAAGAGGGGAACTGAGTACATATGAACGGAATTGCCAAAACACCTGAACCGCCTTATTATGCAGTGATTTTTGCATCAGAGAGAACGGAGGCGGACAATGGATACGGAAGAATGGCGGATAAGATGGTGGAGCTCGCCTCTTTGCAGAGCGGATTTTTAGGAGTGGAAAGTGCGCGGGATGAAGGCCTGGGGATTACCGTTTCGTATTGGAGTTCGCTGGACTCCATCCGAAAGTGGAAGGAGCACTCTGCTCATTTGGCAGCCCAGGATCGAGGAAAAGCGGAATGGTACAAAACGTTTTCTCTCAGGGTGTGCAAAGTTGAGAGACAAAGCTTTTTTGAGATGTGAAAGTGAGCGATTTTATTTATGGCGGAACTGAGGAAGTGCGCTTATCGCTGTATTGGAACAATTTCAACAGCTGTTGTGCTGAAGGAAGTGCGCCAAACTCAGTTATGCAACACAATCTTCATCGGAAATACCGAAGGAAGTGCGCCAAACCTGGTTTTGCCACACAATCTTCACCGGAAATGCCGAAGGAAGTGCGCCAAACCTAGTTATGCAACACAATCTTCATCGGAAATGCCGAAGGAAGTGCGCCAAACCTGGTTTTGCCACACAATCTTCACCGGAAATGCCGAAGGAAGTGCGCCTACCCTGGTTTTGCAACACAATCTTCATCGGAAATACCGAAGAAAGTGCGCCAACCCCTGTTTTGCCACACAATCTTCACCGATTCAGCCTCGCCTCTAAGAAAAAAAGCATACCGCCTCTCAAAAGCGGTATGCCTATTCCCCCGAAAACCTCTCCCAGGAATTCTGATATTCAATAAGCAGCTGCGTACGGTTCAGCTGTTTCCCGACATAGAGCTGAGTGGCGGCGCCGAATTCTTCCCGGATTCCGACGGGGAAGTGGAACCAGTTAGAAGGGACGGTGTTGCCATTTTTGTAATTGCGCAACGTTTCTTCGGCAAGCGGGCCCAGATTATTAGACTTGATATGATGAAATGCTGGGATGAATTTGAATTCTTCCGTCATGTACAGTTTGCCCTGTTCGGAAGACACTATCCAATTTAAAAACTTTTTCGCTTCTTTTTTCTTTTCGGGACTGGACTGCTTGTTGACGGCCCAGTAGTTTGGAACACTGACGACAAGGGATTCCTTCACAGGCCGGTCATTGATTGGGATCGGCATAAAGCCGATGTTCATGTTCGGCGCAGCTTGATCAATCATCGGCTGGATCCAGTTGCCCTGCTGAATGATGGCTGCTTTTCCAGAAGTAAAGAGATTGACTTCCATCGTGTAGTCAGTAGTCAGAGGATTATCGTTTCCGTATTCTAAGGTGAGATCGAGCAGGTTAAGCAAGTCCTCAAAGTTTTGATTCGTGCTGATTTTTTCCGTTCCGTCATTCAGGTTTTGAATAAACGCCTCTGTATTGTCCTGCTGGGCGAATGCGACATTCATCAGGTGGTCGCCAAGCTTCCAGTCTTCATAGTAGCCAGTTGCAAATGGAGTGATGCCCGCCTTCTTCAATTTTTCGGCAGCTGCCGTCAGCTCAGTAAGTGTGTCAGGCGGTTCGGTAATGCCGGCTTTTTTAAACAGTTCCTTATTATAAATAAATCCATAGCCTTCAAGGTTAATCGGCATACCGTACACCTTGCCGTTCAACGTCACCGGTGTCAGTGCTTCCTGATATGCCTGATCAATCCATGGCTCTTCTGACAGATCCTCAAGATAGTTCTGCCACAGCTTGGTATTTTCATAGCCGGTGTTTGTGAAAATATCCGGTCCGGCGCCAGTCGCCATTTCCGCCTTCAGGTCTGACAGGTCATCCATCGCGCCTCCAACGGTATGCACGCGGATATTCACATGTGGATTTTCCTGTTCATATGCGCGCGTCATTTCTTCAAATTGGGTGGATACCTCTACTTTTGGATTTCTTAGATCAAGCGTAATCTGTGGCTCTTTCTCTTCAGGTTTTTCAGGCTTTGCTTCGTTCTGACAGGCAGAAAGCAGCAGACTGGCCATTATTAGAAAAATGATATTTTTCATTCTGCTGCTCCCTTTCTGAATTCAAACGGCGTCATGCCGACTACTTTTTTAAACAGCTTTGAAAAATAGATTTCATCCTGATAGCCGAGCATGGTCGCGATGGAATAGATGCTTTTTTCCGTTCCCCGCAGCCATGTTTTTGCTTGTTTGATCCTGAGATCAGTAATGTATTTGGAAAGGGTCATTCCGGTTTCCTGCTTGAATTTACGTGAGATATGCTCTCTGCTTAAAAAGAAGACGTTAGACAGCTTTTCCAGACTCAAATCCTCCATGTAATACGTCTCAACATAGGAAACGATATCCTCCATGCGCCGGGCTGCATCGATTTCATCCAGCCGGTGAATCGATCTAAAATCCTGCTCCTCAAGTTTTTTCTCCAATGCTTGAAAAGAGGGCCGGATTTCAGGCAGCGACTCAATCGGTTCTCCGGTAACAAGTCTTACCGGAACATCGATTTCCTGGCTGATCCATTCTTCTGCAGACAGCCACTGGTCGCGGATTGTGATGACAAGGCAAAGGTTCAAATCTGTCTGAAGGGAAAATGCATTTCCTAATTTGCGTTCTGTCAGTTCATCTGCTAATTTTTCGACATAAGCATCTGGATTATGCATCTGATAAAAGGAGAGGAGTGTCAGCTCATAGCCTTCCGATTCAGGAAGAAACTCGGTCAGGCTGTCTGCGTCAGTACGCTCTCCAAGACAGATCGCAGTAGCAAGCTGATTTTTTCTCAGTTTTTTCGCATCTTCAAGCACTTCTGCATGCTGGTAATCATCCTTCCAGGCCTGTACGGATTTTTCCAGGGTATTGTTGAACGCTTCATATTCTATCGGCTTCAGCAAATAGTCGAAGCTGCTGTGCTGGATGGCCTTGCGCATATAGGAGTAATCGTTGTATCCAGTGATGAAAATCACTTTTCCCGGATATGAAATCGAATCAAGCCACTCAATCAGTTCCATGCCGGTAATTCCGGGCATTTTGATATCTGTAAAAATCAGCTCGGGCTTTTCTTTCTCAATCCATTTCTTCGCTTCCTTGCCGTTGCTTGCCTCAAGCAGCTTGGTAATTCCGTGCTGTTCCCACTGGCCTAAATGGCGGATGACGTCCCGCACATTGAATTCATCGTCGACAATCAGTGCTTTCACCGTGTTCAGCTCCTTTCCTTCATTGAGAGACATCTATCGGGATTTTCAAGCTTACTGAAAAACCTTTTCCGTTTTTTGAATCAACGATAAATTCGGCACCAGGACCATACCTCAGCAGCAATCTGTCACGGATATTCTTAAGTCCGATATGTTCATGTGAATAGGTCCCTTCGTATGGCGGTGTGCAGATATTGTTCCTCAGGGCCTGAAGCTCATCTGGTGCGATACCCGGGCCATCATTCTCCACAAGAAAGTGCAGATGGTCCCCAAATTTTTTCCCAATAATGGATAGATGAGCGCTGCTGTAGCCATCCTCATATGTATGTTTAAAGAAATTTTCAGCGAGCGGCTGCAGAATCATGCTTGGAATGGTCATGTCCATAATGGACTCATCGATCTCGACTGAATAGCTCACCGTTTCACCGAATCGCTCCGATTGCAGAGACAGGTATGCTTTTGTGTAGTCAGCTTCATCCCGGACCCGCACCCATTGATCCGCCTGCAGGGAGTAGCGCATCATTCTGGAAAGCGAGGTAATCAATTGATATACCTTTGGAGCATTTGACCTTAAAGCAACAGCTCCAATTGATTGCAGGGCATTGAACAGGAAATGCGGGTTAATCTGTGATTTTAATGCTCTGAACTGGTTTTTCCTGTTTTCAATTTCAAGCTTATATTCCCGGTCAATGTGGGAATTGATCCGGTTCATCATATCTTTCATGTGAGATTCAAGATGGCCGATTTCATCATCTCTATCATCATCAAACGGCACATTTTGATTTCCGCCTTCAATGGAACGGACTTTGCTGCTCAGCTTAGCGATCGGGCGGGTAATTCGATTTGAGATAATGCCGATCATCAGGAGGCCGAGCATACCTACGCCAAGTCCGACAAGGATATTCGTATACGCGGTTTTTCTGACATCTTCATATAAGGCCTGACTGGAGGTGATTTTGATCAGCTTCCAGCCGTTTAATGAGCCGGATAGTTCCTTGGAAAGCAGAATATTGTCATCCTTGCCGCTCCCATTTCCGTTCAGACGCTGCTTAGAAAGAGGTTTTCCAATCCGTTCACGGTCATTTGAATATAGAACACGATCTTCAGAATCAATAAGCAGAACAGAAGATTCATCACCCTGCACAAGGTTATTGCAGATGCGCGCGTAGCCGCCCATGTCAATGTCAATCGTGATGATCCCGAGAAATTTCCTGGAGAGAACATCTGTAATTTTGTGATGAAACGTCATCACCATCGTTTTGTCTGACTTTGGAACAATCGCTGCGTTGTTGTAATTGATAAGCGGGTGGGGAGGCTCTATTAGATAATTTGAATCAGAAGCGTGCAGCTCTCTAATCGGACTTTGCTTAAGAAATTCAGGCTGATATCTGCGTGTGCTGATCATCGCATTGTACAGCGTGAATGATTCTTTGTTTTTATCAATATAGAACCTAATTTGCCGGATTTCGTTTCTCATCAGGTAAAAGGTTTCGAGACTCTTTTCCATCGTCTTTGGGCTGAAATATATGGAGTCTTCAAAGCCGTTGTTAAAAATCCGGAAAAGATCAGGGTTCCGGTACAGGATGTAAGGAAAATCGATCATGCCGTCAAAATACTGCTCCAGTTCATCCGCATTTTTCTGAAGCTGCTCCCTGCTGTTTTCAAGTTCATGCTGCTCCACACTGTTTTTTGTATAGGTGTAGATGAAAAAAACAGACAGGAAATAGGGCAGAATAATGAAAATCAGCAGCATGATCAACAGGCGGCTTTGTATGCTTTTCACAGGAGTCACTCCTTTCGCGGAAGGCTGAAATACTGCTTTCTCTCTTTAGCATCCTAAAACTATATCAAACCCAAAATCCAAGTCAATCGTGCACAAGTAGGATTTGTAAAAGACCAATTATCCTTATATTTTTCGCAGGGAGGTCTTATATTATGTTCCCTTGCAGAAATGATGGGCAAACAAAAAAGCTGAAGAGATCTTCAGCTTTTGTATCGATTTATCCTATTTTTTAAGCAGCAAATACATAAAATATGGAGCACCAATCAGCGAAATCATGATTCCTGCAGGTATACCCTCGGGTTCGATGATGTTCCGTCCTATCGTATCTGCTAAAAGCAGGAGAAAGGCACCAATCAGAATCGCCACCGGAAGAAAGAGCTGGTTTCGGGGGCCGACAAGCGCTCTTGCAATATGAGGAGCCATCAGTCCGACGAAGGCGATGCCTCCTGTGACAGAGACAGCAGCAGCTGCGAGCGCAACCGCAGTCAGCAGAAGGACCGCCCTTTCTTTTTCAACTGAGACACCTAAGCCAATAGGCACAGGTTCACTCATCCCAAGAAGATTCAGCCGATTCGCTTTGTACAGGGTAAATGGGATAAGAATGGCAGCCCATGGAAGGATGGCCCAAATGAAAGGCCAATCTGCACCCCATATGTTCCCTGACAGCCATTTTGCGATAAAGTCCACTTTTTGGCGATCAGCAGATGAAATCAGGACAATCATCAGACCTGAGAGGGCCATAGAGAATCCCACTCCGGTCAACACGAGTTTGACTGGCTGCATGCCCCCGGTGCGGCTGTACGAAAAAGCATAGATTAGAACAGCAGTGATCAGGGCTCCCGCAAATGCAACTAAAGGCAGCATATAAATAAATGAACCTGCGTCGATAGGAAAGAACAAAAAGAATACAGCGATAGCTGCTCCTGCACCGGAGTTAATGCCGATAATGCCGGGATCTGCCAGCTCATTTCTTGTGATGCCCTGCAAAATGGCACCTGATAGAGCAAGTGCCATTCCAGCGAGAATCGTGATGATGATCCGCGGAAGGCGAATGGAATAGAGAATAAAGTCTTCTTTAAATGTACCCTGTCCGAGCAGAACGGGAATCAGCCTGTCATAAGAAAGAGAGGCGTAGCCAAGCCCCATCCCGGCAATAATGGTCGTTAAAAGCAGGATAAACAAGATCAAAATGGTGATTCGCTGTTTTTTTGCTAAGGCAGAATGAATCATGTGAAATCACGGCCTCCTTTGCGGACAATAAACAGAAAGAAAGGCAGACCGAGAATGGAGACAATTGCCGCCACAGGTGTTTCATAAGGAGCATTGATGGTTCTGCCAAGCGTGTCAGCAAGCAGCATAAACGTTGCTCCCGCGATAACGGACATTGGAATGATATAACGATAGTCCGTTCCCACTATCGCCCGGACGATGTGCGGGATCATCAGTCCGATAAAAGCAAGATTGCCTGCAAGAGCAACGCCTGCGCCTGCAAGCAAAACGATGACAACAAAAAGAATTGCCTTAATATAGACTGTTTTTTGGCCTAATCCTACAGCAACCTCTTCACTTAAACTTAGAATAGTCAGCTGTCTTGAAAGCATCAGGGAAATCACAATGCCAGCCGCAATAAACGGAACAATGAACTGAAGCTGATTCCACGATGTGCCTGCCATGCCTCCTGAAGTCCACATTGAAACATCCTTTGAAAGCTTATGATAAATGCCGACTCCTTCGGCGACCGCAAATAGGAAAGCAGAGACGGCTGCACCAGCTAATACGATGCGCATTGGCGAAAATCCGCCTCTTTTCATCGAACCTATACCAAAAACCATAACGGCTCCAACTGCACAGCCAATGAAACAGGCAATCATAATGCCGAAATAATTCACCGAAGGGAAAAAAGCGAGTGTGACGGCAAGAGCTGCCGTACCGCCTGCTGTCAGCCCGATTAATCCAGGGTCAGCTAGCGGGTTCCTCGTCAGCCCCTGCATGATGGCACCTGATACTGCAAGGGCAGCGCCGACTGAAATGGCCGCAAGCTCACGCGGCAGGCGGATTTCCTGAATCATGGTTGCCTTATCATTGAGATCTGAGCTCGTCATGGCAAGCAGGACATCTTTCAGAGTCGTGTCTGCTGCACCGAAAATCATAGCCGCAGTAAAAGCAGCTGTGAATACTAGAATGCCAGCGATCATTTTTAGTGGGAACAACATGTTTTTTGTCATCAGTCAATCATTCTCTTCTTTTTGGAATAAAGGAAAAGGAATTCTTACTAGTAAGAATCCCTCTTTTTTTCATTAGTTTTCTAAAAAGCTTTTCTTAAAGAATTCAAGCTGGTAGTCAAGTGAGATTGGATCGTTGAAGTAGAATTCTTTTGCGTTCGCTTCGAATACTTGATTGTTTTTAACGGCAGGAATATTTTTATATGTTTCAGTCTCTTGGAAGGAAGTATCTCCGTCTGTGTTTTTGCTGAAAATCATATAGTCGCCCGCAAATTCAGGAAGAACCTCTGCAGAGATGGCATAGAAACCTTCTTGTAAGGCCATTTCCGTCACTTTTTCAGGCATTTTTAATTTCATTTCCTGATAAAGAATTTCTGTGCCGCGAGCCCAATTGTCGCCGAATACGTAGAGCTGTTTATCGAAGTTTTCAATAACAGACACCGTTGCATCTTCGCCGATTTTTGCTTTGATGTCATCACCGGCAGTTTGCGCACGGTTTTTGAAGTCATCAATCCAGGCTTGAGCTTCTTTTTCTTTATTTAAAAGTTTGCCTATTTCAAGGTGCTGGGTTAAGTAATCATTTTTTCCGTAAGTAAATGTTACCGTTGGAGCGATTTCTTTTAATTTATCTACGTTTTTGACGTTTGATAAGCCGATGATTAAGTCTGGATTCAATTCAATGATTTTTTCCAGGTTATCATCTGTTACTTCTTCTACGCCTTTTAATTTGTCCTCAAAGCGTGGATTCATTTTTGACCATGAATCAACTCCGACAAGGTTTGTATCTAAGGCCATTACATTTCCTGCGAAAGAGGAGAGGACGATGACGCGTTTTGGATCTGCAGGCACTTCAACTGGTCCTGCTTCTGACTCGTAAGTGATGGTGCTTTTTTCTTCTTTCTTATCTGAGCCTTTATCTTTAGCTGCTTCATTGCCGCAAGCGCTAAGCAAGACTAAGAGCAGCAGCAGGAATGGAATCATTACTTTCTTCATTTTCTTTTTCTCCCTTTATTAAGTTATAGGTCATACACATTGGTTTATTAGTGCGCGGATCATTTCCGATCACAGCATCAATGTGAAAAACTTCTTTCAGCACATCACGGGAAATGACCTCTTCACATGATCCTGCTTTCACGATTTCACCGTCTTTGAGAGCGATGATGTAGTCTGCAAAGCGGGCTGCCTGATTCAAATCGTGAAGAACCATGACAATGGTGCGTTCCTGCTCAGCATTTAACGTTTGCAGCAGTTCCAGCACTTCAAGCTGATGAGCCATATCAAGATATGTAGTAGGCTCGTCAAGGAAGATAATGTCTGTTTCCTGCGCGAGGGCCATCGCAATCCATACACGCTGGCGCTGACCGCCAGACAGCGAATCGACAGGACGGAATTTAAAATCGGCAGTTCCAGTCACTTCAAGAGCCCATTGAATGACCTCATAATCCTTCTTCGTTAATCTGCCGAAGCCCTTTTGGTGCGGAAAACGGCCATATGAGACAAGCTCGCCTACTGTAAGGCCAGCTGCGCTTTCAGGTGTTTGAGGAAGGATCGCCATTTTCTTTGCCAGTTTTTTTGTTTGTTCTTTGGAAATCGATTTTCCGTCGAGAACGATGTCTCCTGACTGAAGAGAGATAATACGGGTAATCGCTTTCAGCAAAGTGGATTTTCCGCAGCCATTTGGACCGATGATGGTTGTAATCTTTTTATCCGGAATGCTGACGCTAAGATCTTTTACTATTAGACGTTCACCATAGCCAATGTTTACTGACTCGGTATGCAGGCGAACCATTTTTTCCCCTCCATTTGATTAAAAGTTGGAAATATTTACTGATAATGATTATCAATATCGAATAAGGAAAGTCTATAATTCTTTCTGACTATTGTCAATAGCAGTTTTTCTTGTCAATTTTAAGATTACAAGATATATTTAATTGAGAATGATAATCAATGATAATTAATACTATATAAATAAAGAGTTTTGCAAAGAGGGAGTGTTGAGTGTGGAGGGGCATGAAATTTTTGATGTGACGGTTATTGGGGGCGGTCCTGCCGGGCTTTATTCGGCTTTTTACAGCGGACTGAGAGAAATGAAAACGAAGATTATTGAGTACCAGCCGCAGCTCGGCGGAAAAGTTCATGTATATCCTGAGAAAATGATCTGGGATATAGGGGGACTCACTCCCATATCAGGGGCACAATTAATTAATCAGCTGGTTAAACAGGGATTAACGTTTCATCCGGAAGTTGTGCTGAATGAAAAAGTAGAGTCCATCTCAAAAAATGAAGAAGGAATTTTCGTGATGAAGGCTGCATCCGGACGCATCCATTATTCAAAAACGGTCATTGCAGCAGTAGGTGGAGGCATCTTAAATCCTCAGAAGCTCGAAATTGAAGGAGCAGAAAGATTTGAAGTCTCAAACTTGAACTATACGATCAAATCATTAAAGCGATTTAAAGATAAAACGGTCGTCATTTCAGGCGGAGGGAATTCGGCCATTGACTGGGCACTTGAGTTAGAGCCTGTTGCTGAAAAAGTGTATGTTGTTTACCGGAAGGATGCACTTAAAGGTCATGAAGCACAAGTGTCCCAGTTGATGAACAGTAAAGCAGCGTGCGTATTTCAGACATCTATTACTAAACTGATAGCTTCTGATGACCATGAAAAAATAGAACGTGTGGAACTGACGAATCATGAAACAGGAGAAAGATCTTACCTATCTATTGATGAGGTGGTCATCAATCATGGATATGAACGGGATGCTGCACTGCTTCAAAATAGCCGGCTGAACATCGCGCTCGCAGAAGAATTCTATATTGCCGGCAATGAATCCAGCGAATCTTCTGTTGAAGGACTATTTGCTGCAGGCGACATCCTCATGCACAGCGGGAAGCTGCACTTAATCGCGGGAGCTTTCCAGGATGCGGCCAATGCAGTAAACAAAGCAAAGCAGTACATACAGCCAGATGCTCACAAATCGGCGATGGTTTCCTCTCATAATGAAGTGTTTAAAGAGCGGAACAGAGAGTTAGTTAAAGAGATGATGAAATAGAGGGATCGATTGAGAGAGGGCTTTCCGTACAGGGGAAGTCCTTTTTTGCGTTCGATATTTTCCAAAGGCTGTAAAAAAAATTTTCGTGTTATAAAATAAAAGAATATGCTTGATGCCTTTCTACAGGAGGAAGAAGAATGAACATTAAAAGGAAACTAATCCTATCCAGCTTTGGACTATCATTGGTGCTCGGAGGCTGCTCTGACATGAATAACGCAGGGACTGAAAAAGAGACTGAAAAACATACAGCAGCTCAACAAGAAAAGCAAACGGAAGATGTGTATGTAAGTGTCCAAGATTATAAGGGAGAAGGCTACGAACTCGATAACGGCGAAAAAACCGACAAAATTGCTGAATCCAATCGGGAAGAGATTGACGATGCTGTTAGGGCGTTCTTTCAGGATACATATAAGACAGAAGTTAAAGTTCACAATGTTGTAGGAGCTGTAGACGGGGCAACAGTATTTGTGGAGTCCGTTGGGGAGCCGCATTTTTATACCTTTGCCATTGTTCCGATAGACATAGAGGAAGAGAAGGTTTTAACTGATAAAGTCTGGTCGCAGGAAGGTCAGGTAGAAGATGCGATTATGACCGGCTTATTCGCTATGATTTTTGATAAAGAAATAGCCGTTCTTGATCAATACATGGAAAAAGTAGTGAGTGAAAATCAGGTTACTGGTATTACTGAAGAGGCGCTGCAGAACGTTCAAGCAGGCGGATACAGTACGCAATACTACTATATAGATACTACGAGTGACAAGTTTAATCCCCTTCTAAAGGAGTATTTAAAAAATCCGAATAAAAGCAAAGAAGAATGGAAAGCCGTGTTCGATGAAGGCATGTATACTCCAGAAGATATTATTACAACAATTTATCTATATATGACAAAAGAAGGGGCGGAACCTGATAAAGCTGTGTTTGATCACATTGTTTCTGATATTGAAAACATGGAAGGTTTAGCGAAAGCCAGCTACAGTATAATCCTTAATGACAATTTAATAGATAAGAGAAATGCAGATGGTATAAAGGACAATACTCTGGAGAGGTCTTTTCCGGAATATATTGTTAAAGAATAGCAAGAGGACGTGAGGCAATGATTTCAGTTTCAACGAATATTTTCAACTCCCGCCGGTGATAAAAATCTGTAGAATCATTAGCCAAACATCCTGATAATAAAACAGTCAACCTTATATATATTTCATTAAAAAGCTTGAAATTTCAAAATATGGGGTATTTATACATTTATTAGTACGTAACTAGCATAGGGTAAGTAGTTCAAAAGCATTGACCGCTCTCACTAATTGCTATGAGCATTGACTTATTTCAGCAGGTCAAGCTAATCCTTCATGTAAAAACCTTCCTTATTCCGATAAAATAAAAGAAAATCATTGATTCGATGCCATCCAATAGGAGGACAGCTGAGTGAACTATAAAAAGAAATTAATCATATCAAGCATGGGTCTATCATTAATGCTCGGAGGGTGTTCTGACATGAATAACGCAGGGACTGAAAAAGAGACTGAAAAACAAACAGCAGCTCAACAAGAAAAGCAAACGGAAGATGTGTATGTAAGTGTCCAAGATTACAAGGGAGAAGGCTACGAACTAGATAACGGCGAAAAAACCGACAAAATTGCTGAATCCAATCGGGAAGAGATTGACGAGGCTGTTAGGGTGTTCTTTCAGGATACATATAAGACAGAAGTTAAAGTTCACAATGTTGTAGGAGCTGTAGACGGGGCGACAGTATTTGTGGAGTCCGTTGGGGAGCCGCATTTTTATACGTATGCGATTGTACCGATTGAAGGAGATAAAGTTTTAACGGATAAGGTATGGTCACAGGAGGGGCAGGTAGAAGATGCGATAAAGACTGGTATCTTTGCTATGGTTTTTGATCAGGAATTTTCTGCCCTAGATCAATATGTAGAAGATGTTGTTAAAGAAAATCCTGTTGTCGGCATCACTCAGGAAGCGCTGGAAACTGTTCGTGCAGGAGGATATAGTACCCCATATTACTATGTAAACACATTAGATCCTGCTTTTGACAAGCTTTACAACGCATATTTGAAAAATCCGGATATGTCAAAAGAAGAATGGAAACAAATTTTCACTAAAAATGATTACCCATCAAAAGGCGTCATTATTACTCTATATCTCTATATGAAAGAAGAAGGTGCAAAGCCTGATCAAAAGGTTTTTGACAAGGTTGTAAAAGATCTTGAAGATATGGATGGATTCCCCCGTGGTTCTTATTCGGTCTATCTTAATGATAATTTAATCGATAAAACGAATGGTATAGGAACGAAGGACAATACGCTAGAGCGCTCGAACCCAGATTATATTGTAAAAGAATAGGCAATGAAAAAGGAGTCTCTACTATGAAAAAACCTGGTATATCGACTGTTAAAGTTAATGAAGTTAACGGGGTTGATTCCACAATAAGTGATAAAGATTTAGTAGAACTAGCGGGTTACCATGCATATAGAAGCTTTGATGTGGATGAGACAATCACTGTAAACGGAAGAAACTATACAGTAGTTAACACTAAATATAATCAAAAAAGCGGTTTGGACGCTTTAACAGTTCAAAACTATGAAACTGGAGAATATACCGTCGTCTACGTCGGCACGAACCCGAGTCAAAAACAAGATCTCCTGACAGATCTCCAGCTGATGAGCGATCTGACTCCCGCACAAATCGCAGATGCGAGAGCATACTTTAATGAGATGGATAAAAAGTATCAGAGTGCCGGCGGTATCAAGTCGATGTCAGGGAACTCCCTCGGCGGAGCACTTGTAGGGTCGGTCGCCATTGAACATCCTGATGTAAAAGCAGTGACTCTGAATCCCGCCCTCCTTCCTGCAGGCATGATGGAACCTGACATGGAATACAGCCACATTACAAATTACTTCAGCAGCTATGACCCTTTAACAAAAGGACTGTCTGGTCTTGACCTTCATTCCCGTATACCTGGCCATCAGTATGAAATTTTCAATGGAATTCCAGTACCTGCATTTGAACATTTAGGGACAAACCACACAGGGTACTTGAGAAAAGATGACGGTTCTCAATCTTATAAAATTGGGATGCCTGGTCAGCCAGGAGCGGGAGAGATCTTTATCGATGCCGATGCACATATTGTGACGAGCCTCTGGACCGGAAGTCCTCTCTACGGAGGAAATACAGCATATATTGAAATCAATAAAGAAAATCTCATTTTGCTTGCTGAAAGAATCGATAGTCAGGTAAAGGCAAGGATTGCAACAGCAAATGATTATCTCGCAAATTCTGCAGAAATTATTGAAGATGAGGGGATCAGGCTGTATCAGCGGATTTCTATGCTGCAGCAGATTTTTGAGGAGTCATTTGAAAACTCGATTGGCGATCCTCTTTTTATTGGGATTACATCTGCAGGCAGCCGTTTAAAAGGAGAAATAGATGATCTGATTTCTCTGCTGGAGCGCGCGGAAGGTTCATGCAGATCTCTTAACTCTGTTTTAAATTCCCCGCCGGCGGAACTTATGGAGCACGTGTTTAATGTTGATGTGAGTGTAGAAGGCTTATTCGGAAAAGCCAGGAATCAGCTTTGTGAGATGAAGGATGAAGTAGACGGACTCTCCCGAATGCTCGGGAACGTGATTTCTGACCTGATTCCGGATCTATTCAAAGGCGGAACGGAACTTTGGTATGATGCGGTAGTAGGAGAGCTTAGAGCTCATTTTGACATAATAAATGGAAACAAAGACAAACTGGTTGAACATATTGAACAATTTAAAACTCAAGTAAATGGCACAGCTGATTCATTTGAGAGCAGAGATCATTCAATAGGAGAAAGCATAAGAGCAGGTACTGAGGCAGCAGATGAAGCAGGTCCTGTCCGAAAAACAACCTCCTTTGTTTTAGAGGAATCTCCTTATTTGAAAGTGGGCATGCGCATCAAAGAGATACAGCTTGATTTGGCGTTCACAGCGTTTACCGGTTTTGCTTATAGTAAGGTTTTCCCGTTCATCGTTGCTTTAAAAACACTAACGGAGCTTATTGAGGTCACTCTTGAAGGTATTTCTTCAGCAATAAAAGGAGCAGCATACCTTGGAGTGAACCATACACTGCCTGGAAAACTAATCGGCATGTTTACGGATTTTGATGACAAGATTACGGCATATGTGCATAACACGCTTAAACCCTTGGATGAGATGGCTGCTACTGTTGAAGGGATCCGAGATGGGGCGGAAAGGCTGATGATTCAATTTCCAACTCTTGTTTCAAACTTCCGGCCGTACCTCGATCAAGCCATTTTTAATGCAACGAGTTATGCAAATGTCCAACTATATAATCTTGCGGCTTTTGCCATTCTCAGAGAAATGGAAATGACATTTTCAGATGTGGTTACACAGCTCGGACAAAACAAAGCAAATGCCATCGAGGCTCTTTGCGACGTTTCTCAAAAGGTGACGTCCAATATGGAAATGCTGGGAGAGCAGGTCGACCGCGGGACAGTGAACTAAAAGCATAGATATGAAGCCGCTTCAAGCCTGTGAAGCGGCTTTTTTCAAGAGATAAGAAAGTAAAAAGTTTTGCGCATTTGTGTCCAGCTCCACCTCCTAACCCCTCGGTCAGAACGGACGTCTGCAAAAGCAAAAAGCGTCTTCACTGGCTGATCCTTATCTGTCATGCCTGCGCTAAACGGGCGATTCCGCTTTTCGATGGTGTCTAGCTCCGCCTCCTAACTCCTCGGTCAGAACGGATCCGCCAGCAAAGGCAAAAAGCGCCTTTACGGTCGGATCCTTATCTGCCTGTCGGAGCTGAACAGTCGGCTCCGCTTTTCTGGTTGTCCAGCTCCATCGCCCAACTCCTCGGCCAGAACGGATCCGTCCGCAAAGGCAAAAAGCGCCTTTACGGTCGGATCCTTATCTGTCTGTCGGAGCTAAACGGGCGCCTCCGCTTTTCGGGTTTGTTAAGAAAAGATTAAATATGTAAAAACAAACAGGAATTTGTCGCTTCGTTCAGAACTTTATTATAAGTTAAGCAGCTTATCGATAACTAGTTCTAGGAGGAATAGAATGGCTCAAAATGAAATGATGCATCCTAAACTCGGTAAAGTGATACAAAATATAGAACGCGTCATGGTCGGAAAACGGGATGTTGCCGTGCTCAGTCTTGTTGCCATATTGGCTGAGGGCCACGTTTTGCTTGAAGATGTCCCTGGCGTCGGTAAAACCATGATGGTGAGATCTCTTGCTAAATCGGTGGGAGCAGATTTTAAACGAATCCAGTTCACTCCTGATTTATTGCCGTCTGATGTAACAGGAGTTTCTATTTATAATCCGAAAACACTCGAATTTGAATACCGGCCGGGTCCAATTATGGGGAATATCGTCCTTGCGGATGAAATTAACCGTACGTCGCCTAAAACCCAATCGGCGCTTTTAGAAGGAATGGAAGAAGCAAATGTGACGGTTGATGGTGTAACGAAATCACTCGGGCGTCCGTTCTTTGTTATGGCTACGCAGAATCCGATCGAATACGAAGGCACTTATCCGCTGCCGGAAGCCCAGCTTGACCGTTTCCTTTTCAAAATCAGAATGGGCTATCCAACTCCGGGAGAAGAGCTTGAAATTTTGAACCTCGCAGAAAAAGAAAGACCCATCCATCATATCCAATCAGTCATTACTAAAGAAGAATTAGTCGAGCTTCAAAAAGAAATCCAGTCAGTCTATGTAGATGAGACTGTGAAACGATATATAGTCGAGCTGGTCACTAAGACGCGCAAACATCCTTCCGTCTACTTAGGAGCAAGTCCCCGCGGATCCATCGCACTTATGAAATCCGCTCAAGCCTATGCCTTCCTGTATGGACGTGACTATGTCATTCCGGACGATATCCAATATCTTGCCCCGTATACGCTTCCTCACCGGATGATTTTAAAATCAGAAGCGAAATATGAAGGGAAGTCTGCTGAACAGCTGCTCTCTGAAATCATTTCAAGAACTCCTGTGCCGGTGCAAAGGTCGATGAGCCGTTAATGAAATCCTTTTTTCTTAAAATCCGCTATGTCTGGAAGCTCGTGAGCCTTTTGTTTTTTACGGCGGTCACATATGCCTATGCCATGTTTCAGGGGGGATTTGTGAGCTGGTTTTTATTTTACAGCTTTCTGCCGATCTCCATTTATTCACTGTTGATTGCTATTTATCCAATCAGAACGTTTCAAGTAACACGTACTATTAATCAGGAGCAATTTTCAGTAGGGGAACAGTTAATCGGGACAATCACGATAAAAAGGAACGTGCCTTTTCCTTTGTTCTATTTAATAGTAGAAGACATTCTGCCGGAGAAGCTGTCAGAGCAGAAATTAATGAAAGAACCGAAAAAACTGTTATTTCCATGGTTTAAAAAAACGATTACCATGCAATATGAATTGAAGCGGATGCCAAGGGGCGAGCACCGCTTTACAGAAGTGCGGGTCCGAACGGGAGATTTGTTTGGCCTTATCGATAAAGAGATGACATTTGAAGCCGAAAATTATTTCCTCGTTTATCCTCATTCAGTAGACTTGACTTACCGTCAGCACGAGAAGCAGTTTGAGCAGGGAGCAACCAATTCTAAAGCGAAATTCTGGCAGGATACCACAATGGCAATCGGGATAAGGGAGTATCAGCCTGGAGACCGTTTTTCGTGGATTGACTGGAAGGCCACAGCAAGAAGAGACCGCATCATGACGAAAGAGTTTGAACAAATGCAAAGTCATGATGTCGTGGTGATGATGGACCGGGTAAAGTCTGAGGCTTTTGAAGAACTCGTCACGTTTTCGGCCTCGCTTGCAAGAGCGATCATAAAAAGCGGGGCAAAAATGGGCTTTGTTTCTGTCGGACGTGAAAAAACGGTGTTTAACCTGCAGGAAACCGAACAGCATTTGCAGCAGATTTACTATCACCTGGCAAAAGTCGATTGTGACAGCAGCCGGTCGTTTGCAGATGTAACGGAAAGCGAACTGCCGGCTTGGAAATCAAAAAATGTGACGCCATTGCTTGTAACGGCAAGCTTATCACTCGATTTAGTCAGAAAGCTTGAACTGATTGGAAGCCGGAATCACTCAACGTTTGTGTTCCTGATAAAAAAAGAAGGAGACCGGATTTCAAGCGAAGAAAAAGTGATGATGGAACGGCTGATGAAACGAAGAATTATGATTAAAGCAGTAAGTGCGGGCAGATTTGAAGATGCATTCAAAGAGGTGAGTACGCTGTGAGTAAAAACTTTGAAAAACAGACATCCGCCTACATCTACTATGGATTTGCGTTCCTGCTGCTGTGGGAATGGCTTAGGCCGCTTCAGGATTTCACTGAAACAGGTAATACTGCAGTGTTTGTCCTTTTTATTGGCATCAGCTTCTTATTTATATCCATTAAAGCTCGCTGGTTTATAGGGGCTTTAGTGAAAATCTTATACATTTTGTTTATCCAGCATCTTTTGTTTTTTGAGGGATCTTTTTTCAGTCCTGCATGGCTGGGACTGTTTTTGGGAGATATTAGTAATAACGCAGCCTTAATGATGGAAGCAAGATGGATGGAGATTTCCTCTCCATTCCGTACGCTGCTGTTCTTTGTCCTTTTATGGCTGCTTGTGTATCTGATTAATTACTGGATCATCTTTCAAAAACGCATCATGTTCTTTTTTATCATTACGATTATCTATGTGACTGTGCTTGATACATTTACGGAGTATGATGCAAGCTTTGCCATTGTAAGAATTGTCGTCATTGGTTTTGTGCTGATCGGGCTGCTTTATCTGGAAAGGATCAAGATTCTTGAAAGGATTAAGAGAGAGCCTTATATGACGGTGAAGTGGGTGCTGCCGCTTTCCGCTTTAATAGGCTGTGCTGTTCTTGTCGGTTTTCTTGCGCCAAAGGCTGAACCGCAGTGGCCGGATCCTGTTCCATATTTGACGGCATATGGGAGTCAGGAGGAAGGACCGAACGGCACGGTTAACAAAATTGGCTATGGCCCGAATGATGAACAGCTTGGCGGAGCTTTTGTCGCAGATGATACCCCTGTTTTTACTGCGGTTGCCGAAGACCGTCATTACTGGAGAGTGGAAACAAAGGATGTTTACACAGGAAAAGGATGGGATGTATCAGATCCTGATGCTGATTCTGTTCAGATGGATCCTGAAAATATCACCATTTTATCGACGGAAGAAGGAGTAGACACTGTTCCGCTAACAGCAAGTGTAGAGATTGATAATCGATACCGATATGACCATGTCATATATCCTGCTGGGATTAAGTCCGTTACTCTTCCCAGGGATTCAGTTTTAGATGTAAATCCTCTTACCGAGCTCATGACTCCGCGACTGGCAGAGAACAATGGAAACTTTTCTCCTGGATCCTACAAGGCAGCCTATGAGTTTCCGGACTTTAAAATTGATGAGCTCCGTAACGTTTCATCAAATAATGGTGTACCAGAGGATATTCGTGCCCGTTATACTCAGCTGCCTGAGGAGCTTCCGCAGCGGGTTCGCGATTTGGCGCTGGAATTAACATCCGATAACGAAAATTACTATGATAAGGCGAAATCCATAGAAACCTACCTCGGAGGGTCGCAGTTTACGTATGAAACAACAGACGTTGCTGTACCAAGGGGGGAAGAAGATTACGTGGATCAATTCCTTTTTGAAACATTCAAAGGATATTGTGATAACTTTTCGACCTCGATGATTGTTTTGCTTCGGGCTGCAGATATTCCGGCACGATGGGTAAAAGGGTACTCAGACGGGGCGTTTGTCCAAAACCTTGGCGGGAATCAGAAAGAGTACAAGATTACGAACAATAATGCCCATTCCTGGGTAGAGGTTTACTTCAGCGGGATCGGCTGGGTGCCGTTTGAACCGACCAAAAGCTTTTCAAATCCATATGATTTTACGTTTAACTTAGATTCTCAGGAGACTGCAGAAACGGAAACACCAGAACAAGCCCAGCCTGAGAGAGAGCCTGTTCCTGAGGAGAACAATGCGCCGCAGTCAAACAGCTCAAACAGCAGTTCATGGCCATTTTCCATCCAAATCGGGAGTACGGCCTTCTATCTGATCCTGTTAGCAGCTGCGCTGATACTTTTTATTTTATATAAAACGAGATTGAAATGGATGCCGTATGTGATTTTATACACCTATAAGCACCGTAAAGACGAAAGAGTGTATGGTGATGCATATGTCGCACTGTTAAAGCAGCTGGAGCGTTATGGATTGAAGCGGCAAGAAGGGCAGACACTTCGGGATTATGCAAGGTATGTTGACTCCTTTTTTGACGTAAGGGATATGACCAGACTGACAGCGAGTTATGAGAAATCTCTCTACCGCGGTGATAATTCAAAAGAAGAATGGATAAAATCAAAGGAATTGTGGGAAAATTTAATTAAAAAGATATCATCTTGACCGAATGACGGGACATTGTTAGAATAGGGAAAATTAATAGTACTTATCCTTCATATATCCTCGATAATATGGTTCGAGAGTCTCTACCGGATTGCCGCAAATAATCTGACTATGAAGGCAGAATAGACGAGTGTAAAAGCTAGAATTCTGCCTTCTTTTCTTTTTGGATTGAAGGCATAGTTCTAGCTTTTTTTAATAACAAAGCACAAGATGCATCAGTGTCTGACGCCTGACCCCTCTTTATTCTTTAAGGGGATATCTTTCGAATGAGGTGACCACCCGTGATAAACATGCAAGATGAAATGGTTTTAGTGTTGGATTTTGGAAGTCAATATAATCAATTAATTACCCGCAGGATTCGTGAGCTTGGTGTATACAGTGAGCTTCATCCGCATACACTTACGGCTGAAGAAATCACGAAGATGAATCCTAAAGGAATCATTTTATCTGGAGGACCAAACAGTGTGTACGGCGAACAGGCTTTCCGCTGTGACGAAAGAATTTTCGACCTTGGCATTCCAGTATTCGGCATTTGCTACGGCATGCAATTGATGACACATTACCTGGGCGGAAAAGTAGAAGCTGCCAATCATCGTGAATACGGAAAAGCGACTTTAAACGTTCAAACAGAAACAGCATTGTTTGCAGATCTGCCAAAACAGCAGATCGTGTGGATGAGTCATGGTGATTTAGTTGCTGATATTCCAAACGATTTTATCGTAGATGCGACAAGCCCTGCATGTCCGTTTGCAGCAATCAGCAATGAAGAGCGCCGTCTTTACGGGGTGCAGTTCCATCCTGAAGTACGCCATTCAGAGTTTGGAACAGATATGCTGAAAAACTTTGTCTTTGGAGTTTGCGGCTGTTCAGAAGAATGGTCAATGGAAAACTTCATTGAAATGGAGCTTCAGAAAATCCGCGAGCAGGTCGGCGACAAGCAAGTTCTCTGTGCATTAAGCGGAGGAGTCGATTCTTCTGTAGTAGCAGTGCTTATTCATAAAGCAATCGGAGATCAGCTGACATGTATCTTTGTAGACCACGGTCTTCTTCGTAAGGATGAAGCAGAGGGTGTTATGAAAACATTCAGTGAAGGCTTCAATATGAATGTCATTAAAGTTGATGCAAAAGAGCGTTTCATGGAAAAACTGCAAGGAGTATCTGATCCTGAGCAAAAACGCAAAATCATCGGCAATGAGTTCATTTACGTTTTTGATGATGAAGCAACAAAACTTCAAGGCATTGAATTCCTGGCTCAAGGAACTCTTTATACAGATATTATCGAGAGCGGCACGGCTACAGCTCAAACGATTAAATCTCATCACAATGTGGGCGGACTTCCGGAGGACATGCAGTTTAAACTGATCGAGCCTTTGAATACCCTCTTTAAAGATGAAGTGCGTGCACTTGGATCTGAGCTTGGCATTCCTGATGAAATCGTATGGCGCCAGCCTTTCCCTGGACCGGGACTTGGAATCCGTGTATTAGGAGCCATTTCGGAAGAAAAGCTTGAAATTGTTCGCGAATCTGATGCGATCTTACGTGATGAAATTGCTAAGGCAGGACTTGAAAGAGATATCTGGCAATACTTTACCGTTCTTCCTGACATCCGCAGTGTAGGTGTTATGGGTGATGCAAGAACATATGATTATACAATCGGCATCCGTGCGGTCACTTCAATTGACGGGATGACGTCTGACTGGGCGCGCATTCCATGGGAAGTGCTTGAGATCATCTCGACACGCATCGTGAATGAAGTAAAACATATTAACCGTGTAGTTTACGACATCACGAGCAAGCCGCCAGCAACAATTGAGTGGGAATAGACGAACGAAAACGAACATTTTTAATTAAATGTTCGTTTTTTTTATTGACGACTTTATACCCATGCTGTTAAGATGAAGGTACACAAAAATTGTCTAAATACGTCGTATAAAGTTGGGGATATGGCCCAAAAGTTTCTACCAAGCTACCGTAAAGAGCTTGACTACGAGGTGTTATATAAGATTGGGAATCCGTGATCTATTTCCGGAACCCGTCCTATCTAATATCATTGTCGTCAAGCGCTCCCGTTAGCAGGGAGCGCTTTTTGCACTTATTCTATCTTTTTACGGGCCACCTGCTTATAACGGCGTTTAAGATATTGGGAGGATTTTAGATGAAGAAGTATTTTCAATTTGAGGAGCTGGGCACGAATTACCGCCGCGAGTTTATTGGAGGGTTAACAACCTTCCTGTCCATGGCTTATATCTTATTTGTCAATCCGCTGACACTATCTCTTGCGTCTGTGCCTGATTTTCCTAATGAACTTAGAATGGATCAGGGTGCGGTATTCACAGCAACAGCACTTGCTGCTGCAATTGGGTCCTTGCTGATGGGGCTGATAGCCAGGTATCCGATTGCACTTGCTCCGGGTATGGGATTAAATGCTTTCTTCGCTTTTACTGTTGTTCTTACGATGGGTATTCCATGGCAGACAGCTTTATCAGGGGTTTTAGTATCAGGAGTATTCTTTATCGCTTTAACTGTATCGGGAATTCGTGAAAAGATTATCAACTCGATTCCGGAAGAATTGAAACACGCGGTTGGAGCGGGTATCGGATTATTCATTACATTCGTAGGTTTTCAGAATGCGGGCATTATTACAAACAATGACGCTGTACTAGTAGGGCTTGGGAATTTAAAAGACGGAAATGCATTGCTTGCTATTTTCGGAGTATTCATCACAGTCATCTTTATGGTTAAACGCATCAACGGCGGAATCTTCTATGGAATGATCATTACAGCTATTGTCGGGATGATTGTTCAATTGATTGATGTTCCTACTAAAATAGTAGGGGCGGTTCCAAGTTTAGAGCCGACATTCGGCGCAGCTTTTCAAAATCTGGATCAGCTGTTCACGATTCAAATGCTGGTTGTTATCTTGACATTCCTATTTGCAGACTTCTTTGATACAGCGGGTACGCTTGTTGCCGTAGCTAATCAAGCTGGACTAATTAAAGAAAACAAATTGCCTCGAGCTGGTAAAGCGTTATTTGCGGATTCAGCAGCAACTGTTATCGGTTCTATCTTAGGTACATCAACTACGACTTCTTACATTGAATCTTCTGCAGGTGTAGCTGCAGGTGCGAGAACAGGATTTGCATCTGTTGTAACGGCCGTGCTGTTCTTGCTTGCGTTATTTTTCTCACCGCTGCTTGGTGTCATCACTGCACCTGTTACAGCACCTGCTTTAATAATAGTAGGAATATTGATGGTTTCATCCCTTGGAAAAATAGACTGGAACCGTTTTGAGATTGCTGTTCCTGCTTTTCTTACCATTATTGCAATGCCATTAACATATAGTATTGCCACAGGGATTGCTGTAGGATTTATCTTCTATCCAATTACAATGATCGTTAAAGGTAAAGCCAAAGATATTCATCCAATTATGTACGGAATGTTTATTATCTTTATCTTATATTTCGTCTTTTTGGCAGGATAATAATAGACAGGAAAAAAAGAGATGCTTCGGCATCTCTTTTTTTGTTGACTTTAGTTTAATAGATTGGTATTCTATCTCTTGTGCCTTTTAAGAGCACCTTTCAGATAAATAAATTACCTTTAAAAAAACGTTGACTCTCTAAAGTTATCGTGGTATATTAATATCTGTTGTCGCAAACAAGCGATAAAATGAATTGAAAAAAGTTGTTGACTTTACTAGTCAGATAGATTATGATTAGAAAGTTACACTTGAAGCAAATGATCTTTGAAAACTAAACAAAACCAAAAGCGTACCAAACGTTTTAAATTTTTGAAGTCAGCAACAAATTGAGTCACAAATTTTCTTCGGAGAGTTTGATCCTGGCTCAGGACGAACGCTGGCGGCGTGCCTAATACATGCAAGTCGAGCGGACTTGCTGGAGCTTGCTCCAG